>JAGAPX010000003.1 GCA_017623055.1 Phascolarctobacterium sp.
GTACCTGTTTTTATTTGGGTTAAGCATCATAAAGTGCTATAATAGGTGTGGCAATTCTGTTGAGGAACTTTGTCAAAAATAGGAGGTGCTTTTTATGAGAAGCAACGCACCCATTGGTGTATTAGATTCCGGTGTTGGCGGTCTTTCGGTGTTGAAAGTTTTGCACCAAATGCTGCCTCAGGAAAATTTTATATATGTTGGTGATACTGCTCGTACTCCCTACGGTAGTCGCAGTGAAGGAGAGATTCGTCAATTCGTTGAGGAGATTATCTCTTGGTTAGAACGTCAAGGCGTAAAACAGGTTGTTATCGCTTGCAATACTTTGACCATGTTAGGCGTCGATAGTTTGAAAAAGGAACATCCCTTTGAGCTGATTGGTATGTCCAAGGGCGAGCAGCTTTTGCTGGAAGCAAGCAAGAAGAAAAAGATTGGTGTATTCGCTACCCAATTTACTATTAGTACGGAAGCCCACAAGAAAGCGATTTTGGCAGCGGATAGCAGTGCGGAAGTTTATCTCATGGCTTGTCCCAAGTTCGTGCCTTTGATTGAGGGGGAGCAATTTGGTGACCCTGCTGTTGCGGAAGCTGTTGCTGAGTACGCTGCTCCCTTAAAGGAAGCTGGCATTGACGCTTTGATTTTGTCTTGCACTCACTATCCATTCATTAAAGATGTAGTTGAAGCTGAATTTGGAGAGGTAGTAACAGTCATTGACCCGGCGGAAGCAACTGCTAAATTGTCCAAGGCTTCTTTGGAAGCAAATGGCTTGCTTAATAATGAGGAGCAAGGTAGTGTAAAAATTTGCTGCACTGCTGATTTAGAAAGGGTAAAACGTTTGGCGGCACGTATGTTGCCTGCAGAGGCTTGCCAGTTCCAAGAAATTTCTTTAATTCCTTAATCCTTCACAAATTTTTCAAAAGCCGAGAATGTAGGCAGGATTTTGTGTCTTTTTGTCAAATTATTTATAGAATTAAAGAAATAGGGCGTAGTGTCCCCTTATTGCTTTTTCTGCTGTTGGAGAAGTCAGACGGCAAAGAATTATAAATGAAGAAAGGTGGTAACCGTGGTAAAACAAGAAAGCGTAGATAATGCAAGAATTGTCGGTTCACCGATGGTACATAAGGTGTGTCTATTCCTTTTGCTTTTTGCATTTTGGATGGCATTGGCTGGCTCGCTGAAAACTAAGTTCGTAATCTATGGAATTATTACAGCGGCTACAACGGTGTGGCTGTGCTATCCCTTGTTACTCGTTCCCAATAGAGACGGTAGCAAAAAATATTTTGTGTTTGGAGTGCCAATCTTTAAATTCATTAGCTATACTGGTTGGCTGATGTGGCAATTGGTGCTGGCAAACATTGATGTTTTAAAGGCAACTACTAGCCAAGAGTTAGATATCGATCCGAAGGTTGTACGTTTTTACTTTAGAGTAGATAATCCCATGGCTTACGTTGTGTTAGCTAACTCCATCACCCTTACTCCCGGTACTGTAACTCTTAATGTTGATGACGAGGGATTATTTGAAATCCACGCCTTGACTGTAGGTGCGGCGGAAGGTGTGCTGGATGGTAGCTTCCAAAAGAAAGTTGCAGATTTATTTGGTGAAGAACTTGACTTCGCCGTGGTAGAAGAGGAGGAATAAACTATGAATATAATTTTTGTAATTCTCATGGTTTCCATCATCTTCGTAATTGCCATGATGCTGCAACGTGTGTTCCAAGGTCCTACAGTTTACGACCGTATGAATGGCTTGGGCGTAATCGGCGCTGATACTATTTTGCTTTTGGTGCTTTTTGGTTACGTTGATAATCGTCCCGACATGTACGTGGACATCGCAATTTCTTATGCGTTGTTAGGTTTTGTAGGCTCCGTAATTATTGCTAAGTTCCTGGGAGGTAAAAACATATGATTTGTGATTTTACCATCAGAGAAATTCTCGCAGCATTGTTCATCTTGGGCGGTTCCGTATTCTTTATCGGTTCTGCCATTGGTATGCTGCGACTGCCGGACTTTTATTCTAGAATTCATGCGTCCGGTAACAGTGAAACTTTAGGCTGTATGCTTTCCTTCATTGGTTTGATTATCTACGAAGGATTGACCATTACTGCTTTGAAAATGGCTTTGGTATTTACCATTGTATTCTTGGCGAACCCCATTGGCTCCCACATTTTAGGCAAAGCTGCTTATAAATCTGGTCATAGGGTTTGGACACTGAAGGATTTAGAGAAGGAGGAAGACGAAGATGCAAATATACATCATTGAGGCTGTATTGCTTGTTTTCTTAATTCTCATTACCTGTGCGGTAATCTTCTGTAAGGATTTGCTGAGCGCAGCTGTAATTTACAGTGGCTTCAGCTTCTGCGCAGTGCTCCTGTATTTTATGATGGGTGCACCTGACGTTGCTTTTACGGAAGCAGTTATTGGCACAATCTCTACAATCTTCTTTGTAGCTTCCTTGAAGAAAATTGATAGGTGGTGTAAATAATGCGCGGATTAGTAGCTGTATTACTGGCGGTTATAACTGGCATGTTCTGCTCTTTTGTAACCTATTTGCCGGAGATTGGCGATGTGAATAACGCACCTAACCAGCATGTTACTCCATCCTATATCTCCCGTAGTGTGGAAGATACCGGTTCTCCTAACGTAGTTACCGGTGTCATCATCGACTACAGAGGCTTCGATACCATGTGGGAAACCGGCGTAATGTTCTTGGCAGGTTTGACCACAGTTCTGCTTTTGACCAGCAATAAGGTTGGCAGACGCCCCGAAGAAGAACCGGAGGATCCGGAAGAAGGGGAGGTAATTAAATGAGACAAGGTTTTGGCGGTATCGTTTTAAGTACTGCGTTTAGATTATTAGTGCCCTTCAGCATTGTGTACGGCGTGTATATCCTTTGCTTCGGTGAATATTCTCCGGGCGGTGGCTTCCAAGCTGGTGCACTTTTAGCAGTGGGCGTACTGCTTTCCCGTATGATTTTGGGTGAAGACGCTAAGTTCAATGTTAGTGGCAAAAACTCCGTGGTTTTAGCTGGTGTTGGTACTTTTATTTATACTTTCGTTGGTTGGGTAACTCTGTTTGGCGGCGGCAAATTCTTGGAATATGATTTTATGCCGATTGTTATGGAGCCTAAACACGAAATGCACGCTATGGCAATTTTCATCATTGAAATTGGTGTAACCATGTGCGTAATGATGACAATCATCAACTTGATGGATTCTATTATAAAGAGGGGTGACGATGATGGAAGTATTGAATGAATTTTTAAGAACTAAAGGCATCTACTCCCTTGTTATGATTTTATTTTTCTTAGGCATTTATGGTATGGTTTTGGCTAAGAATTATATGAAGAAAGTTATGGCTATGAACGTTATGCAGGTTGCTGTAATTTACTTCTACTTGTGCTTCGCTCAAAAGGACGGAGCTATGGTACCTGTACTTGACGGCATCACTAATAACCCAAATGCCTACATTAACCCCTTGCCTCATGGCTTAATGCTTACTGCCATCGTAGTAAGCCTTGGTACTACGGGCGTAGCTTTGGCGCTGTTGATGCGCATCAAAGAAATCTACGGCTCTGTAGAAGAGGTAGAGGTTTTGAGGAGGGCTAGCAAATGACGCAGCATGCTCCGCTTTTCATCGTATTACTTCCTGTTTCAGCAGCACTGCTTTGCATGCTCTTTAGTCGCATTCAAAAGAACCTTGGTTCTTGGATTGTAATTGCGTCTATCGCAGGTGCGTTCTTGAGCGCAGTGTCTTCCTTGCAACAGGTTATTGCTGACGGTGGCAAGGCTCTCCATTATTGGATGGGTAACTGGCAACCGCCCCTTGGTATTGAATTTGTTATTGACCCTATCAGTGGTGCTTTAGCAGTTTTGATTACCTTTATTGCTCTGTTGGGCTCTTTGTACAGCTTGCCTTTCGTAAAAGAAGAAGGCTGGCTGCATATCGGTGGGTACTACACATTATATGGTTTGATGACCGTTGGTATGTGCGGTATGGTAATTACCGGTGACGTATTTAACCTGTACGTTTTCCTTGAAGTTATGTCTCTTTCCGGCTACGGCTTGATTGCTATTGGTGGCAAGAAGTCTATGCTGGCAGCATTTAGATATTTGCTTATCGGTACCATTGGTGCTTCCCTGTACCTCTTAGGTGTTGGTTACATGTATGCGTTGACAGGTACTTTGAATATGGCAGATATGGCAGTGCGTGCGGCTGAGTTCTTGAATTATCCGCTCTTTGCTTTGGCGTTGGCTTGCTTTGTAGTAGGCTTCGGTATCAAGATGGCTTTGTTCCCGCTTCACGGTTGGCAACCTGACGCATATAACTATGCACATCCTGGTTCCGCAGCTTTCATTGCTGGTTGCATGAGTAAGGTTCCTGCTTATGCAATGATCCGCTTCCTGTTCTTTATGTTCGGCGTGGATACTCCGGCTGTAAAAGCAGCTCTTGACGTTCTGGGTATTCTTGGTGTGGCAGGCATTCTGCTTGGCTCCATCATGGCGCTTGCTCAATACGATTTCCGTCGTATGTTGGCATACTCCAGTGTAGCGCAAATTGGTTACATCGCTATTGGTTTGGCAATGGGCAATTTGTACGGCTTCATCGGTGCTGTGCTCCACATTATCAACCACGCATTCATGAAGAGTGCGCTCTTCTTCGTAATTGGTGGTATTCAATATCGCTTTGGTGAAGTTAACATCTATCGCTTAGGCGGTATGAATAAAAAAGTTGCAATCAGTTCCATTACCGTTACTTTGGCGGCCTTGTCCATGATAGGTATTCCTCCTACTGGCGGGTTCTTTAGTAAATGGTATCTGCTCTTAGGTGCTTATACTAGTACTCAATATTTTTACATTGGCGTGCTGGTAATTAGTAGCTTGCTTAACGCAATTTACTTCTTCCGCATTCTGGAGCAAATGTTTGTCCAACGCGAAGCTTCTCTTACTGAAGTGCATCGTCACAAGGGTAAGCTGGGATTGCCTTTCCCGATGGCGTTACCGATTGCTGTTACCGGTATTGGTATCGTAGCTTTGGGTTTCTACAGCGTGGATATTGTAACTGATATTATTAAAATAGGATTGCCGGAGGTGTTGCTGAAATGACTATGATTGATTGCAGACCTTTTCTGGCAGTAGGTGTTCCCTTCTTAGCAGCAATTTTGATTGCTTTCAGCAGAAGATGGCCTAATATTCGTGAAACTTGGAGCGTAATCGCTTCCGTAATTATGTTTGGCATAGTGACTTCCATGTTGCCGGAAGTTTTGAACGGCAATGTTTATGAATACACTATGTGCCAGCTCACTGATACTGTTGGTTGGACCCTGCGTACTGACCCGGCTGGTATGGTCTTTGCCGTACTTGCTTCTATGCTTTGGGTTCCCATTAACTTCTATTCTATTGGTTACATGCGTTGTCACCATGAAAAAGAACAAACTGGTTATTTTGCAGCATTTGCAATCTGCATGAGCTCCGTAATGGGTATTGCAATGGCAGAAAACCTGTTGACCTTCTTCTTGTTCTACGAAATGTTAACCCTGGCAAGCTATCCTTTGGTATTACATAAACGTAATGCTGAGGCTTTGATGGCGAGCCGTAAGTATTTGATTTATACTTTAATTTCCGGTCAATTATTCTTGGCTGGCGTAGTAATGGTTTACTGCATCACTGGTACCATGTCCTTTACCGCAGGCGGCTTCTTGACTTACGAATCTGCTCCCCGTTGGGCGTTGCAGCTTGCCTTCGTAATCATGATTTTGGCAGGTTCTGTAAAAGCAGCAGTAATGCCTTTGCATGGTTGGTTGCCTGCAGCGATGGTAGCACCGACCCCGGTTTCTGCGTTGCTCCACGCCGTTGCAGTAGTTAAGACCGGTGTATTCTGCGTATTGCGTATCATCGGTTTTGTATTTGGTCCTAAACTGTTGGCTCAGCTGGGCATTATTGATGTGCTGGCTTGGGCAGCAGCTACAAGTATTTTGGTTTCTTCCTTGATTGCATTGCGTCAAGACCATTTGAAACGTCGTTTAGCTTTTTCCACTATCGGTCAGCTTTCCTACATCGTTTTGGGTGCGGCGCTGCTTTCTCCCTTGAGCATTAAAGGTGCGTACCTCCACCTTGTTGCCCATGCAGTTATGAAGATTACTCTCTTTATGTGCGCAGGCTTGATTATCGCTCGTACTCACCGCGAATATATTAGCGAGTTGTACGGCATATCCAAGAAACTGCCCATAACTATGGCTTGCTTTACTATTGCTTCTCTTGGTATCGCAGGTATGCCCTTCTTGGTAGGCTTTATTAGTAAGTGGAATTTGGCTCTTGGTGCATTGCAGGCTGGCAAGCCCTTGTACATTTTGGTTTGGGTTGCTTCCGCACTTTTGGCAGCTGCTTACTTGATGCCTATTTGCCAAATGGCTTACTTCCGTAAAGACCCGCAGGAAGGCTTCCGTGAATATGGCGAAATCAGCTATCGTATGCTGGTTCCCATTTGCGTAACTACTATAATGGCTGCGATTTTAGGTGTTGTTCCTAACTTCTATCCTCACTTCTACAAATTGGCGACAATGGCTGCTAATGCTATTACCGCAGGCTGGAACGGGGGGTGGCTGTAATGACTAAGAAGACAGTTTACATGATTGTTACTGTAGTACTGGCTTTGTCCGCAGTAGCAGAAATGTGCGGTGTGCATATGCACGGTGCGCATTGGTGGCCGTTACCCTTTGGCTACAACATTTTCTTCGGCTTCGTTGGTTGCTGGGCTTTAATTATAGTTTCCAAAATGATTATGGCTCCTATCCTGCAGCGCGATGAAGATTATTATGAAAGTGTAGGTGATGATGATGAGTGAGATGATGATGCATCCGGGCATAATCCTTGTCCTGGTAGGCTTGCTTGCCATGATCGCACCTAAATGCGTACGTAAAGTATTGTTAGCTGTAGGTCCTTTGGCAGCGCTTTATGTTGCTTACAATCTGCAACTTGGTACTGACGTAACCACTGAATTTGTACGTGGCTATAAATTAGGTATTCTCCATGTCGATAAACTCAGCTGGATTTTCACCTTTATCTTTTCTGTGTTGGCACTTATCAGCGGTATTTATGCTTGTCATAATGAAAACCGTATGGAAGCTCTCTGTGCTATGGCTTACGCAGGCTGCGCCATTGGTGTAACTCTTGCGAAAGACTGGCTGACCTTGATTTTCTTCTGGGAAGCAATGGCAGTAACTTCCGTATTCCTGGTATGGTGTAAAGATAGTAAAATTTCTCGTCGTGCCGGTTTCCGTTACCTCTTGGTTCATATGTTTGGCGGTAACTTGCTTTTGGCAGGTATTTTCCTGCATTTGGGTCATGGCGGCGATCCCACCATTGCCAATATGGTAAATGGTCCTCACGATTATACTTACTGGCTGATGCTCGTTGGTATTTGTGTAAACGTGGCAATGCCTCCTGTCAACGCTTGGCTGGTAGATGCTTATGCAAACTCCACCATTACCGGTGGCGTATTCATGAGCTGCTTGACTACTAAGGTTGCAGTTTACGCACTGCTACGCGTGTTCGCAGGTAGCGAACTGATTATGTGGGGTGGCGTACTGATGGCACTCTACGGTGCATGCTACGCGATTATGGAAAACGATATGCGCAGACTCTTGGCTCACCATATCATCAGTCAAACTGGTTTTATGGTTGCAGGCGCAGGCATTGGTACTGGTCTTGCTATGAACGGTGCAACTGCCCATGCTTTCTGCGATATTCTCTTTAAATCCTTGCTCTTTATGTGCGCTGGTGCCATTATGTATGCAACTGGTATTGGTCACATCAACAAGCTTGGCAATATGGCGAAGAAGATGCCCTTTGTTTGCCTTTGTTTCTTCGCAGCAGCATTCTCTATTTCCGGTATTCCTTTATTTAACGGTTTCGTAAGTAAGGCGATTACTGTAAACGCAGCTTACGCTGCAGGTCAAGGTATGGTTTATACTTTGTTGGAAATCGCTAGTATCGGTACCTTCTTATCCATTCCTTTGAAGATGGGTTACTTCATCTTCTTGCGTAAGGACGACAAAGGTGTGGAAATCAACACTCCGTTGCCCTTTAATATGAAAGTGGCAATGGGTATGGGTGCTTCCCTGTGCTTCTTGTACGGTGTATGCCCTGGTTTGCTCTACCAATATTTGCCTTTCGAAGCTCCGGCTTATCATCCTTTTTTGCCGGAACACATTCTGCAATACGTGCAAATGTTAGGTATGGCAATGGTTCCCTTCATGATGTACTTGTCCCATATGGAACCGCATACTGCCATCAGCCTCGACACCGACTGGTTCTATCGTAAACCTTTCGTTATCGTAGTGAAAGAAACCAGCATGATTTTCTGTGCACTTTGCAGTGCTCTTGGTAGTGCTTGGCAAGTAATGTACGAAAAATTCATGGAATTGACTGCGAACCCCATGGAATTCTTGGATGCTCGTCCTTTCCGTCAAAGAAAGAGATACAATCCGGAAAACTATCGCACTTCCATTGCTGACCCGATGATGATTACTCTCACCGTTCTTGGTTGCGCAATTGGGTATTTGGTAGCAGCCCTTTAACAAATAAAAGCGACGCTTACGGGCGTCGCTTTTTTATTACGAAAAACTTTGTCTGAACTACTCTGCTTATGTTAAAATGAAAGCAGATATATTTTAAACGGAGGTGCCACAATGACCTTAGCTAATTATTCTTACAAATACGGACATGGATACAAGGATTTCTCTTTGGATCAAGACCGTGTGATTGCAGAAATCAAAGTAGCAGAAATGCCCCCTATTGAAAATTTGAAGGCTTCTATTTTGGATGCCATCTATCATCCTATTAATAGCGCTCCCATTAACGAACTGGTTAAACCTGGACAAAAGGTTGCTTTCATTTGCAATGACCCTACCCGCGTAGCAAACAGCTTTGACTTTATGCCTGTACTTGTTAACGAAATGAACAAGCTTGGTATTAAAGATGAAGATATGCGCATCGTATTCGCTCTTGGGACTCATCGTAAAATGACTGATGAAGAAATGGTAGAAGCTGTTGGCGAAGATGTTGCTAAACGCTTGCCGATGTACAACAGTGACTGCAATGCTGCAGATGACTTTGAATATTTTGGTGAAACCTCTTTTGGTACCCCCGTATGGATTAATAAATTAATCTGCGATGTTGACCTGGTTATTATGACCGGTACCATTGTACATCACTTCTTTGCTGGCTTTGGCGGTGGTCGTAAGGCTATTTTACCGGGCGTATCTGCAATGGAAACTGTACGCAGAAATCATAGCTTGATGATGAGCCCTAACTCTCAACTTGGTAAGCTTCACGGCAACCCGGTTTACGATGACCAAATGGAAGGTGTGCGTCTTTTTGCGAAAGAACATAAGCTCTTCCTTTTCAACGCAATTTTGGATGCTAAAAAAGAATTTGTAAAAATCTTTGCTGGCGATTGGGACAGGGCTCACATTGAAGCATGTAAATTTGTAGACAAAGTTTATGGTGTAGAAATTGATGAACCTGCTGATGTAGTTATCGCTTCTTGCGGCGGCTATCCGAAAGATATCAATGTTTACCAACTGCAAAAAACCATGGACAACGCTTGGTGTGCAGTTAAAGAAGGTGGCGTTGTAATTATCATTGGTGAATGTGAAGAAGGTAGCGGTAGTGCGGCATTGGAAAAAGCTTTGCAAGAAAATCCGTCTCCTGATGCAATCAAAGCTCAATTGGAAAAGAACTTTGTCATCGGTGCTCATAAAGCTTTTGCAATTACCCGTTTGATGAAAAAAGCAAAATTCATTCTTGTATCTGCACTCGATAAAAAGATTGCAAAAGACTTACTTTTTGAAGCAGTTGATACTGTTGATGAAGCAATTAAACTGGCTGAAAAGAATGTTGGTACAGATTATAAAGTTGTTTTAATGCCTCAAGGAAGCCTGACAGTTCCTTTGCTTAAAAAGAATTAAAATTGCCGAAAAGTGGCGAAAATACGTGGTTTTTTCCTTGCCTTAACAATCCTTTTGGTCTATAATATAAAGCACTGACGGTGCAAAAAGCACATAAAATATTATTCCACGTAGGTCTAAAAGGAGAGGGTTCTGTTGAAAATGGATATAGATTATAAAGCTATAGGGGTACGTATTAAAGCAGCGCGTGTTCGTAAAGGTGTTACTCAAGGTAACATTGCGAAAATTACCGGCTTGTCCACTCCCCATATTAGCAATATCGAAACTGGCAATACTAAATTGGGCTTGCCCACCATTATCCATTTGGCTAACGTATTAGATGTTTCTGTTGATGAATTGTTGTGTGATAACATTCATCGCAGTGAAAGAATTTTTCACAACGAATTGTCCGAGCTTTTGCAAGACTGCTCTGTTGATGAGTTGCACATCATCGCAGAATTGGCAAAGGTTATTAAAAAATCTGGCATTAACAGTGTGAAAAAAACTAGAGGCCGCAAAAGCAAAAAAGCTTTGGCTGAATAAAGAATAATGCTTAACAGGCTGCTATAGCTCAGCCGGTAGAGCATCTCATTCGTAATGAGAGGGTCGCAGGTTCGAACCCTGTTAGCAGCTCCAAAAGTAAAGTGACGCCCACACAAAAGTGTGGGCGTTTTTGCTTGCAAAACTACAAGCGTACAGTTATAATAGCAATGTAATTTTATAACAGACAGTTCGTGACCATCCTGTCTTAAAACAAAACTACGGAACCGCTGAGTACAAAGTCAGTATATTTTGGGTGCCGTAGTGTGCCCTTTTTTTATTTTGGTGAGAAAGATGTCTAATGTTCCTTTTGATTGTAGATACTCAAAAATTTTAGAGAAGAACCCTGTGAAATTGTACTTTTGCGTGGTAATGGTTGCAAATGGCGTCGTTGTCGCTTTTGTGATTACCATACTGATTTCAGTTTAGATGAACAAGCTAACTTTCAGTTAAATAGTAAGGTCTTAGCGCAGGTTACAGGAGAATTTGGCAGTCTGGAAGTAATTAATTCAGGAAGCTTTTGTGATTTGGATGATGCAACCCCAGAAGAGATTGCCAAATATTTTAATCAAGTTTGTTTGTTGCAAGGCTTGCCCGGTCAAAGTAAAGAAGGTATGTTGCGGGATATTGAGTTAGGTTTAAAATATTTTGACCGCGTATGCGTAAATATTATGGTAGAAAACACTAAGCCTATTAAACCTGACTATGGTGTAATAGAAATCTTTAAGCGTGAAGTTTATCCTTTATATAAGGATAATGAGCAGGTTGATATTTTACTTAACAACACAGATTTTGGAGTAGGAGTTTAATGAATAACGAAGTTTTACTGATTTTAAACTTAATTTTTGTTTATAGCAGCGTCATTCTGTGGCACTACTTTTTAAAAGAAAAAGGACTGTACTGCTGGACGGTGCTTGCCACCATTGCTGCTAACATCGAGGTAATGGTTTTGGTTGAAGCCTTTGGTATGCAACAAACCTTGGGGAACATCCTTTTTGCTTCCACCTTTTTGGTGACGGATATTTTAAGTGAGCTGTATGGTAAGAAGCAGGCGAATACCGCAGTTAATGTTGGTATTTTATCTTCCGTTACTTTTATAGTACTGTCCCAGTTTTGGTTGCACTATACTCCTGCACCAGAAGATATTGTTTTTCCTCACATCGTCGCAGTTTTTACTAACACTCCGCGCATTATGCTGATGGGACTTTTGGTATATGCTATTGTGCAAAAATTTGATGTGTGGCTTTATCATTGGTGGTGGTCCTACACCAGTAAAAAGTTTGGCAGCAGCAGGAAATATTTGTGGATTCGTAATAATGGTTCCACTATGATATCCCAGTTTCTGAATACTATCCTTTTTACCATAGGTGCGTTCTATGGCGTGTATAGTAGTGAAGTGTTGATGGAAATCATCGTATTTAGTTACGTGGTCTTTTTCGTAACAAGCCTGTTAGATACTCCTTTTGTGTATTTGGCAAGATATCTGCATACCAGAAATTAGTTATATAAAATTAAAAGCTCCGCATGCGTGCGGAGCTTTTGCTTATTCTACGACGTCTTCGATTTTATATTTTTTACCAGTTAGTAATGCCTCAATGCGTGCGTTGACAACGGGGTGATTGCTCAAGCCTTGAGCGGTGTGCAGTGCGTGACGTAAAGCTGGAGTTAAATGGTCAGAACCCCATTCGTCCAAGATCATGCAAGCGATACCGCGAGGCCAATCGTATAAAGAGGTTAAGGCTGCTATGATGATTCCCACGCCTTTGCCCGGATGGTTACGCAGATAACGCAAGGGGACTAAGAGAGCGTTTTGGTCAATAATATATTGGTAGATGTTTTGTTCTACGACGTTCAAAACTTTTTCAGAGCGGTCATCACCAGTGTAGGCAAGTAAGTAGGGGAGCAGTTGAATTTCTGTAGGATGCTCACAGAAGTAGGAGAAGAGACGAGACCAGATATCAATGTCCAGCTCGTAAGCAAAATCGCACAGCGGATAGTTCACACCTTCTGCTGTAATGAGGGTAGTGTCAATTTCTGCTTGCCAATCTCTTTGATAAATAATTTTGTCGCAGGCTGCGATGATGGTGTGGCATTGGTTGGCAGAAAGCTTATACCAGTTTTGGGTATCAACCAAGGTGTTCAAGCCAATGCAAAGTGCCACGATATCTAAAATTTCTTCTGGTTTGGTGGCAAAGTTTTGTGCGTGATGGAGTAGTTTAGTTAAAAGGTCTTCTAAATCAATAGAAGTAGTATTGAAGTTTTGCTCGATAACGGCAGGGGCAAAATTGTTGAGAAGCAATAAAAAGTTATTTAAAATTGCTGCTGCTCCTTTGTAGGTAGCGTAATCAATTTCTGAAGCTTCTAATGCCTCGCTAAGCTTGCCCTCGATAATCATCTTTACGGAAAGAGGAGGGTATTCGATGTTTAAATCGTAACCGTTTTCGATAAGCCACTGCTGTTTGCCAGGAGTGTTGAACTCTGCGGAGTTAATGGCGTAAACTTTACCCCAGCTTTTGGTACAATGAAGCAGTTGCCAAACTTCTTCTTGGGGTGCAAAATTGGTGGCACGGCAGCTGTACAGGAAGAAGAAGGTAAATTCTTCGCAACGGGCGAGGGTCATAAGGTCTTCCCACAAATCGGGGAGCTGTTCTTTTACGCTTTCCATACCGTACAACCCGAAGATGAGCATGGAAAACTTCACTGGTTCGCGGTGAGAACTGTTGTAGAAAAATTCTTCCGCCAATTCCATAATTTCAGGAGTCAAGTCGTCAGTAGTAAATTTTTCTAAAAAGGAGTCGCAGATACCGGCAACTACGATTTTGCAAAGATGGTCGTACAGGCGGCGCTTGCTTTCCAAACAGGGAATGGCAAGGTGTTGCTTCAGAAGCTTTACAGTTTGTTCTGCTCCTTCCACATCGGGAGGAACTTCCGTAGTGTAGTAGTAAGCGTCTTCTGCGCCAAGAGGTCTGGGAACTGTGGGCATGGGGTCGTCAGGCAGAACATCGCCTACGAAACGACCTTCTTCATCTATATTGTTCTTTACGTATTCAAAAATGCTGTTGGGGTTCATAAAATCTTCCTTATATACTTAGTAACCTCTTTATTATAACACAGTTTACAATTTTTTCGTTTGTGAAAATTTTGACCCTACGTTATTATATAGGTAAAGATTTTGAATTTACAAGGAGTTGATGGTATGGGTGATAACAAAAAGCAAAAGCCTTTAATTTACTACTACGTTATGACCATTTTGTTTATCATGGTCATTAACACATACATCGTGCCTACTTTCTTTAGTCCGAAGGTGCACGAGCTTTCCTACGGTGCCTTCATTCAAATGGTGGACGAGGATAAGTTTAGCAAAGTAGAAATTACTGACAAGCGTATTGCTGCGTTGGGCAAGGGTACGGACGAGCAACAAATTTATGTTACCGGTCGTGTGTATGACCCGCAGCTGGTTGAACGTTTGATGAATAGTAAGGTTGAGTTCAGCCAAGTTGTTCCCAAGGAAGATAGCTTTATCGTAAGCTTTTTTAAAAATTGGGTGTTCCCCATTTTGCTGTTCTTCGGTTTAGGACAGCTCTTTATGCGCTATATGGGTAACCGTATGGGTGGTGGCAATGCCATGACTTTTGGTAAAAGCAATGCCAAGGTGTACGTTGAGGCGCAAACCGGTAAAAGCTTTGCTGACGTAGCAGGTCAGGACGAAGCTAAGGAAGCCTTGATGGAAATGGTGGATTTCCTCCACAATCCTGCCAAATATAAAGAAATTGGTGCTAATATGCCCAAGGGTGCCCTCCTCGTAGGCCCTCCGGGTACAGGCAAGACCTTGCTGGCAAAAGCTGTGGCTGGTGAAGCGAAGGTTCCCTTCTTCTCCATTAGCGGCAGTGAATTTATCGAAATGTTCGTAGGCATGGGTGCTGCCCGTGTCCGCGATTTGTTTAAACAAGCAGAGGAGAAAGCTCCCTGCATTGTGTTCATCGACGAAATTGATGCTATTGGTAAGCGTAGAGATAGCGGACAATTTGGTGGCAATGACGAGCGTGAGCAAACCTTGAACCAACTGCTGTCTGAAATGGACGGCTTCGACGGTAGCAAGGGCGTAGTAATCTTGGCGGCGACTAACCGTCCTGAAACTTTGGATAAAGCATTGCTTCGCCCCGGACGTTTTGACAGACGCATTCCGGTTGAGCTTCCCGACTTACAAGGTCGTGAGGCAATCCTCCGCGTACACGCTAAAAATATTAAGATTGCTGACGACGTTGACTTCCGCGAACTGGCGAGAGCAACTGCCGGTGCTTCTGGTGCTGAGCTTGCTAACATTGTCAATGAAGCAGCGCTTCGTGCAGTGAAGATGCAACGTAAGTTAGTTGAGCAAGCTGATTTGGAAGAATCCATTGAAGTTGTTATCGCAGGTTACCAACGTAAGGGCGCAGTAATTTCTCCGGAAGAAAAGAAAGTTATTGCTTACCATGAAATTGGTCACGCACTGGTGGCAGCAATGCAAAAACATTCTGCGCCTGTACATAAGATTACCATTATCCCCCGCACTAATGGTGCGCTGGGCTATACCATGCAAATTGCTGAAAACGATTCCGTTCTGATGAAGAAGGAAGAGCTTTTTAACAAGATTGTTACTATTACAGGTGGTCGTAGCGCGGAAGAGATTGTCTTTGGTAGTATTACTTCCGGCGCGGCGAACGACATTGAGCAGGCAACTCGTATTGCCCGGGCAATGGTGACCCGCCTTGGTATGACGGAAGAGTTCGATATGATGGCAACCGAAGTCATCAACAATATGTATCTTGGTGGCGACGCTTCCCTCCAATGTAGTGCAGAGACCGCAGGCAAGATTGATGCCAAGGTTTTGGAAATCATTAAAGAAGCACACGCTAAGGCTAGAGCAATTCTTGCTGACAACCGCGACAAGCTGGACGAGCTGGCGAACTTCCTCTTGGAAAAAGAAACCATCACTGGTGAAGAGTTTATGGCTGTGCTCAACGGCGACCTTAAAGCTGAAGCAATTGCTGAGGAAGAACAAGCTTAATACTGTATTTAAAGGGCAGACTTCGTGTCTGCTCTTTTCTTTTTGAACGGTGAGTTAAATTTTTTAGTTAAAGAAAACTTCATTTAGGAAAGTATACAGAGAAATAGTATACACTTTTTTGAAAGCGTGGTGTATAATATAAGCATCACATTAAAAAGAGGTGAACTTATGTTAAAAACTAATTTCCAAAAAGGTCTCTTCACTATTCTCGTAGGCTTGGCAATTTGGTTTATGCCTGTGCCTGAAGGCTTGAAGCCTCAAGCAATGAAAGTATTTGCAATCTTTGTTGCTACCATTGTAGGCTTCATTCTCCATCCGCTGCCCATTGGCGCAATCGCACTTATTTCCGTAGGCTTGACTGGCTTCCTTAAAGTAGTTAAACCTGCTGAAGCGCTAGCTGGCTTTGGCAATGCAACCATTTGGTTGATTGTTAGTGCCTTCTTATTTGCACTTGGATTTATTAAATCTGGTCTTGGCAAAAGAATTGCGTATAAAATTATGGCGGCAATTGGTAGCAGCTCCTTGAAGCTTGGCTACACTATGGCAATTACCGACTTGATTATCTCTCCGGCAACTCCGTCCAACACTGCTCGTGGCGGCGGTATCCTGTTCCCGGTAGTTCGCAGCTTGTGCTCTGCTTTTGAATCCGAACCGGACGAAAAATCCAGAAAACGCATTGGCGCTTACTTGATGAAATCTACTTTCCAAGCAGACTGCATCACTTCCTCCATGTTTATTACCTCTGTTGCACCTAACTCCTTGTGCGTAGCTTTGGCAGCTCAAGCAGCAGGCGTTAACATTTCTTGGGGCGGTTGGGCACTGGCTTGTATCGTTCCCGGTGTATTGGCTTTGATTATTTGCCCGTACCTGATTTACAAACTCTTCCCGCCTGAACTGAAAGAAACTCCGGAAGCTCCGGAAATTGCTCGCAAAGAATTGGAAGCAATGGGTCCCATGAGCGGCGACGAAAAAACTGTTCTTGGCGTATTCCTCCTTGCTCTTGGCATGTGGGCAACCTCTTCCTTCACTGGCTTTAACGCTACCATGATTGCACTGGTGTGCATTGGCTTGATGCTGTGCCGTCACGCTATCGAATGGGACGACGTTATTAAAGAAAAAGGCGCTTGGGACACCCTGGTTTGGATGGGCGGCTTGATGAGCCTTGCAACTGCATTGAACAAATCCGGCTTCATCGCTTGGTTTGCAAAAATCGTTGCTGCTAACATGGGTGGTATCAGCGGTATCACTGCGCTCCTCATTTTGGCAATCATCTATATGTATGCTCACTATGGTTTTGCCAGCCTTTCTGCTCACGTATCTGCAATGTTCGCAGCTTTCGTAGCTGTTGCTGTAGAAGCTGGTGCTCCTGCTGGCCTGAGTGCTATGGCATTGGCAAGCTTAACCGGTATTATGGGCGGTTTGACCCACTATGCAACTGGTCCTGCTCCCATTTACTTTGGCGCTGGCTACCTGACCCAAGCTGAATGGTGGAAGATTGGTTTCATCGTTTCCATCGTAAACTTAATCTGCTTCTTGGGCGTTGGCACCATCTGGTGGAAAGTTATCGGTCTCTGGTAAGAACTTCATAAAAAATAAGGCTCCGCATTTTGAGAGCCTTTGTTATTTCTTAGACTATTATTTTACCAAGTCCATACCAATTTGCAGAGCTTTTTTGTTAAGTTCTTCAGTTCCTTTGGGAACGCGGTTCAAAACTGCTTTAACCAAGGATTCTTCGGAAACGATGTTGGTAATTTTTACCAATGCACCTAATGCGATGATGTTAGCGAAGAGTGCTTTGCCCAAAATTTCTTTTGCAGAATGGGTGATGGGCAGTTCGTAAACTTTGCCGGTGTGAGCAGGCAGTTTGCTTACGAAAAGGCTATCGGTAACGAGGATGCTTTCCGGAGAAAGGTCAGCGCTGTATTTGTTAGCAGCTTCTTGGCTCATTGCAAGGAGCAGGTTAGGTTCGGTAACTTTGGGGAAGTGGATAGCGTCTTCAGAAATCATAACCTCGGATTTAGAGGAGCCACCGCGTGCTTCCGGACCATAGGATTGGGATTGGATGGCCAGCTTGCCATCCAGGAGAGCTGCTTCAGCTAAGATGATGCCGGCAAGAATCAAGCCTTGACCGCCGGTGCCGGATAAACGTAATTCTTGTTTCATTATTTATTACCTCCCTGTGCACGAGCGATAAGTTCATCATAAGCTTCGGTGTATTCCTTACGGGTGTTGTCTTCGTGAAGAACGCCGATGGGGAATTTGCCAGCTTTTTGTTCATCGGTAAGTTTATTCCAAGCTGCCAGCATTACTGCGTGGTCGCGTTGCCATTTCATCATATCAGCAGGACCGCCAATTTTGTTTTGACGACCGAAGGAGATGGGGCAACCGGAAACAGCTTCGATAAGGCTGAAACCTTTGTGTTGGATACCTTTAGCAATCAAATCAGTGAGGATTTGTGCGTGGAAGGTAGTGCCGCGTGCAACGAAGGTTGCGCCTGCTGCTTTTGCCAGTTCGGTAATGTCAAATGCAGGTTCAATGGTTTCGTAGGGAGCGGTGGTAGCTTTGCTGCCTTGAGGGGTCAGCGGAGAATATTGGCCACCGGTCATACCGTAAATATTGTTGTTGAACAGTACAACGGTCATATCAATGTTACGGCGAGCAGCGTGAATTAAGTGGTTGCCGCCGATTGCAGTAGCGTCGCCGTCACCGGTAACAACGATTACGTTGAGGGACGGGTCTGCCAATTTAACACCGGTTGCTACGGGCAAAGCACGACCGTGAGCAGAGTGAACGGTGTTGAAGTCAAGATAACCGGAAGCACGGCTGGAGCAGCCGATACCGGAAATAACAGCAACATTATCTTTTTCCAAAGCCAGCTTATCAATTGCTTTTACGATACAGCCGGTGATAACGCCGTTGCCACAGCCAGGGCACCAGATGTGAGGCAGACGGCCGGGACGGAAATATTTATTGATTAAGTTTTCCATACTCATAGTTCTTCTCTCCTCTCTTACAGTGCCATAGCTTTTTTGATTTCTGCCAGCAGCTGTGCAGGAGTTGCCGGTTCGTTATCGTATTTAGCATAGCTGGTTACGGGAACTTTGCCTGCTACCGCACGTTCTACTTCCAGAACGTATTGACCGCAGTTAAGTTCGTGTACCATGATGCCTTTAACTTTGTCAGCCAGTTCTTTCATTTGTTTATCAGCGAAGGGCCAGATGGTGATGGGGCGAACCAAACCAACTTTCAAGCCTTCTTTGCGAGCATGGTCAACAGCTTCGTAAGCAGTACGAGCACCGCCACCGAATGCTACGATAGCGTATTCAGCATCTTCCATGCAGTAGTTTTCAACTTGTACGATGTCTTCCAGATTGTCATACAGTTTGTGGTATTGACGGTCAGCTGCAGTTTTAGTTGCTGCGGGAGTACCTTTGGGGAAGCCGGTTTCGTCATGCACAAGACCGGTTACATGCCAACGATAACCGCTGCCGAATGCGGGCATCGGAGGAACAAGGCTTTCATCAGCTTCATAAGCTTTGAAATCTTCCGGAGCGCAGGTGGGTTGTTTACGTTCTGCTTGGGGAATTTCGTCGTAGTTGTCGGGCAGTTCGATTCTTTCGCGCATATGACCGATAACTTCGTCCATCAAGAGGATAACGGGAACACGATATTTTTCGCTGAGGGCGTAAGCACGCAGGGTCAGGTCGAAGCATTCAGGAACGCTTGCCGGAGTCAAAGCAATAATCCAGTGGTCACCGTGGGTGCCCCAACGAGCTTGCATAATATCGCCTTGGGACGGGGAGGTGGGTTGACCGGTGGACGGGCCCACACGTTGTACGTTAACGATTACCATGGGAACTTCTGCCATGCACGCATAGCCGATAAGTTCTTGTTTTAAAGAGAAGCCAGGACCGCTGGTTGCGGTCATAACTTTTTTGCCGGTCAAGGAAGCGCCGATGATTGCGCCCATGGAAGCGATTTCGTCTTCCATTTGGATAAATTTACCGCCAACGAGAGGCAGTCTTTCTGCTAAGGATTCAGCAACCTCAGTGGAAGGGGTAATGGGGTAGCCGCCGAAAAATTTAACGCCTGCGGCAATAGCGCCTTCAACAACTGCTTGGTTACCTTGCAGCAGTAAAATTCTGGACATTTGGTTCACTCCTTTGGCTTATTTTTCTACAAAAATAGCATAGTCGGGGCAACGCAGTTCGCATTGACCGCATTTAATGCAGTTTTCTTCGTGTACAGCTTCAATTTTTTCAATCTCGCTCAGTGCAAGAACTTGTTTAGGGCAGAACGCAGCGCAAATGCCACAGCCTTTGCAACGTTCGGTGATAATTTTTAAACTCATTATAGTCCTCCTCCTTATAAGAAAACTTAAAATATGATTTGCCCGTAAAGTATTTTCACCCTATGTATATTATATGAAATATTCTTGATAGATTAAAGTGTTACATAGTGCTTTTCTAAATAAAATTTTTGTTAAAACTGGCATTATATCCTAAATGTAGGTATAATGAAACTAGATGTGTATGTGTGCTTTGCAGGAGGTTAAATCGTGCAGATAGATGCTAAATTGCCTAAGGAAAAGCGAATAGAGATTGCGGCAGAAGAAATCTTCTCCAAATTTGGTTATGAGAAGGCAACCTTGGATGGCATCATCGCTTTGGCGGATGTTGGCAAGGGAACTGTTTATAAATATTTTGGCAGTAAGGAGCAGCTTTTTTACAAATTAGTTGCGGTAAAAAACGTACCCTTTGTAGAAGCCTTACAGGCTGCTGTTGAAAAAGAGAAGGACTTGCAAGCTAAGCTCATTGCCTATTTTGCGGTGCTGGTTGAGTTTTACCATAAGAACAGCGCCTTGTGGCAGATTGTTTATTTTGAAATGCTTAATAATAGCTATTGCAGGCTAATCTTTGACGAGGACGATAACCCCACCGTTGTTTCCCGTTATAGTGAGGATTTGGTCAGCGAAGAAACCAAGGAGCGTTATCTGCGCTACCATCAACTGATAATTTCCGAGTTTGACATTTTAAAGAAGCTTATTGTAGACGGAATGGCGAGCCAAGAACTTAAAGCCGGTAACGCCAGAGTATCTGCAAGCCACTTGTTCTTTGGCGTTGCCATGGGCATCTTCCACCACATTCATCAAGTGGAGACTACCATAAGCTACGAGGAAATGGCAAAGATTATCGTAGACCGCTTCTTGAATGGCGAGGCAATGTAAAAATTGAATAGAGATGAACGCTAGGGGCGCATTATGCTGAGAGGACGTAAGTCCGACCCTTTGAACCTGTTATACGGATAATACCGGCGTAGGAAAGCGAAAATAAATTAAGATTATACAAGAGCTAACTTCTTACACGGGAGTTGGCTCTTTTTTATTTGGCAAAAGATTTTTAGACAGATAATTTAAGGAGGTAATCATTATGACAACGCAAATGCAGTTTGCAAGACAAGGTATCGTTACTGAGGCGATGAAGCTGGTGGCGGCACAGGAAAATGTTTCTGAGGAGTTTATTCGCCAAGGCGTAGCCCAAGGTACCATTGCCATCTGTTGTAACCGTAATCACAAAAACTTAAAGCCTTGTGGTGTGGGGCAAGGGTTAAGAGTGAAGGTTAATGCCAATATTGGTACTTCCAGTAGCTTCCCTTGCATTGAACCGGAGCTTGTTAAATTACAGGCTGCTATCGATGCTGGGGCAGATGCAGTTATGGACTTATCTACCGGTGATAACATTACTGCTTCCCGCAGGGCAATCATCAACGCCTCTACCGTAATGGTCGGTACTGTACCAATTTATCAGGCAACGGTAGAAACCATTAAGAAAAGAGGCGCCGTTGTTGAGATGACGAAAGACGATTTGTTTGACGTTATCCGAATGCAGGCGCAGGACGGTGCAGATTTTATGACTATTCATTGTGGTATTAACCGTAATGTTATCAAAGCGCTAACTGATGAGGGACGTATTATGGATGTTGTCAGTCGAGGCGGTAGCTTTATTACGGGCTGGATGCTTCATAACGATGCGGAAAACCCCTTGTACGAATACTATGACGAAATTTTAGATATATGCGAAGAATATGATGTAACCATCAGCTTGGGTGATGGCTTGCGACCCGGTTGTTTGGCAGATGCTACGGACAGGGCGCAAATCCAAGAACTTTTGAACTTGGGAGAACTTACCCAAAGAGCGTGGGAGCGTGGCGTACAGGTAATGGTGGAAGGACCGGGGCACGTACCCTACAATCAAATTTCTGCTAATATGCAATTGCAAAAGCGTATTTGCCACGGCGCACCCTTTTATGTGCTTGGACCTTTGGTTACAGATGTTGCTCCCGGTTACGACCATATTACTAGCGCCATTGGTGGTACCTTGGCGGCGGTAAGTGGTGCTGACTTTTTATGCTATGTTACTCCTGCGGAGCATCTTGGATTGCCCGATTTAGAGGACGTGCGGGAAGGTGTAATTGCTGCACGCATTGCTGCTCACGCTGCAGATTTGGCAAAGGGAAACGCAGAAGCTTGGGCTTGGGATAATGCCATGGCGCAGGCTCGTAAGGATTTGGATTGGGAAGCTCAGCTCCGTTTAGCGATAGACCCTGTTAAGGCGAGAGAGTATCGCCATAAGAAAAACCAAGAGGGCGATGAGGCTTGTTCCATGTGCGGTGACTACTGCGCTGTTAAGATTGTAGGCAAATATTTGGCAGAACATAAGCGAAAATAAAAGTAAAGCTCCGCAAAACTGCGGAGCTTTAGTATTATATGTGGTTTTACAACTTAACGTCAATTTGCGCAGCAACGCCTACACCTTGAATACGGTTGATATCTTTGATGGCAACTTTGTCGATGGGAATCAAAATCATGGCGCGTACGCCTAAAATTGTTTGCTCAATTTGTAGTGCTGCTTGGCATTGGTCAACAAGTTCTTGCGGGCCGGAGACTTGCGCTGCACCTGCACGGCTACCGTCACCAATTGCAACGATGGGTACAACTTTTGTTGCGTAGGTGCTGCTTAAACCATGTTTCGCAGTAATTGCGTTGATGGCTTTGTCAATTTGCGGAGCAGTTGCATCTACAACTACACCAACTAAACCACCTTTAAGAACTTTATCGAAAATACCTGCACTTACAGGTGCCATTGCGTTACCAAAAATAAAACCACAAATCAGAGCTGCTGCAATCCATTTTTTACTTCTCATAAGAATACCTCCTGTCACTATCTTTTGATACTTAATTCGACAAAGTATAGGAAAAGCCTTGTGAGGAGTGTGTGAAAACATTAGGTGCTTTTGCTCTTTCGGAAAAATCGCAAAAGGATGGACTACACCCAAAAAAGAAACTACCAAAGAAAAAAGGTAAAAAACTTCTCATTATATAAGTTGCCCGCGAAAAAGTAAAAGCGGACATCTTTTAAGAAAATTTTTTATTGAAGAGTATTATCGGCAAAAACATCTCTTTTTAAAACGTTGGAAATATTCTTTTTGCCGATGATATGTTATAATTTCAAGTAGAGTTAAGAATTCATAAAATACTTTTTATTTTGGGAGGTAAGCTTATGAATTACCTTACAGCTTCAGAGATTGCAAATCACAAAATATAACGCTAAAGAAAATAAAACTTTGGAAGATGTTTTGGAGTTTCACGTTGCTTTCGAGAAGATTCATCCTTTCCAAGAAGGTAATGGTAGAGTTGGAAGGCTTATTATGTTTAAAGAGTGCTTGAAATATAATATTGTACCTTTTATTATTGAAGATAATTTGAAATTGTTTTACTATCGTGGGTTGAAGGAGTGGCACAAGGAAAAAGGTTTCTTGGCTGATACTTGCTTGACTGCACAGGATAGGTACAAAAAATATTTAGATTATTTTAGAATTGGGTATGAGGAATAGAAAGAGGAAAAATCCCCCCCTGAAAAATTTTTTCAAAAAAGTGTTGACAAACTCTTTCTTACGCAATATAATAAATATCGTTCCGAACAACGGAATGACCTGCGGGAATAGCTCAGTGGTAGAGCACCTCCTTGCCAAGGAGGGGGTCGCGAGTTCGAGCCTCGTTTCCCGCTCCACTTAAAATTTTAGCCCTCTGGAGTTTTCCAGAGGGCTTTTTAGTATTGTCAACAAAGCTTCTTTATGATATGATACTATGAGCGATTTATGTCAGCAAAATTGCTGTAGGAAAGCTGACACACTAATCCGATTATATTATTTTATTTACCCATATAAATTTAAGGGAGGATTTTATTCATGAACGTAACCGTTGAAAGAGTAGGTAATGAAGCAACTCTGAAAATCACTGCTGAAGCAGCAGTTGTAAACAATGGCTTTAAACAAGCTGTACAAAAAATTGCTCAAAGCGTAAATATCCCGGGCTTCCGCAAAGGCAAAGCTCCCCGCAACATCATCGAAATGCACTATGGCAAAGATGCTGTTAAACAAGAAGCTTTCGAATTTGTTGCTAACAAAGCTTATAGCGAAGCTTTGGAACTCCAAAAACTTATCCCCGTTGATGACCCGAAAGTAGAAACTTCCGTATTCGAAGAAGGTCAAGACATGGAATTGGTTATCAAAGTTACTTTGAAACCGGAACCGGAACTGGGCGAATACAAAGGCTTACACGTTGAAAAACAAGAAGCTGTTGTAACCGAAGAAGACGTTGACGCTGCTGTAAATGACCTGCGTAACCGCAACGCTAAAATGGTAGCTGCTGAAGAAGGCGCTGTAATTGAAAAAGGCGACTTCGCAATCATCGACTTTGCTGGTACTGTTGACGGCGAAGCTTTCAGCGGCGGCGAAGGCAAAGGCTATCCTTTGGAAGTTGGCTCCAACTCCTTCATCCCCGGCTTCGAAGACCAATTGGTTGGTTTGTCCAAAGGCGATTCCACTGACGTAGAAGTAACCTTCCCGACCGAATACTTCGTAGCTGAATTGGCTGGCAAAGAAGCTATCTTCAAAGTAAACATCCAAGACGTTAAACGTAAAGTGTTGCCGGAAATGACCGACGAATACGTTGCAGCTAACAGCGATTTCAAAACCGTTGAAGAACTGCGCGCTAACTATAAAGAACGCATGCAAGTAGCTGCTGAAGAACAAGCTAAAGTTGCTTACGAACGCGCTTTGGTTGACTTGGCTGTAGCAAACGCTACCTTCGAAGTTCCTGCTATCATGATCGAAGACCGCATTACCCAAATGGTTGACGAAATGAAAATGAGCCTCGAAGCTCGCAAAATGTCCTTGGAAATGTACATGCAATACACTGGTCAAGACATGGACAAAATCCGTGAAAACCAACGCCCGACTGCTGAAGAAAACGTTAAAACTGACCTCGTTCTGGATGCAATCGCAAAAGCTGAAAACATCCAAGTAGACATGGCTGACGTTGACGCTGAAATCGCAGCAATCGCTGACCAACACGGCGCTAAAGTTGAAGAAGTTAAACAAATCATCAAAAACAACGGTACCATGGGTCTCTTGCTGGCAAACATCCTGCGCCGCAAAGCTGCTCACGTTGTAATCGACAGCGCTCAATAATTGAATCCCTAAAATTATAAAATCTAACCTTCAAAGTGCCGTAGTACCTACGGCACTTGTGGTGTTTTTAGTGAAGGAGTGAAACAATGAACTACGTGCCTATCGTCGTTGAACAATCCAGCCGCGGAGAACGTTCCTATGACATTTACTCTCGTCTGCTCAAAGACAGAATAGTTTTTGTGACCGGACCCATCGATGACAACATGGCGAATGTTGTCATTGCTCAATTGCTCTTTTTAGAATCTGAAGATCCTGACAAAGATATTCATCTGTACATCAACAGCCCTGGTGGCAGTGTAAGTGCAGGCATGGCTATTTATGACACCATGCAATATATTAAACCTGATGTTTCTACCATTTGCATGGGTATGGCAGCTTCCATGGCTTCCGTACTTTTGGCAGCGGGTGCTCCCGGCAAACGTTATGCGTTGCCCTTCTCCCGTGTTATGATTCATCAACCTTTGGGCGGTGCTCAAGGTCAGGCTTCTGAAATCGAAATTCACGCTCGTGAAATATTACGTGTTCGCGAAGAAATGAACGGCGTACTTGCTAAGCATACCGGTCAAAGCATCGAAAAGATTGCTCATGATACGGATCGTGACTACTACCTTACCAGTCGTGAAGCTTTGGAATATGGCTTGATTGACAAGGTTTTGGAACGTCACGAAGCTGCAAAATAAGATACTTTGTAAGGAGATAACCTATGACTAATGAGGGGAAAAAAGACCTCACCTGTTCCTTCTGCGGTAAACGCGAAAGTCAAGTTCGTAGAATGATTACGGGACGTGGTGTTTATATCTGTGACGAGTGTATCGAATTTTGCAAGGATATGCTTGAAGAAGATAAACAAAAGGCAGCCGCTGAAAGCATGCCCTCTGCCAGCGATTTGCCCAGACCGAAAGAAATTAAAGAAATTCTTGATGAGTATGTAGTTGGCCAAGACGAAGCTAAGAAAACCTTGGCTGTGGCTGTTTACAACCACTACAAACGCATCAATTATGAAATGCAAAATCCTGAAGAAGAACGTTCCGTGGAATTGCAAAAGTCCAATATTTTGATGCTTGGCCCTACCGGTAGCGGTAAAACCTTGCTTGCGCAAACTTTGGCGAAAATTTTGCAAGTACCCTTTGCCATGGCAGATGCTACCACTTTGACCGAAGCTGGTTATGTTGGCGAAGACGTGGAAAACATTCTTCTGAAGCTTATTCAAAATGCTGATTATGATGTGGAAGCTGCTCAACGTGGCATTGTCTACATTGATGAAATTGATAAAATCTCCCGTAAATCTGAAAATGTTTCCATCACCCGTGATGTTTCCGGTGAAGGTGTGCAACAAGCCCTCTTGAAAATTTTGGAAGGTACTGTTGCCAGTGTTCCGCCTAAGGGTGGCCGCAAGCATCCTCACCAAGAATTCATTACCATTGATACCACCAACATTCTCTTTATCTGTGGCGGTGCGTTTGCTGGTTTAGAAAACATCATCAACGCTCGTATTGGTAAAAAGAACTTGGGCTTTGGTGCGGACATTCAAAAGAAAGCGGAAGTTAATAACAACGAAATCTTCGCTAAGGTTTTACCGGAAGATTTGATGAAATTTGGCTTGATTCCTGAATTTGCAGGACGCTTGCCCGTTGTTGTTACCTTA
Source organism: Phascolarctobacterium sp. (assembly GCA_017623055.1). GTDB lineage: Bacteria > Bacillota > Negativicutes > Acidaminococcales > Acidaminococcaceae > JAHHUH01. The sequence goes on from JAGAPX010000003.1 coordinate 26,707, forward strand.
AACAGTTTGGATAAGGAAGCATTGGTACGCATTTTGTGCGAACCGCGTAATGCTTTGATTAAACAATATCAACACTTCCTGTGGATGGATGACGTTGAGCTGGAATTTGAGGAAGGTGCTTTAACTGCAATCGCAGAAGAAGCTTTGAAACGTAACGCAGGCGCTCGTGGCTTGCGTGCCATCATCGAATCCATTATGCGCAACGTAATGTACGAAGTTCCTTCCCGTGACGATGTTGTCAAATGCATCGTAACTGAAGAAACCGTACGTGAACATGCAGAACCGCAGATGATTATTGAGTAAAAGAATAAAAGGGGGAGAGGCATTGCCTTTCTCCCTTATTTCCATATAAAGGAGGGATAGCTTTGACTGAAGAAATTATGACCTTACCGCTGTTGGCGCTTAGAGGCATGATGGTTTTTCCGGGTATGATTATCAACCTTGACGTTGGTCGTGAAAAATCCATTGCTGCCGTGGAAGCTGCCATGGAAAGTGGTCGCCGTCTGCTTTTGGTAACCCAGAAGGACGCGGCGCTTACCGATGTACAGCCTGAGGATTTATATAAATATGGCTCCTTAGCCGAAGTTAAGCAGCTTTTGAAATTGCCTAACGGTGCTATCCGCATTTTGGTAGAAGGCTTGGAACGTGTAGAATACGTTTCCATTACCGATTCTGCAACTGAAAAGGTTTACTTCCTGGGGCATTGCCGCGTGCTTGCTCCTGTGCTTGGCTACGAAATCGAAGTAGAAGCTCTGCGCCGTATGCTTATTGAAGCTTTTGAGCAATGGGTGCTTGTAACTAAAAAGGTTAACAGCGAAGTACTGCAGGCTTTAAAAGGTCAACCCGACGCTGGTCGCGTTACCGATATGATTGCAGGCTACCTTGCAGTTACCATGGAAGAAAAGCAACAGCTTTTGGAATTGGCAAACGTGCAAAAGCGTATGCATAAGCTGTATGAGCTTTTGAGCAAGGAACTGGAAATCGCAGGCCTTGAAAAAAATATCGCTCAAGAAGTGCGTAAGCAAATTGAGCGTAATCAAAAAGAATATTATCTGCGCGAACAGATTAAAGCCATCAACAAGGAACTTGGCGAAGGCGATGAGCTGAAAGCGGAGATTGAAGAATACAGAAAACAAATGGCTGCTTTGGAACTTCCCGAAGCGGTTGTTGCTAAGTGTGAAAAAGAGCTTGATAGACTTTACAAGATGCCTCCCATGATGGCGGAAGGTGCAGTAATCCGCAACTATTTGGATGCACTGCTGTCCTTACCTTGGGGCAAGTTTAATCAAGATAATTTTGATTTGAAGCGTGCTGAAGACGTGCTGGAAAAAGACCACTACGGTTTAAAGAAGGTTAAGGAACGCATTTTGGAATTTTTGGCAGTGCGTGCCCTTACTCAAGATACAAAAGGTCCCATCCTTTGTTTGGTAGGACCTCCGGGCGTGGGCAAGACTTCCTTGGCTCATAGCATTGCTGAAGCTATCGGACGCAAATACACCCGCATTTCATTGGGTGGCATTCGTGACGAAGCTGAAATTCGTGGTCATCGCCGTACCTACATTGGTGCTATGCCTGGCAGAATTATTCACGGTATGCAAACCTGTGGCTGTATGAACCCTGTGTTTTTGCTGGACGAAGTTGATAAAATGGCTTCCGACTTCCGTGGCGATCCTGCTTCTGCTCTGCTTGAAGCACTTGACCCGGAACAAAACCACGCTTTCAGTGATCACTTTATTGAATTCCCCTTTGACCTTTCTAACGTGTTCTGGATTGTGACCGCAAATACTGTGGAGACCATTCCTCCTGCGCTTTTAGACAGAATGGAAGTTATCCAGCTTTCCAGCTACACTGAGGACGAAAAGGTTAAGATTGCCGAACTGCACCTGCTTCCGAAAGAACGCAAGGCACACGGTTTGGAAAAACGTAAAATGTCCATTAGCGAAAAAGCGTTACGTCGCATTATCCGCGATTACACCCGCGAAGCAGGCGTGCGTAATTTAGAGCGTAAGATTGCCGGCGTATGCCGTAAGATTGCCCATAAAATTGTTACTGGTGCAAGCAAAACTGCTAAAGTAACTGAAAAGAATTTAGAAAAATATTTAGGCCCTGTAATTTATTTGGAAGATGATGTAACCATTAAATCCGAAGTGGGCATTTGCACTGGCTTGGCTTGGACCGCTGTTGGCGGTGAGCTTTTGAAAGTGGAAGTGCTGGTTTACAAGGGTAAGGGCAGCTTGACCTTGACTGGTCAGCTAGGCGATGTCATGAAGGAATCTGCACAAGCAGGCTATACCTATATTCGCAGTCGTGCTAAAGACTTGGGCTTGGAAGAAAACTTCTACGAAACAGAAGACATTCACATTCACTTGCCTGAGGGTGCAATTCCTAAAGATGGACCTTCTGCAGGTATCACTATGGTAACTGCAATGGTATCTGCCTTGACTGGTCGCCGTATTAAAGCAGGCGTTGCCATGACTGGCGAAATTACTCTGAGTGGTAGGGTGCTTCCCGTTGGCGGCATTAAGGAAAAAATGCTGGCAGCACATCGCTACGGCGTGAAGACTATTCTTCTGCCCCAACGTAATATGCAGGATTTGGAAGAAATTCCTGAAAACGTGCGTGCTGAAATGAAATTTATTCCCGTTAAACATATGGATGAGGTTTTGAAATTGGCATTGGAGGATAAGCATGACAAATAAAGGCTGGGATATTATCCATTCTAAATACATTGCTTCCGCTGTACGCCCTGAACAGTATCCTCATCCGGAACTGACTGAGGTTGCGTTCATCGGTCGTAGTAACGTAGGTAAATCTTCTTTGATTAACTCCTTGTGTCGTCGTAATGGTTTGGCTCGTGTTTCTGCAACTCCCGGTAAAACTCAAACCATTAACTTCTACGATTTGGAAGCTAAGCGTACTTTGGAAGATGAAACCGTGGAACGCCAAGAGTTTTATTTGGTAGACTTGCCCGGTTATGGCTTTGCCCGTACCGGTAAGGCTAACCGTGACCAATGGAGTGGCTTCATTGCAAAATATCTTTCCGGTAGTGATAACCTTGCCATGGTTTGCCAATTGATTGACATTCGTCATAAGCCTTTGGAAAATGACGTTGAGTGCTACCATTGGTTAAAAAGCTGTGGCTTGATGGTACAAATTATTTTGACGAAGGCAGATAAGCTTTCTAAAAACGCTGCCATGAGCCAAAAGGCTTTGTTTCGTCGTGAGTTTGGATTGACTGATGACCAAATCATGGTATATTCTTCTACACAACATACTACTCGTGGCGAATTGATTGAGCGTATTATGGGTGCTGTTAATAACTTTTAAGGAATGAACTTTGATGGTGGATAGGATTTTACTTTTCATCACTGCAGGGTGCCTAGGCACCTTGTTGATGAAAATGCACTTGCCAATTCCATATATGTTGGGTGGCATGGCCATAGCAATTCTATATAAAACCTTTGCTAAGAGCAACGTAACCAAATGGCCTCGCAAATTCCGGGATATGGCGTTGATGGTTGCAGGCTATGGTATAGGCGTAAACTTTACAACGGATGCTTGGAATAATTTTTTAGAAGAGCTTTTAGGTATAAGTGTAGCGACTGCCATCGCCATTGCCGTGAGCATTGTTATTGCTATCATCACAGCTAAGATTGCCCGTGAAGATTTGAAGAGCTGTGTTGTAGGCATGCTTCCCGGTGGCATAACTATGTCCCTTCTAATGGCGGAGGAAGATAAAACTGTAAACCCCAATGTGGTGGTGGTTATGCAGTTAATTCGCCTCTTTGGCGTTATAATTTCCGTGCCGTTTTTAACCATCTGGCTTTTAGATGCAAAGGTTATCAATACGTCCTTGGCGTCAGTCCCTCACGAGGGATTTCACTGGGCGGTATTTATTCCTTTGACCATTTTGGGACGCTTCGTTGCTGTTAAATTGCATTTGCCTACGCCGGTATTGTTAGGCTCTATTTTGAGTACTACTATTTTCAACATCTTCGTTGGCAATGTTCAGCCTGTTCCCGGTTTCTTGATGGCTCCTGCTCAAGTGAGCATTGGTCTTTTTATGGGAATGATGCTTGATACAAAGCGCATTGCCATGACCAAGAACATCTTGCCATTTGCTATTGGTGGTACTGCTCTCCTGATAGTAATTAGCATTGGCGTTGCCTATGTTCTCGCTGACCTTTATGGTTTCAGTTTGGTAACAGCGTTCCTCGCCATGGCTCCCGGTGGCATTGCAGAGATGGCTCTGGCAGGCTTGAGTATGGGCGAAAATGTTGCTATCATTCTTGCGTACCAATTGGTACGTGTGGTGGCAATAAATATGTTCGTTCCACCAGCGTTAGCGATTTTCTTTAAAGATAAACAAGGGATAAGATAAAGGTGTAACTTATGAGCAAATATATTATGTCTTTAGATTTAGGCACTACTAGCTGCCGTACTATTTTGTTTGATAAAAAAGGACAAATCTGCAGCGTAGCGCAAAAAGAATTTACCCAACATTTTCCTCAGCCCGGTTGGGTAGAACATGACGCCGAAGAAATTTGGGCAACCCAAAAGGGCTTGATGTTTGAAGCTTTGGAAAAGCTGGGCGTGGAAATGAGCGACATTGCTGGCATTGGTATTACCAACCAACGTGAAACCACTGTTGTGTGGGATAAGATTACCGGTCGCCCGATCTGCAAGGCAATAGTTTGGCAATGCCGTCGTACCGCGGAATACTGCGACCAATTAAAGGCTCAAGGCTTGACCGAAATGTTCCGTGAAAAAACAGGCCTTGTGCTGGATGCCTACTTTAGTGGTACAAAATTAAAATGGATTTTAAACAATGTTCCCAATGCACGCCAACGTGCGGAAGCAGGGGAGCTGCTCTTTGGTACCATAGATACTTGGATTATTTGGAAGCTTACTAATGGTAAGGTTCACGTTACTGATTATTCCAATGCTTCCAGAACCTTACTCTTTAATATTCATACCTTGGAGTGGGACGAAGAAATCCTCAAAATTTTAGACATTCCTCGCCAAATGTTACCAGAGGTTAAACCTTCCAGCTGCGTTTATGGCAATACCGAAGCACGCATTTTTGGTGAAGAAGTTCCCATTGCAGGTGCAGCCGGCGACCAACAATGCGCTCTCTTTGGACAAACCTGTTTTGCGCCTGGCGAAGCGAAGAATACTTACGGTACTGGTGGCTTTATGTTGATGAACACAGGCACTAAGCCTGTTGCATCTAAAAACGGACTTGTTACTACCATTGCTTGGGGCGTGGACGGGAAAGTAGAGTACGCTTTGGAAGGCTCCATCTTCGTAGCAGGTGCTGCTATCCAATGGCTCCGTGATCAATTGGGGTTGATTCGTAACTCTGCGGAATCCGAAGAATGTGCTCGTGCAGTACCCGATACTAACGGCTGCTATATGGTTCCTGCTTTCGTGGGTTTGGGTGCACCCTACTGGGATCAATACGCTCGCGGTGCCATTGTAGGTTTGACTCGTGGCGTAAATCGAAACCACATTGTTCGTGCGACTTTGGAATCTTTGGCGTATCAAGTAACTGACGTACTTAAAGCAATGGAAGAAGACAGCGGTATTAAGCTGGCAACCTTGGCTGTAGACGGCGGTGCTTGTGCAAATGATTTCCTGATGCAATTCCAAGCGGACATCATTAACACAGCAGTGGCTCGTCCTAAATTTATCGAAACCACTGCCATGGGTGCTGCTTACCTTGCGGGTCTTGCTGTTGGTTATTGGCAAAGCAAGGACGAAATTAAGGATAATCATAGTATCGCCTGTGAATTTGCCCCTAACATGGACGAAGCTAAGCGCGCGAAGCTGTTGGACGGCTGGCATAAAGCAGTTCAAAGCACTAGCGTGCATATAATTTAAAATTAAGTAATAGAAAATAAAAAGAAGCAGGCGTAATTGCCTGCTTCTAAATTTTTAGAGCTTAGTTGCTTTTCTTTTTATGTTCTTCCAGTTGGAATTCCATCCATTTAACCATTGCCAGTTTGCCAAATTCGTGCCAAGTTGCGCAATCAGAATTTTTTGCAACGTATTCGTTCCATTTGTCTTGATTTACTTGTTCAACTTCCAAAAGGTTCATGATACCGAAGCCGCTGCGCCAAATCATATCGTCCATGGAAGTCCATTTGCTGTTTTCTTCCAAGAATTTAGGATTGAACAGTTCAGGGAAGCTTACTTTGTTCAAGATTTTTGCCAGTTCTTCATCTTGGGTGAAAAGGTTCAAATAATATTTAAAGGTTTTATCGAGTTTTGCTGCGTCCATAATATGCCTCCTAAAAAACTATACAGGGATATTCTACCACAAAAATTGTTCCATTGCTAACGAAAAGAAGAATGTTTTAGTAAAAATACAATTTTTTGTATTTTATAATTGAAATCATACGAGTGGTGTAGTAAAATAAAAGTATCTTAGGAAAGGTTGTGAGTTCTATGAAAATCTCTACTAAAGGACGCTACGCTCTCCGCTTGATGCTGGATTTGGCTATGCATCATACCGGTAATTTTGTTCCCCTGAAAGCAATTTCTCAAAGACAGGATATTTCCGATAAATACCTTGAACAAATCGTACATCTTCTTAGCAAGGGTGGTTTGGTTCAAAGTGCTCGCGGTGCTCAAGGTGGTTACCGTCTGACTAGAGAACCCGTAGAATATACTGTTGGTGAAATTCTGCGTTTGGTAGAAGGCAGCCTTGTTCCTGTAGCTTGCTTGGAATGCGGTGCTAACTGTGAGCATACTGAAAAATGTATGACTATTGATTTATACAAAAGAATGCAAAAAGCTATTGATGATATCGTAGACGGAACAACCTTGGTTGACCTTATCAAAGAACACGAAGCTAAACTGGCTAAATAATAAAATACGTATCCTTGGGTAATTGCCATGACAGTCGAGTAAAACTTGACGTTATAGGTTTTCGGGAATATAATCTCCTTGAGTCATATGCTTATATATGGTTTAAGGAGATTATTATTATGAGCGGAATTGCACAACGATTAACTGATTTAATTGGCAACACTCCGTTGCTGGCATTGAATAATTATGGCAAAGAGTTAAACTTGCCTGCAAATATTTTGGCAAAGCTGGAATACTTCAATCCTGCAGGGAGTGCTAAAGATAGAATTGCCGTAGCGATGATTGAAGCTGCGGAAGAAGCAGGTCTTTTAAAAGAAGGCAGTACCATCATCGAACCTACCAGTGGCAACACAGGGATTGGTTTAGCAAGCGTGGCGGCGGCTAAAGGCTACCAAACGATTTTGACTATGCCTGACACTATGAGCGTGGAGCGTCGCAATTTGTTGAAAGCCTATGGTGCACAGCTGGTGCTTACGCCCGGTGAAATGGGAATGCAGGGGGCTATCGACAAGGCTGTGGAATTGGCGAAGCTGATTGAAGGAGCATTTATACCCGGTCAGTTTGATAACCCGGCAAACCCCAAGGCACACTACGAAACTACAGGTCCTGAGATTTGGCGTGATACCGAAGGTAAGGTTAATGTTCTTGTGGCTGGCGTTGGTACCGGTGGAACACTTTCCGGCACTGCAAAATTTTTAAAAGAACAGAACCCTAAAATTAAGGTTGTCGCCGTTGAACCGGACGTTTCTCCTGTTTTGCAAGGGGGGGAGGCTGCTCCGCACAAACTGCAGGGCATTGGCGCAAACTTTGTTCCGAAAAATTACGATGCTTCCGTCGTTGATGAAGTGCTTGGTATTATGGCGGAAGATGCTTATAAGACCTGTCGCTTGCTGGCAAAACACGAAGGCTTGCTTGTGGGCGTGTCTTCAGGTGCAGCAGCTTATGCTGCAACCCTGTTGGCACAGCGTGAGGAATATAAAGATAAAAATATTGTAGTAATACTACCCGATAGTGGCGAAAGATATCTTAGCACACCGGGATTTGTAGAATGATTTTGAGGGAGGAAACAAAATGACTTTGACCCGTGAAGCTGCTTGGCAGCTGTTGACTGAATACAATAAGGAAGCGTTCCATCTGCGTCATGCTTTGACTGTAGAAGGAATTATGCGCTATTTCGCTAATGAGCTTGGCTACGGCGACGAAGCAGATTTTTGGGCACAAGTAGGCTTGCTCCACGATTTGGATTTTGAAAACTATCCTACCGAGCACTGCATTAAATCCCAAGAAATCATGCGTGAAAAAGGTTTGGAAGAACGTCTTATCCGCGCAACTGCCAGCCACGGCTACGGTTTGGCGCAAAACGATATTGAACCTGAACATCAAATGGAAAAGGTGCTCTTTGCTATTGACGAATTAAGTGGCTTGATTGGTGCCGCTGCCATTATGCGTCCTTCCAAAAGCGTAATGGATTTGGAACTGAAATCTGTTAAGAAAAAATTTAAAGATAAAAAATTTGCAGCAGGTTGCAGCCGTGAAGTAATCACTCTTGGTGCAGAACGTCTTGGCTGGACTGTTGATGAACTTATCGAAAAAACTATTTTGGCTATGCGTGTAGACGAGGAAGCAATTAACAAGGCTTGCGCAGAGCTTGGGTAATTTACAATGAAAAAGAAAGTTTTGGCTGCCATGAGTGGCGGCGTTGACAGTAGTACTGCAGCAATCCTCTTGCAAGAGCAAGGCTACGAGGTTGTGGGTGCTACGGTAAAAATGTTTGGTAACAGGGAAGTGGGCATTAAAGAGCCTGACTCTCCTAAGCAGGACATCGTAGATGCGAAGGCCGTGGCAGATAAGCTTGGCATTGACCATCACGTTCTTGATTTTAGTGCTTGCTTCAAAAAATGCGTTATCAATCATTTTGTAAATGAATATAAGAGCGGGCGTACGCCTAATCCCTGTGTGGACTGTAACAAGTACATTAAGTTTGGCGCGTTGTTCGAGGCGGCGCGTAATTTAGGTTGTGAATATATGGCGACAGGGCACTACGCACGCATTGAGTATAATGCAGAAAAAGACCGTTGGCTTTTGGCGCGCGGTGATGATGCTGCCAAAGACCAAAGCTATATGCTTTTTAATATGACGCAGGATCAGCTGGCACACACCTTGCTTCCCTTGGCAGAGCTTACCAAAGCAGAAATTCGTACTAAAGCAGACGAAGCTGGCTTAGAAGTTGCTCATAAGTCCGATAGTCAGGATATTTGCTTCGTGCCGGATGGGGACTATGCTGCGGTTATCGCTCGTTTGGGAGTGAAGAGTAAGCCCGGGAAGTTCGTGCATCTTGACGGAAAGGTTTTAGGTCAGCACAAGGGGCAGCTACATTACACCATTGGTCAGCGTAAGGGCTTGGGTGTTTCTTACGAGTATCCTCTTTACGTTATACGTAAGGACATTGCCACTAACACTGTCGTTCTTGGCCCTAATGACGCACTCTTTAGCAAGGAGCTGTGGGCAAGCAATGTGAACTTTATTTCTATTGATAAGCTTACGGAACCTATGCGTGTAACTGCGAAGGCACGCTACAGAATGAAGGACGTTCCTGCTGCTATCGAGCCTGCGGAAGATGGTTTGGTGCACGTAATTTTTGATGAACCGCAACGCGCCATTACTCCGGGACAGGCAGTAGTGTTCTACGATGGTCAATATGTAGTGGGCGGTGGCATTATCGAAAGGTAGATGTAGTCTTGGTTTGCAGGCTTTAAAAATAATTTTCATTATCAGAAAAACAGCTTGCTTATCTTGCGACCTTGTGATACAATTATTTAGCGTTAATATCGACTATACATACACATTTTAATAGCGAAGAGAGGTGTACAAAAGAATGCAAGAAAAAATTCATCCGAAATACAATGAAGTAAAAGCAACCTGCGCTTGCGGTGCAACCTTCATGACTGGTAGCGTAAAACCGGAATTGCGCGTTGACGTTTGCTCCAAATGCCATCCGTTCTTCACCGGCCACCAACGCCAAGCTGCTGCTCGCGGCCGTATCGAAAAATTCAACAAACGCTACAACACTGGCAAATAATTTACGAACTTATAGCAGAGCTTACGGGCTCTGCTATGTTTGTATTTGGGGCAAAAAGCGTTATAAGCACCGTTATGCTTTGTCGCAATTCATTCGTTTGCTCGACGTACGCCAAGTACGCCTTCGCTTCACGAATTTCATTGCTTCGCGCTTTCCGGCACTTCTAACGTTCTTTGCAAGTTTGTGGTAAAATTTTTATAAAGATACCATAGTGATAATTTTGAGGAAGCCCCTATGAGTAACGAAAGAGAAAAAATGAGTGTCGGCGGACAGGCGGTCATTGAAGGCGTTATGATGCGTGGCAAAGATAAAGTTGCCGTAGCAGTTCGCCAGCCTGACGGTGAGATTATTGTAGACGTAAAAGACGTTAACAGTATCCGCGACAAATATCCAATTTTGAAAAAACCGCTGCTCCGCGGCGTTATCGCATTATTTGAATCATTAAGCGACGGTATGAAGGCGCTTGCTTATTCTGCGCAAATGTCCGGTGAAGAAGATGAACAGCTTTCCAGCAAAGAGATGGCAATGACCATTGCAACCTCCGTTCTGCTGGCAGTAGGCTTGTTCATTGTCATTCCCACCTGGTCCATGCGCTTCCTTCATACCTTGACAGATGACCCTATGCTACTCAACTTGGCAGAGGGCGTCCTGCGTATGATGATTTTCTTAATCTATATAGCTTCCATCTCTGCAATGGAGGACATTCAACGTGTGTTCCAGTACCATGGTGCGGAACACAAAACCATTTACACCTACGAAGCAGGCTTGCCCCTTGAGGTAGAGAACGTGCGTAACTTTAGCACCTTGCACCCTCGTTGTGGCACCAACTTCCTGATGATTGTAATGATGATTAGCATGTTTGTCTTTACCTTCCTCGGTTGGCCCAATTTAATTGAGCGCATTGCTTCCCGTGTAATTTTGATGCCTGTTATCGCAGGTATTAGCTACGAGATTATCCGCTTTGCCGGAGCACACTGCGACAATCCGATAGTCCATTGTGCAATTATGCCGGGCTTGGCGTTGCAAAAGCTTACCACCCGTCAGCCGGATGATTCTCAAATTGAGGTTGCCATTGCTTCTTTGAAGGCGGTGCTTCCTGAATACGTAGATGAAGCTAAAAATGAAGATGCTGAAATAGAAGAAACTCCCGAAGAAAATAATGTGCAGGAGAAAACCAATGATTGATAAATTACAAGCAATTGAAGATAAATATTTAGATTTGGAAGCACGCATCAGTGACCCGGATGTTATTGCCAACCAAGACGAATGGTTGAAATGCACCAAGGCTCACGCTAAACTGACCGACATCGTTACTGCCTTCCGTGAGTACCGCGATATGGTACACGCTAAAGAAGATGCAGAAGAAATTATGCTTGCAGGCGATGACGAAGAGCTGGTGGAAATGGCGAAGGAAGAGCTGAAGGAATTAAAGCCTCAAATCGCAGCTTATGAAGAACGCTTGACCATTTTGCTTTTGCCCTCTGACCCTAACGATGACAAGAACGTTATCGTGGAAATTCGTGGTGGCGCTGGTGGCGAAGAAGCTGCTCTTTTTGCAGGCGTACTCTTTAGAATGTATATGCGCTACGCTGAAACTCGTGGTTGGCGTGTAGAAATCTTAGACTCCAACCCCACTGAGCTGGGTGGCTTCAAGGAAGTTGTGTTCCAAGTTAATGGCGACAGCGTATTCAGTCGTATGAAATTTGAAAGTGGCGTGCACCGCGTACAACGCGTTCCCGAAACTGAAAGCCAAGGCCGCGTACATACTTCCACTGTTACTGTAGCTGTTTTGCCGGAAGCAGAAGAAGTAGATGTAGAAATCAATCCTGCTGATTTGCGCATTGATACTTATCGTGCAGGTGGTGCAGGCGGACAATACGTTAACAAAACTGAATCCGCAGTGCGTATTACTCACTTGCCTACCGGTATCGTGGCACAATGCCAGGACGAAAAATCTCAAATCAAGAACCGCGAAAAATGTATGCGTGTGTTGCGTGCCCGCATTTTGGAAGTGGAACAAGAAAAACAACGTGCGGCAACTGCAGAAGACCGTAAGAGCCAAGTTGGCACCGGTGACCGCAGTGAACGTATCCGTACCTATAACTATCCTCAAGGTCGTGTAACTGACCATCGCATTGGCTTAACCCTCCATAAATTGGAAACCATCGTCAACGGTGATATGGACGAGCTGATGGATGCACTGATTACCGCAAAACAAAGTGAACAATTGCGTCAGGTGAAATAATGGAAACTAAACCTGTTTGGACAATAATGAAAATATTAAATTGGACAAAGCAGTACTTCGCAGATAAGGGCGTGGAAAATCCGCGCCTTGATGCTGAGGTGCTGCTTTGTGCTGTTTTGAAGTGCGAGCGCATTAACCTGTATGTGGATTTTGAAAGACCTCTTACTGAAAATGAGCTGGCGCAATTTAAACAATACGTGGTGCGTCGTGCTAAGCACGAGCCTTTGGCATATATCTTAGGCGAAAAGGCATTTATGCGTAATATGTTTAAGGTTACACCCGATACCCTTGTGCCTCGTCCGGAAACGGAACTTTTAGTAGAAAGCATCGTTATGGCAGCAGAAGCTGTGGGTGGCGACGTAAAGATTTTAGATATCGGCACTGGTAGCGGTGCCATTATCGTTTCCTTGTTAGATTATCTTCCCCAAGCTAAAGGTGTAGGCTTGGATATTTCCGTTGGCGCGCTTACCGTTGCCAAGGAAAACGCTGTAAGTATTGGCGTTGCAGAGCGAGCAGGCTTCTTGCGTAGTGACGTCTTTAGCGCACTGCCTTTAGATAAAAAATTTGACATTATCGTTTCTAATCCGCCCTACATTCCAGCAGGAGATATTGCAGGCTTGACAAAAGATGTACAGCAGGAACCCATCGGAGCTTTGGATGGCGGTGCGGACGGTTTAGATTTTTATCGTCGTATTACCAAGGAAGCGCCTTTGCACATGGTAGAGGACGGGCTCTTAGCTTTTGAAATTGGTATTTACCAAGGTGATGCGGTGGCAGAGCTATGCCGTCAGGCTGGCTTTGGAGCTGTGGCAATCCGCAAGGATTATGCTGGCATAGAAAGAATGGTATTCGCAGCGAAGGAGGGTGGCAAATATGCAGACTTGTTACTGGAAATTGCAAAATAACGAGCAAGACCAAGAAGTTATGGTTAAGGCTGCTGCTTTTATCCAAGCTGGCGAAGTTGTTGCCTTCCCAACAGAAACCGTGTACGGCTTAGGCGCCAATGGCTTGAACAGCGAAGCTGTAGCGAAAATCTTTGCCGCTAAGGGTAGACCTAACGATAACCCTTTAATTTTACACATTGCTGACGTTAAGGACGTGGAGCCTTTGACAACTGGCTTGAACGAAAATGCCAAGGCGCTGATGCAAGCCTTTTGGCCCGGTCCTTTGACCTTAGTTATAAATAAATCAGAAATCGTACCCGACGCTGTCAGTGCAGGCTTGCCTACGGTTGCGGTACGCTTCCCAAGTAATAAATTTGCTCAACAGTTAATCAAAGCTTGTGGCTGTCCTGTGGCGGCGCCTTCTGCCAATATCAGCGGTAGACCCAGTCCCACCAACGCCCAAGATGTTTGGGAGGATATGCAGGGCAAGGTGGCTGCAATTCTTGACGGTGGTAACTGTGGCATTGGCTTAGAGTCCACTGTTGTAGATACTACGGAGCCTGTACCAGTTATCCTGCGTCCGGGCGGCATTACCTATGAAATGCTGACAGAAGTTCTTGGTGCTGTAGAGATTGACCCTGCGCTCCAGGGGGATAGCAATTATAAACCTAAGGCTCCTGGTATGAAGTACCGTCATTACGCGCCTAAGTCTGCTATGTATTTGCTGGAAGGCGAAGCGGCAAGCTGTTTACCTCAATGCGTAGAGAATGCTTTGAATGCAGGCAAGCGTGTGGGCGTGCTGTGCAGTAAGTCTATTGCGCAAGCTCTTACTCAAAATGACAACGCTTCTGGAAATTTACTGGTAGCTTCTTGGGGCGAGAGCCTTGAGGAATTGGCAGCAAACCTTTTTTATTTGCTCCGCGACTTTGACCGCACTATGCCTGATGTGATTTTGGCAGAAGGGGTTAGTGAAAGTGGAATTGGGCTTGCGGTGATGAATCGTATGCGTAAGGCAGCGGGGTATCAAATTGTGACCGTTAATAACGGTGAACTTTCTTTAAAAGTTGGAAGCCTTCCTGAATTTATGATAAAATGATACTTTAGAGACTCGTAAATTATTTCTGCTCGCTCATGAAAAATGTTTAACGCTCCTTTTAGTTGAAAACATCGACAGTCGCAAAACTCGCTACGCTCAGACAATTGCTCCTTACCGATGTTTTCTTGTATCGTCGCTACATTTTTAAATGTCGCTTTGCAGAATATAATTTACTCGATTTAGTTATATGATTTTAAATCCCAATATATTAACCGAATGATACAATTCGATTGGCGAGGAGGACGATATTATGAAAATTGCAATGGGTTGTGACCACGGTGGCATTCATCTGAAAGAGCACGTCAAAAAATACTTGATTGGTAAAGGCATTGAAATTGTTGACCACGGTACTTATACCGAAGATTCCTGCGACTATCCTGATTACGCAGCAAAGGTTTGCAGAGATATTATCAGTGGTGATAGCGGTGCTGATCGTGGCATCTTGATTTGCGGTACCGGCATTGGTATTTCCATTGCTGCTAATAAATTCAAAGGCATCCGTGCTTCTTTGTGTGGTGACGTTTTCTCTGCAAAGGCTACTCGTGAACATAACGACTCCAATGTTCTGTGCATGGGTGAACGTGTTACCGGTGTTGGCTTGGCAGAAATGATTGTTGACGCTTGGATTGAAACTGAATTTGCAGGCGGTCGTCACGCTCGTCGTGTAGAAAAAATCTCTGAGTTGGAAAAGGCTTGCGAATAATGACCATGGAAGCTATTACCAAAGAATTAACCGAAGCTGCACAGGAGCTTATTACCATTGCGAAAGCTAAGCCGGGACAAATCTTTGTTGTTGGCTGTAGCACCAGCGAAGTACTTGGCAATAAGATTGGCACTGGCGGAAGCAGCGAAGCTGCTGTAGCAATGTTCAAGGCGTTGAAAGAAGTTACTGATGAACATGGCTTGTGCTTGGCAGTGCAATGCTGCGAGCATTTGAACAGAGCTTTAGTTGTAGAAGCTTCTACCATGGAACGTTATAATTTGGAAGAAGTAACCGTGCGCCCCATGCCTCACGCCGGTGGTGCAATGGGTACTGCTGCTTACGAAAATTTTAGCGAGCCCGTAGTTGTAGAAAAAATTACTGCGCATTTGGGTTTGGACATTGGCCAAACTCTTATTGGTATGCACTTAAAGCGTGTGGCTGTGCCCGTACGCTTGGCTCATAAATTTATTGGTGAAGCGGTGCTGACCGCTGCCCGCACTCGTCCTGCCTTGATTGGTGGCGAACGTGCTAAATATCCTGAAACGAAATAAAACTTTTCAGAAAGGTAATATTGTTATGCAAATCACTGTTTTTGATCATCCTTTGTTGAAAACCAAAATGACTATGTTGCGTAATAAGAAAACTAGCACTGCTCGTTTTCGTAACGTAATTAGTGAAATTGCAATGCTCTTGACTTATGAAGTTGCCAAAGATATTCCTGTTGAAGAGTTTGTGGTGCAAACTCCCTTGCAAGAAACTACTGGCTATCGGATTAAAGGTAGCGTAAATATTATTCCTATTTTGAGAGCAGGTTTAGGCTTCTTAGATGGTGTTATAAAAGTGTTGCCGGAAGCAAATGTTGGGCATATCGGTATGGCTCGCAATGAAGAAACTTTAGAACCTATTGAATATTACTGCAAACTTCCTAAAGATAAAGAAGCATTTACCATTGTAGTTGACCCTATGTTGGCAACTGGTGGTTCTTCTTCTGCAGCAATCACTCAGCTTAAAGCACGTGGATTAAAAAATATTTGTTTTATGTGCCTTGTTGCTGCACCTGAAGGTGTTAGGAAGATGAACCAAGATCATCCTGATGTAAAAATTTATTGTGTTGCTTTAGACGACGGCTTGAATGAAAAAGGTTACATTCTTCCTGGTCTGGGTGATGCAGGGGATAGAATTTTCGGAACGGAGTAAGATTATGAATAGACCCGATTGGGACGATTACTTCATGGAGATTGCTCAAGTTGTGAGCAAACGCTCTACCTGCCTGCGCCGTAGCGTTGGCGCTGTAATCGTCAAAAATAAACAAATCGTAGCAACAGGCTACAATGGTACGCCTAAGAATTTGCCTCACTGCGAGGAAACTGGTTGCCTGCGTGAACAGCTTAAGGTTCCTTCCGGACAAATGCACGAGTTGTGTCGTGGCATTCACGCAGAACAAAATGCGGTGGTGCAAGCTGCTTACCATGGCGTATCAGTAAATGGCGGTACGGTGTACTGTACCCATCAGCCCTGCGTTGTTTGTACTAAAATTTTAATTAACGCAGGCATTAAGCGTATTGTGTACGCAAATCCTTATCCCGACAAGCTGGCTGAAGATATGATGGCAGCTAGTGGAATCGAGATTGAAATTCATAAACCTAACGAGGTAAAAAATGCTTAGTATTTACGGGTTTCCGTTTATGCTCGCAATGTTCGTGAGTTATGTTTTAACACCTTACATAAAGAAATTGGCCTTTAAGATTGGTGCGGTAGATAGACCTGATAATCGCAAGGTTCACAAGAAGATTATGCCTCGCTTAGGAGGTCTTGCCATTTATATCGCTTTTATGATTGGCTGCGTTGCCAGTATGGAAATCACTTGGGATATCTTCGGTATTCTTTTAGGTGGCACGCTGATTGTAGCCTTGGGCGTAGCAGATGACGTGTACCAGCTGCCTGCCAAGGTAAAGCTCTTAGGGCAGATTGCAGCTGCCTGCGTCTTGGTAATCTTCGATATTCGTATTGAATGGGTTAATAATCCCTTGGGCGGATATTTTTATCTGGATATGCTTTCAATTCCTTTTACCATCTTTTGGGTAATTAGCTTTACCAACGTGGTGAATTTGATTGATGGTTTAGACGGTTTGGCTGCTGGCGTAAGTGCCATTGCTTCCTTAACGGTAATCTTGGTATCTGTCCAAATGGGTTACTTCCACGTAGCGATTTTGACAGCGGCTTTGGCTGGCGCCATTATTGGCTTTATCCGTTATAACTTTAATCCGGCAACCATCTTCATGGGCGACACTGGTAGTATGTTCATTGGTTATATGCTGGCGGCGATTAGCGTTTACGGTGCAGTAAAGACTGCTGCTACCATTGCCCTCATCGTTCCTGCTATTGCCTTAGGCTTGCCAATTTTAGATACAGCTTTTGCCATTATGCGTCGCTATGTAAATGGTAGACCTATCTTCCAGCCAGATAAAGGTCACTTACATCATCGCCTCTTAGCTACAGGCATGAGCCATAAAGAAACCGTGCTTTTTATGTACGGTATTACTGCTGTACTTTGTATTGGCGCAGTGCTTTGGGCAGAGATGGACGGCTTCTATGCAGCGCTCATCATCGCGGTGATTATGACTGCTGTAGCCGTTGGTGCTAAAAAAATCGGTATTCTGAACGATTAATATGGGAGGAAGCGCCGTGAAGAAACTTAGATTGATGACTGTTTTCGGGACAAGACCGGAAGCAATCAAAATGTGTCCTCTGGTTTTAGAGATGCACAAATACCCTGAATATATTGAACCGATTGTAGCGGTAACTGCTCAGCATCGGGAAATGCTTGACCAGGTGCTGGAGCTTTTCAATATTAAACCTGACTATGATTTAAACATCATGGCTTCTGGTCAAACATTGTATGATATTACGACTCGCGCTTTAAATGGCTTGAAAGAAGTCATCGAAGACGCGAAGCCTGATATGGTACTTGTTCATGGTGATACGACTACGACTTTTGCCGGAGCTTTGGCTGCTTTTTATGCGCAAGTTCCTGTTGGTCACGTGGAAGCAGGTCTCAGAACAGGCAACAAGTACTCTCCTTATCCGGAAGAAATGAACCGCAAGCTGACAGGTTCCATTGCGGATATGCACTTTGCGCCTACATCTACCAGTAAGGAAAATTTGCTGAAGGAAAATGTCAATCCTGAAGCTATTATGGTAACTGGTAACACTGTTATCGATGCTTTGCAAACAACGGTAAAGGCAAATTATGAATTTGCTGATGCTGAGTTTAATAAAATTTTTGCTAGAGGCAACCGTCTTATTTTGATGACCACTCACCGCAGGGAAAATTTGGGTGAACCAATGCGTAATGTTTACAAGGCTTTGCGTAAGGTGCTGGAAACTCACTCTGATGTGGAAGCAATCTTCCCTGTACACAAAAATCCTAAGGTGCGCGAGATTGTGCAAGAGGAATTGGGTGGACTTGAAAGGGTACACCTTATTGAGCCTATGGACTACGAACCCTTTGCCAACTTAATGGGCAAGGTGGACATCGTTCTTACAGATAGCGGTGGCATTCAGGAAGAAGCGCCTGCCCTTGGTAAGCCGGTGCTTGTTTTGCGCGATACTACTGAGCGCCCTGAAGCGGTGGATGCAGGCACTGTAAAACTTGTAGGAACTGGCTACGAAGACGTGTTGCGTGAGACTAATTTACTTTTGGATGACCCTGCTCATTACCAAAAAATGGCGGAAGCTGCCAACCCCTATGGTGACGGCAAGGCCTGCGAAAGAATTATCAGGGCAATTTTGCAAAAAAAGGGCTATAATATTAAAATTTTGTCCGAGTTTTGCACAAATTGAGTAGACATAAACTGTGAAATATTTTAAAATTATAGTGTACGAGACTGTGAACTGCTAGGTAAAATGGCAGGGCACTGTTTAAGTACTGCTTTTTTGGAAGGTAAGCATGGATAAGCGCACCAAAAACGAGAGAGAATACATCAAGGCAATGAGTGCTTTGTCAACGGTATCTTCTCTTGCGTTGATGACTGTATTCGATTTCATATTAGCCTATTGGGGCGGGGACTGGCTTGATAATTCTTTTCAGACCGGTGACCATACTTTTAGACTAATCTGTATCGTCATTGCCATTATTACGTTGTTTTTAACTTTCTTTAAAATGATTTACACTCTAATTCTTGATAAGGATGAAGACGAATAGAAGATGAAAAGTTTTGATTTTTCACCGCTTCTTATCGGCGGGTACAAAGAGTTTGTAGTTGGACCTGCCCTTTGGTCTGTTCCTTTTTTAGCTTTAGTTTATTTTTTAGGTTATAAAGCCTTTGCCATATCGTTTTTTTATGGTATTATAATCGGGTTGCTTGATACCGTGATTATGATTACCGGTATGCGCAAGGCACTGCCTTATGATAAGGATCCCCAGCGTGGGCTTGCCATTATGAAAAGGTACAGGGTTTATAGAATAATCTCTGCATCCACGCTTGTAGTTTTGTTGTTGAAGCAGGGGCACAATGTGGTTGGTACCTGTATTGGGCTTCTTCTGACACATATATTTTTAATTATTAACCTAACAATTATCGCGTACCGACTTAATAAAGTAGGCGATGCGAAGAAAGGAGAGTGAAAGAATGGGAAATGAAGCAGCAGAACATAGTGGTGAACTTATTCATTATTTGGCCACTGAAGTAGCTCCCGGTTTTGTTGTTCACATGCAAACCATGTACATGACCTGGATTACCATGGCGATCGTTTTTATGCTGATTTTCTTTGCAGCTAAAAACCCGAAAATGGTTCCTAGTGGTGTTCAAAACGTAGTGGAATTCTTTATTGATTTCTTAAACGAATTGATGGAAGGCCAATTGGGTATCAAAGGACGCAAATATATGGCTCCTTTTATTATTACCCTTTTCATGTTCATCTTCATCAGCAACGAACTCGGTTTGTTGCCGCAAGTTGGTGTACACTGGACTTCCCCTACTAACGATGTCAACACCTGTTTCGCACTGTCTCTGACAGTAGCAATCGGCGTACATATCATTGGTATTTGCCAAAAGGGCTTTAGCCATTACAAGCATTATGTTAGTCCTTCTCCTGCATTCTTGCCGTTGCACTTGTTAGACGAATTGGTTAAACCGATGACTATGGCTCTTCGTCTATTCGGTAACATTTTGGCAGGTGAAATTTTGCTGATTGTATTGTATCAATTGGCTCCCTGGATTGTGCCCGAACTGTGGGTAATGTTCAGCTTGGTTATCGGCTTCTTGCAAGCATTTATTTTTACCATGTTGACTCTTACCAGTTTCGCGCTTGCATTCGCGCATCACTAATCTAAGTCTTAATTTTAATTTTAAAAATCAATGTATTTACAATTGAATGGAGGAAATTTCAATGACTGAAAACGCAATTATTATTGCAGCATCTATGTTTGCTGTTGCATTTATCTGCTTGGCTGCAGCTCTTGGTGCTGCTCTTGGTAACGGTAACTTGACCGGTAAAGCAATCGAATCTATGGCTCGTCAACCGGAAGAATCCGGCAAATTGTTCACCAACATGCTGGTATCCGTAGGTCTGGTAGAATCCATGCCTATTCTCTGCTACGTTATCGCAGTAGTATTGGTATTCGCTAACCCGTTCGTAAAATAATTTCGCATAATTAAAAAGAAAACAAAAAGGAGAGTGCTATAATTGGTTAATATCAATGCTACACTTATCGCGCAAATCCTGAACTTTTTGTTCCTTGTTTTCATTCTTGCGAAATTTGTTTACAAACCGTTGTTAAATGTAATGGAAGCCCGCAAGAATAAAATTGCTAGCGATTTGGAAGCTGCAGACACTGCTAAAGTAGAAGCTGAAGCAGTTAAAGCTGAATACGCTGCAAAATTGGCTGATGCAAGACAAGAAGCACAGGCTATTATTGAAAATGCCCGCAAAAACGCTCAAGCAGCTCATGACAAAATCATGGCTGAAACCAAAGCTGAACAAGATCAAGTTGTTGCAGCTGCTAAAGAAGCAATCGAACTTGAAAAACAAAAAGCTCTGGCAGACGTTCGCGCACAAGTTATCAGCCTCAGCATGTTGGCTGCTAGCAAAATCGTTGAACAAAAATTGGGTTCTGAAGAAGATAAAAAAATGGCTGGCGAAATCGTTGATTCCATCATCAACAAATAATTTGCCGCTTTCCTATTAGGCTGGACGACATCTGCTGAACTTAGCGAAATTCAGTAAGACGAGAGCCAGTATTTGGAGGTTGATTGATACAATATGAAGATTGAAGAAAATATTGCTTTAATTAAGCAAGAATTGTCCGACTTCAATATGAATCTCGGTTCCATTCGTGAACTGTTAGACGTAAAAGTTACTACAGCTAAAAAATTGACTGTAGACGAGTATCAATCCATTTCTGCAATTCTCACTGAAAAACTGGGCCGCGAAATCTTCTTGAACAAAAAAGTTGATCCCTCCATTTTGGGCGGTATCATTGTTCAAGTAGGCGACAAAGTATATGATGCTTCTGCTCTTCGTAAATTGAAGAAAATGGAAGTTGTTATGAATGGCATCGACATTCATGACTACGCTTTGGACAAACCCGAAGCTATGGCTGACGCTATCAGCGCAAAACTTGAGAATTACAATGTGGATGCTGATCTTGAAGAAGTTGGTATCGTAGAAAAAATCGGTGACGGTATCGCTACCGTTATCGGTATGAAAAATGCAATGGCAGGCGAATTGGTAGAATTGCCCCACGGCGTATCCGGCATGGTTCAAAACTTGAACCAAGATTCCGTTGGTATCGTATTGATGGGTGGCGAAACCGCTATCAAAGAAGGCGACTTGGTTCGTCGTACCGGCCGCATCATGGAAGTTCCCGTAGGCGAAGCTCTCCTCGGTCGTGTAGTTTCCGCTATCGGCGCTCCCATCGACGGTAAAGGCGCTATCGCAGCTGCTGAATATCGTCCTGTTGAATCTCCTGCACACGGTATTGCAGACCGTCAATCCGTTGACACCCCGCTGCAAACCGGTATTAAATGTATCGATGCTCTCGTACCTATCGGACGTGGCCAACGCGAACTTATCATCGGCGACCGCGGTACTGGTAAAACTGCAGTAGCAATCGACACCATCATTAACCAAAAAGGCTTGGGCGTTATCTGCATTTATGTAGCTATCGGCCAAAAAGCTTCTAACATTGCTCGTATCGTTCGTACCCTTGAACAACACGGCGCTATGGAATACACCATCATCGTAGCTGCAACTGCTGCTGACTCCGCTCCGCTGCAATTCTTGGCTCCGTACTCCGGCGTAACCATGGCTGAATACTTCATGGACCAAGGTAAAGACGTTCTGTGCGTATACGACGACTTGTCCAAACACGCTGTTGCATACCGCGCAATGTCCCTGTTGCTCCGCCGTCCTCCCGGACGTGAAGCTTACCCTGGCGACGTATTCTATTTGCACTCCCGTCTGTTGGAACGCGCTGCTAAATTGAACAGCATCGCTCCGCTTAAAGGCGGCTCTGTAACTGCACTGCCGATTATCGAAACTCTGGCAGGCGACGTTGGCGGCTTTATTCCGACTAACGTAATTTCCATTACTGACGGCCAAATCTTCCTCGAATCCGAATTGTTCTATTCCGGTATTCGTCCGGCTATCAACTCTGGTTTGTCCGTATCCCGCGTAGGCGGTTCCGCACAAATCAAAGCTATGAAATCCGTTGCAGGTACCCTGCGTCTGGACTTGGCTCAATATCGTGAATTGGCAGCGTTTGCTCAATTCGCTTCCGACCTTGATAAAGCTACCAAAGCTCAATTGGATCGTGGCCAACGTTTGACCGAGCTCTTGAAACAAGGTCAATATTGCCCGTTGCCTGTTGAAAAACAAGTTATGGCAATTTACCTCGGTACCAAAGGATATCTTGATGACGTAGCTGTTAAAGATGTTACCCGTTGCGAAAAAGAATTCTTGGAATTCATGGACGCAAACCATCCTGAAGTTGGCGCTGACATCAAAGCTACCAAAAAAATCAGTGACGAAAATGAAGAAGCATTGAAAAATGCAATCGCCGAGTTTAAGGAAACTTTTGTTGCCGGTGAAGCGAGGTGATTAACTGATGGCTACTCCGCGCGAGATTAATCGCCACATGAAAAGTGTAGGTAACATCGGTAAAATCACTAAAGCTATGAAGATGGTTGCTGCTGCTCGCTTGAGAAGAGCTCAAGAAAAAGCTGCTGCAAGTCGTCCGTATGCTATTAAGATTAAAGAAGTGTTGTCTAACGTTGTGAGCGATCCAAGCGTTTTAGCTGGCTTAGACGCCAAAAAACATCCGTTACTTCAAAAACGCGAGGTACAAAAAGTTGGCTATTTAGTACTCTGCTCCGATAAAGGTTTGGCAGGTGCTTATAGCTCCAACGCCCTCAAAATGGCTGTTGCTGAAATTTCCGAATGTGAAGACGAAGTAGTCGTAATCACCTGCGGACGTAAAGCAAGAGATTTCTTCACCCGTCGTGGCTTCAACGTAATCCAAAGTCATATCGGTTTCTCCGATAGACCGACCTATGAAAACGCTGTAGACATTGCACAAGATGCTATCAAAACTTTCGCTAGCGAAGGTTTTGATAAACTGAACATTGTTTACACCGTATTCAAAACTGCTTTGTCCCAAATTCCTACCAGCGAAGTAATCCTTCCGGTTGAACCGCCTGTTAAGGAAGAAGGTAAAGCGCAAGCAAGCTTTATGTTTGAACCCGGTGAAGACGATACTCTGACAGTCCTTGCTCCGAAATACTTAGAAACTGTTGTATATGCTGCACTGGTGCAATCTGCTGCCAGTGAATTGGGCTCTCGTATGACTGCAATGTCCTCTGCAACCGACAACGCAGCTAAGCTGGTATCCAGCCTGCAACTGTCTTACAATAAGGCACGTCAAGCTGGTATTACTCGCGAGCTGAACGAAATCGTTGGCGGCGTAGAAGCATTGAAGCAAGCTCAAAACTAATTTGAATATATCCGAATAGGGAGGCTAAAACCTTGAATACAGGTAGAATCGTACAAGTTGTTGGCCCTGTTGTCGACATCGAGTTTCCTCCTAAAAGCATGCCCGCTATCCTGAACGCAATCAAAATCGACGGTAAAACTGATGACGGCAAAACCGAAATTCATCTGACTGCTGAAGTTATGCAACACATCGGCTACAATGTAGTTCGTGCCGTTGCAATGAGCTCCACCGACGGTTTGGTTCGCGGCATGGAAGCTGTAGATACCGGCGCTCCGATCAGTGTACCCGTAGGTCCTGGCGTATTGGGTCGTATCTTTAACGTGCTTGGCGAAACTGTAGACCATGACGATACTAAAGTTGAAGCATCCGAATACTGGCCTATCCACAGACCGGCTCCGAGCTTCGACCAACAGGCAACTTCTACTAAAATTTTAGAAACCGGCATCAAAGTAGTAGACCTTATCGCTCCGTATGCACTGGGTGGTAAAATCGGTCTGTTCGGCGGTGCAGGCGTAGGCAAAACCGTTATTATTATGGAACTTATCCATAATATCGCAACCGCTCACGGTGGTTATTCCGTATTTGCAGGCGTAGGCGAACGTACTCGTGAAGGCAACGACTTGTGGTGCGAAATGAAAGAATCTGGCGTTATCGACAAAACTGCGTTGGTATACGGCCAAATGAACGAACCCCCCGGAGCTCGTATGCGCGTAGGCTTGACCGGTTTGACCATGGCAGAATACTTCCGTGACGTTGGCGGCCAAGACGTATTGCTCTTCGTAGATAACATTTTCCGTTTCATCCAAGCAGGTTCCGAAGTATCTGCATTGCTCGGCCGTATGCCCTCCGCAGTAGGTTACCAACCCACTCTGGCAAACGACATCGGTGCATTGCAAGAACGTATTACCTCCACCAAAACCGGTTCCATCACTTCCGTACAAGCAGTATATGTACCTGCGGACGACTTGACTGACCCGGCTCCGGCAGGCACCTTCGCTCACTTGGATGCTACCACCGTACTTTCCCGTCAAATTGCAGAGCTTGGTATTTATCCGGCAGTTGACCCGCTCGACTCCACCAGCCGTATTCTCGACCCGCTGGTAATCGGTGAAGAACACTATAACGTTGCTCGCGGCGTACAAGCTATTCTGCAACGTTATAAAGAATTGCAAGACATTATCGCAATTCTTGGTATGGAAGAATTGAGCGAAGACGACAAAATGACCGTTGCTCGTGCTCGTAAAATTCAAAAATTCCTCAGCCAAGCATTCTTTGTTGCTGAACAATTTACCGGTACCCCCGGCCAATATGTTCCGCTGAAAGAAACCATCCGCGGCTTTAAAGAAATCCTCGAAGGCAAACATGACGATTTGCCGGAAGGTGCTTTCTACATGGTAGGTACCATTGAAGACGCGATTGCTAAAGCTGAAACCATGAAGGCTTAATAATGGCTACTCCGTTTACTTTTGAAATTGTAACGCCGGATAAGATGCTTTTTGTTTCTGACGAAGTAACTTATGTAGGTTTCCGTACCCTCGTTGGCGGTATGGGCGTTAAAGCTAACCACTTGCCCGTTATCGCAACCTTGGACGTAGCTCCGCTTAAAATTCAGCTTGCTGATGGCAGCGAAGAAGTTTTCGCTGTATGCGGTGGCTTCTTAGAAATGCAAAACAACAAATGCACCGTTTTGGCAACCATTGCAGAACCTGGCGAAGATATCGACGCTGCTCGTGCTACTGCTGCTAAAGAACGTGCAACTGCTCGTCTTGCTGCTCGTACCGAAGACCTCGACGTAGAACGCGCTAAAATTGCTCTCAAAAAAGCAAGCATGCGTCTGCGTGTTAGTGAAGCTCTCGGCAAAAAGTAATTCATTACAATGCCAAACCAGACCCCGTCTCGAAAGAGGCGGGGTTTATTTTTTTTCTGCAATTTGCTATAATCTAAAGAGATAGTTTTTAAAACAAGGAGGGCATCATATGTCCGATATTATTGATAGCTTGACAGGCAATTCCATGCTGCATTTGAAGCAAGATATTGCTTACCTGCGCCAATGTTTGGCAGAATGTACTGATGAAGATAAAAAGAAACTGATTCGCCGCGAACTGATGGAGAAAGAAACCTACTATAACATTCTTGCAGACCGTCAAAGATTAGGCAGATAATTAAGAGGCAGGGGGATTACTTTGGAAAAGTTAATTGTTAAAGGTGGAAACCGCCTCGTAGGTACAGTAAAGACCAGTGGCGCCAAGAACGCCGTACTGCCGATTATTGCTGCATCTATTATGGGTGTAACTCCTAGCCATTTCGATGAAGTGCCTATGCTAGAGGATGTTCGCACTATTAGCGAAGTATTAAAATCCTTGGGCATTAAGGTTGAAAGTAAAGAAAAGAATGTTTTAGATATAGATAGTACTACCATTAATTCTTATGAGCCTCCTTGTGAGCTGATGCGAAATATGCGTGCGTCCTTCTTTATTATGGGTCCTCTCTTGGCGCGTATGGGTAAGGCCCGTATTCATATGCCTGGTGGTTGTGCCATTGGTGCTCGTCCTGTTGATATTCATCTTAAAGGCTTTGAAGCTTTGGGTGTTGTCTTAAAGCAGGAAGATGGTTTCATTGAAGCTACAACTCCTAATGGCTTAAAGGGTGCTACCATTTATTTTGATTTCCCTAGCGTTGGCGCTACTGAAAACGTAATGATGGCTGCCGCTTTGGCAGAAGGCGTTACCATTTTAGAAAACGCTGCCGAAGAACCGGAAATCGTAGCACTTGCCAACTATTTGAACAAAATGGGGGCTAAGGTTCGTGGTGCTGGTACTGATGTAATTCGTATTGAAGGTGTCAAGGAATTGCGTGGCGCTGATTACACAATTATTCCTGACCGCATCGAAGCAGGTACTTATATGATTGCAGCTGCCATGACTGGCGGTGATGTTATCATAGATAATGTTCTTCCGGAACATCAAAAGCCTTTGATTGCTAAATTGCGCGAAGCTGGTGCAATTGTTGAAGAAGATATTGATAAAGTGCGCGTTATTGGTACTGGTAGCCTGAAAGGTGTAAGCGTTAAAACTTTGCCTTATCCTGGCTTCCCTACAGATATGCAGGCACAAATTATGGCGATGATGGTAGTTTCTGAAGGTAATAGCCGTGTTACAGAAACTGTTTTTGAAAATCGCTTTATGCATGTTGCCGAATTAAATCGTATGGGAGCTAAGATTACTACTGCAGACCGCAGTGCTAATATCGAAGGCCCTGCTAAATTAGTAGGTTGCGATGTGCGTGCCACAGACCTCCGTGCAGGTGCTGCTATGATTTTGGCTGGTCTTGTTGCCGAAGGCGAAACCCGCATTGGTGATTTGTTCCATATTGACCGTGGCTATGAAGATATTGTTGAAAAACTGAGAAATTTAGGCGCTGATATTGAGCGTGTTGACGTATAAGACAGGAGAAATAAAATGTTTAAAAGCATGGATATCGGTATTGACTTAGGTACTGCTAATATACTGGTGTTTGTTAGAGGCAAAGGCGTAGTTTTAAAAGAGCCTTCCGTTGTAGCGATTGATAAAACCCGCAACAAAGTGCTGGCAGTAGGGGATGCTGCTCGCGAAATGCTGGGACGTTCTCCCGGAAACATTGTTGCCATTCGTCCACTTAAAGAAGGTGTAATTGCTAACTATACTATTACCCAAAAACTTTTGGCGCATGTTATTGAAAAGGTAGCAGGAAAGTGCCTTTTCTTTAAACCTCGCGTTATGACTTGCGTTCCCATTGGCATTACTTCCGTAGAGAAGCGTGCTGTTATGGAAGCAACTACCCAAGGTGGCGCGTCCAAAACCTATTTGATAGAAGAACCTTTGGCTGCAGCCTTAGGTGCAGGCATTGATATTTCCGTACCGCGTGGCAATATGGTTGTTGATATTGGTGGTGGTACTACTGATATCGCAGTATTGAGCTTAGGCGGTATCGTAGTAAGTTCTTCCATTCGCATTGGCGGTGACCATTTTGATGAATGTATCGTGCGTCATGTAAAGAGAGTACATAATGTTCTTATTGGCGAGCGTACTGCTGAAGAAATCAAGCTAAACATTGCAACTGTTTCCAAAAATGGTCGCGATTTGTCCATGGAAGTACGTGGTCGCGATATGGTAACCGGTTTGCCTACTACCTTTAGCGTAAGCTCTGCGGATTGCCGCGCTGCGTTGGAGGATTCTGTGGCGTCCATGATTGCTACCGTACGTGGCGTTTTGGAAAAATGCCCGCCGGAACTTGCTTCCGACATCGTGGACAACGGTATTTACCTGACTGGTGGCGGCGCACTCTTGGATGGCTTGGCTGAAATCATGCATGCTGAAACCGGCATTGACATTCACGTTGCAGAAAATCCGCTGGATTGCGTAGCAGTTGGTACTGGTAAAGCACTGCAAAGCTTGGATAAACTGCACCCGGGTGCAATCTATACTTCTTCCAATTTAGTTTAAAACTTTTGAGAAGCGTTTTAATATTAGAGTTTGATGAATTTGAAGGGACTATTCGAAAGAATAGTCCCTTTATGAGGTTGTAAAGATAGTAAAGCAAATTTTGAATGGTAGGTGTTTATAATGTTGGCAAAAAATATGGTAGCAGTAATAACAATGGTGATGGCGTTGACGGCAACGTTGACGACGCACGCTGCTCCTATAACTGATTTACGTAACAGCGTAAGCCCTGCCAGGGTTCGTTTTGTATTGGATAGCGAAAAGCCCATTGAGTACAAGGCGGAACGAGCTGGTAAGAAAATAATCGTGCAGCTTCCTAAGAGCGGAACTAAACAAAAGAATTTACTGGTAAAGGATAATATTATCCGCTCCGCTCAACTGGTTCCCACTGGTAGAAACGCTAGCCAGTTAACCATTAATATGCTTAAAGAGTGCCAATACAAGGTGCTGCAATATACCAATCCTCATAGATTAGTTATTGATGTTTATCGTATTGACCTAATTAAACAGGAAAAAACTTTGGCAAAAGGTGTTACCTATACCTACATTCAAGATGAAATGAATGGAACGCAAATTCAAGCGTCCCTTTTGAGTATTGCACCTAATGCCAAATATCAGTTACGCCCTTTTTCTGCGGCAGGTGCTTATAATGGTAGAGGCTTGCTTTCCCAAGAAGCCAAACGTCGTAGATTAAAGGCAGCAGTTAATGCTTCCTACTTTGATCATGATGGCTGGGTTATTGCTGTAAACAAAGACAAGGGAGAATTTATGAGTATGGATGCTACGCCTCGCAGTGCTTATGTTGATACGGGTAAAGAGCGCTTGATCGTGCAAGACGTTGCCTATAATGGCGTACTGCGTTTTAAAGGTGGTGAGCTTCCAATTAGAGGTATGAACCGTGGCCGCATTGCTGAAGACGTGGTACTTTTTAACGAATATTACGGACCAAGCACCAAGACTAATCAATGGGGTAGAGAAATTAAAATTCGTGATAATAAGGTCATTGCAGTTTCTAACAAAGGTAATATGAAGATAGAGCCTGATACTTTTGTGGTCTCTGCTCACGGACTTACCAACAAGTATTTACTACGCAGTATTGCCGTAGGTGATGAGGTAGAGCTGCTGCAGGAATTAAATGTGCCTATTGCTAATAAAGCTCCTATTGTTATGGGGGGCGGTCCCTTGATTTTAGAAAACGGCAAGGTGCATGTGCGTACTAGTGAAGAATATATCCCCCGCGATATTGCGGTGGGTAGTGCTCCTCGTACTGCCATTGGTTTAAAAAAGGATGGTACGGTTTTAGTGCTGGTGGTAGATGGTCGTAGTAATACGTCTAGAGGTTTAACTTTGAAAGAACTGGCAACCTACTTCCTTCGCTTGGGTGCTCGTGATGCAGTGAATTTTGACGGCGGTGGTTCCAGCGTTATGGTCATCAACGGCGAGGTTGTTAATAAGCCTTCCGACGGCAGGGAGCGACCTGTGAGTATGGCTTTAGGCTTGTTCCCCAAGTTTTGATTGCTTGTCAAAGGCTGTGGCAAGTTGTATAATGTATATATAATAGGTAGATAAACCGGCGTGGCGTGTCCCGCCGGTTTTGCGATATATAGCTATAGGAGCGAGAATGAA
>JAGAPX010000004.1 GCA_017623055.1 Phascolarctobacterium sp.
TTATACATATCTGATGTTATTATAGCACTTAAGATTTGTTTGTGCCACTTTGGAGGAGGTTTTCGCCTTGAAACATAACAAAAAAACTAATGCTGCCCGCATTTTAGATGATATGAATATCGCCTATCGCATTATGGAATACGAGGTGGACGAAGAGCATTTGGACGCAGTTCACGTTGCTAATTCCGTAGGCATGCCTGCAGAGCAGGTGTTCAAGACCTTGGTTATTCGTGGTGATAAGACGGGGGTAATCTTCGCAGTTATTCCCGGTAATGGTGAACTGGACTTGAAGGCGCTTGCCAAGGTGAGTGGTAACAAACGTACGGAGCTTGTTCCTTTAAAAGAGGTACTGCCTTTGACTGGCTATATTCGTGGTGGCTGTACTTCCCTTGGTGCAAAGAAGAATTACCCTGTGTTCATTGACGAAACCTGCGTGCTGTGGGATGAGATGGCAGTAAGTGCAGGACAACGTGGTATGCAGCTGGTGCTTGCTCCTGATGATTTGGTACGTGCGACCAAGGCAACAGTGGCACCCCTCATTTTTGAGTGAGAGTTGTCCCTTTGGCTTAAATGTGGTATTATCTTTCTAATAATGTAGAAATTTATTTCATTAAACATAGAATCATGCAAAATCGTTAGAAGTGCTAGATAACAAGGAATTGTGAGATTGTGAAGCGAAGGCGTACTTGTGGTACGTCTAGCGAGCAATCGAAGTAATGACGCAGGAAGATAGTGCTTATAACGATTTTCTAAGAAAGTAGGTTGAACTTTTATGTTATTTGTAAGTACTAGAGGCAAGACTGACCTCGTTAGCGCCTCCCACGCCATTACTCGTGGCTTGGCTGGTGATGGCGGTCTCTTTGTTCCTAAACGTATTCCCCAAATCCGCTTGGGCGATATCAAAGCCATGGAAAAGAAGCCTTACACCGAGCGTGCGGTAGATATTCTTTTGCAATTCTTGACTGATTTTAGCGAAGATGAACTGCGTGAATGTGTTGAAAGTGCATACGCTCCCGAAAAATTTGGTGGCGAGCCTGCTCCTTTGGTAAAGGTTAATGCTAACACTTCTGTTCTGGAGCTGTGGCATGGTCCTACTTCTGCCTTTAAGGATATGGCGCTGCAACTTTTGCCCCATGTTTTGACCAAGGCTATTGCTAAGACTGGTGAAAAACACAAGGTTGTAATTTTGGTTGCTACTTCCGGTGATACTGGCAAGGCTGCCCTTGAAGGCTTTGCTGATGTTGAAGGTACTGAAATCATCGTATTCTATCCTAGCCAAGGTGTAAGTGACATCCAAAAACGCCAAATGATTACCCAAATGGGCAAGAACGTTAAGGTTTTTGGCATTGAAGGTAATTTTGACGATGCGCAACGTGGCGTAAAAGAAATCTTCGGTAACGAAGCGTTGGCTGAAGAGCTGGAAGAAAAAGGTTATGCTTTTTCTTCTGCAAACTCTATTAACTGGGGGCGTCTTGTTCCGCAAATCGTTTACTACTTTAGCGCTTACGTTGATGCTGTGAAGGCAAAGAGCATTAAGATGGGAGACCCCATTAATTTTGTAGTGCCTACCGGTAACTTTGGCAACATTTTAGCTGGCTATTACGCTAAGCTGATGGGTTTGCCTGTGGAACGCTTGCTGTGCGCTTCTAATAGCAACAACGTGCTTACTGATTTTATCAATAGCGGTGTTTATGATAAACGTCGTGAGTTCTATAAAACAGTTTCTCCGTCCATGGATATCCTTGTTTCCAGTAACTTGGAGCGTTTGCTGTACGCAGTAACCAATGAGAACGCTGAAAAGGTTGCTGCCTTGATGGAAAAACTTAACAACGAAGGCAGCTACAAAATTGAAGAAGAGCATTTGAAAATTATTCAAAGCGAATTCTTTGGTGCTTGGGTTGACGAAGTGGAAACTAAGGAAGCTATTGCCCGCGTTTACAGTGACTACAATTATTTGATGGATACCCATACTGCAGTTGCTTGGCGTGCTTTGGAAAAATATCGTTTGCTGACCAGCGACGATACCTTTACTATCGTGCTGTCCACTGCTAGCCCCTATAAGTTCTGCGATAGCGTGCTTGAAGCTTTGGAAGATAAGAAGCAATCTGCAAGTGATCCTTTCGCATTGCTCCACAAGTTAAATGAAAAAACTAATGCTCCCATTCCTGAAAGAATGTTGGCATTGGAAACTGCTCCCATCCTGCACAGCGATGTTATCGCCGCAAATGCTATGGAAGAAGCTGTAGTTGAATACCTGAAATAAAAAGTTAAGCCGTCGGAAATTCCGACGGCTTTTATTATTTGCCTAAAAGCTTTTTAAGTTCAGCAACTTTTTCTGCAAATTTTTGCAGGGTTACGGTTACGGGTTGGGGAGTGTTCAAATCAACACCAGCGTTTTTGAGAATGTTGAGGGAGTAGTCACTGCCACCTGCGTGGAGGAAGCCCAAGTATTTTTCAACTGCGCCTTCTTCGCCCTTCAAGATGCTTGCGGCAAAGGCAGTTGCAGCGCTGTAGCCGGTTGCATATTTGTAAACGTAGAAGGGAGTGTAGAAGTGGGGGATTCTACTCCATTCGCTGGCAAGTTCTTTATCTACGGTCAAAGCTTCGCCGTAGTAACGTTTGTTACTGTCAAGCCAGTAGTTTTCCAGTTTTTCTGCTTGCAGGGTTCTGCCAGCGCTGATTTCGCTATGGATGAATTTCTCAAACTCAGCAAATTGTACTTGACGATATACAGTGGTGCGTACTGCTTCCAAGAATTGGTTAAGCAGGTAAATTTTTTGCTCATCGCTGGCGTGCTTCAAGGTGTGTTCCAACAGCAGGATTTCGTTGGTGGTGGAAGCAACCTCTGCACAGAAGATGGTGTAATCTGCGTTGATGTAGGTTTGGGCGCTGCTGGAGAAGTAGCTGTGGAGTGCGTGCCCCATTTCGTGAGCAATTGTGGAAATGCTGTTGTAGCGTTTTTGGTAGTTAAGGAGTACGAAGGGGTGCACGCCATACACGCCCCAAGAATAAGCACCGCTACGCTTGCCTTTGTTTTCGTAGATATCAATCCAACCTTCGCTAAAACCTTTCTTTAAGGTAGTAAGGTATTTTTCTCCAAGGGGCGCCAAAGCTTCGGTAATCTTTTCGCAAGCTACCTCGAAGTCGCAGGCGAAGCTGTCACCTGCGTTGGACAGGGGAACGTAAATATCGTAGGGGTGCAGTTCGTCATAACCAAGCACGTCCTTTTTCAGCTGCATATATTCGTGGAGGGGGGCAAGGTTATCGTGAACGGTTTGGATTAAGCCATCGTAAAGGCTGGTGGGAATATTATCTGCAGCTAAAGAAGCGTGGAGAGTATCAGGATATTTGTGAGCAGTAGCGTAGAAGTTTGCTGTGCGGCAGCTACCAGTTAAGGTGCTTGCCAAGGTGTTGCGGTATTTATGGTAAGTACCCATCAAGCCTTGAAAGGAATTTTTACGCAGCTCTCTATCAGGACTGGTCATATTCAAAAGGTAGTTGCCTTCACTAACGGTCGCTTCATTGCCGTTGCCGTCGGTGATTTTTGGGAACTGCATATCCGCACTTACGAGGGAGCGGAAGGCGGTAGCACCTGTTCCGGTAGCAAGACGACTTTTGGCAAGCAGTTCTTCCATTTCGGCAGGCAGGATGTGGTCAGCAAGGCGCACTAAATTTTCAATATAATATTTATAGTTGGCAAGAGCAGGTTCGGTTCGGAGCATTTCTGCCAATTTTTCTTTATCAAGGGATAAAATTTCAGGCTCAATGAAGGAATTGGCATTGCTAAACTCTGCGGCGAGGGCTTCTGCTTCACCGGAAAGAGATTGCATATGTTGGTCAGTGTTATCTGCGTCTTGTTGCAGGCGTGCGTAAGCGTAGATCTTTTCAACAAGCTGTGCTACTTCGTCCTGCATCATGAGGGCGGCAGCCATAACCTTCGCGTCGCAAAGTAAGCCTTTAAATTCGCTAAGTACAGGCAACTTCGCTTTTAATTCTGCGCAAGCTTCCTTCCAAGCGTTTTCATCAGCATAGATATCGTGTACGCGCCATTTGCAGTTGGCAGGAATCTCTGCGCGAGGAACGCTACTGCCATGGGCGGGTACAATTTTTTCACTCATTATATTTCACTCCTTGCAAAATCAAATTTATTATTTTACTATTATAACATACGAAGTAAAAAGGAGCAGAAAAATGCACGCACTTTTAATCGGAATCAATAGTAAATATGTGCACACCGCCTTGGGCTTGCGCTACGTTGGAGAGTACGCCAAAACGCAAGGCTTTGATGTACATTTAATAGAAGAAACCATTAATACACCCATCCTCACGGTTTTGGAAAAGATTATGGACTGCAAGGCAGATGTTTACGCCTTTTCCGTACATATTTGGAACAAGCCTTTTGTGTATCGCCTGATTGCCATGCTCAAGAAGCTGCGTCCTGAAGCGACCATTGTTGTTGGTGGTCCTGAGGTAGCCTTTGATGCGGAGCGTATCTTCGTGGAGTTGCCTGCCATTGATTACATTGTGCAAGGCGAGGGTGAAAAGGTCTTTGCAGATTTTTTGGCAAGCTATAAAAGCGGTAACGTGCCTGAACATATTGCCTATAAAAAGGACGGGGCGGTTGAGCTGAACGGTGGCGTGACCGTCATTGAAGATTTAAGCCTGTTGCCTTTCCCGTATCCTGATTTGGCAGAAGTTGTCGCGGCTCATAAAATAGTTTATTACGAATGTACCCGTGGCTGTCCATTTAACTGCTCCTATTGTTTGAGTGGTATCTCTCGCTCTGTACGCAAGCGTCCCTTGGAATTGGTGCTTCGCGATATGGATACCTTTATGGCGGCGCAGGTGGAGCTGGTAAAATTTGTAGACCGTACCTACAATTTAGATGAAAAGTACTTCCTGCCCATGATGAAATATTTGGCAGCGGCAGATACCAAGACCACCTTCCACTTTGAAATTAAGGCAGATATTTTGTCCGACGAGGTGCTGGATTTCTTGGCTACTGTTCCTAAAGGACGCTTCCAGTTTGAAATTGGGGTACAGACTACCAATCCGCCAACCTTAAAGGCAATTAATCGTCAAGATAATTGGGATAGGCTGGTTCATAACTGCGAAAGACTCTTAGGCTTTAAGAATATGCACCTGCATCTGGACTTGATTGCAGGTTTGCCTTATGAAAGTTTGCAGGAGTTTAGAAAATCCTTTGATGATGTGTATGGCTTGAAGCCTGATATGCTGCAGCTTGGCTTTTTAAAGGTGCTTCCCGGTACTCAGATGAATAAGGAAACTGAGCTCCACGGCTTGCGTTATATGGACGAGCCTCCTTATGAAATTTTGGCTACTAATTATATGCCTTATGAGGAGCTGCAGTTCTTGAAGCGTATGGAAAGCGTTTTTGAGCAAACCTATAACACTGGTTACTTCCCTAACATCTTACGTTATTTAATAGAAAGAAATGGTGCAGGCGCCTTTGCTTTTTATGAGAAGCTTACTAATTGGTGGGTAGGGCAGGGGCATTATCCCCAAACTCATAACGCTAAGGGCGTGGCAAAAATTTTGTATGATTTTATTTTGGAATGCTTTGCTTCTGAAGCAGAGGTGATGATTGAGATTTTACGTTACGATGTTTTTGTAGGCATTGTAGGCTGGAAACCGGAATGGCTGCGTTGGAATACGGAAGCTATTTTTGAAACAGTCTCCGATTTTTGGCGAGATGAAGCTAAGGTAAGTCAATACATTGCCAATTATAAGTTCAGTAGCTGGCGCCAGATTCACAAGAATTATCCCATAGAGTTCTTTAAAAACGATGTTATTACTGGTGAAAGCAAAGAGTTTTATATAATGGTAGAGAATTTAGGCGAAGAAGTTACTGCAAAAGAGGTAGTTTTGTAAATTTTTTAGGGCGTGTTCTGCAAGAGCAGGACACGCCTCTTTTGCCAACTGAGCCTAGCGTTTCACGAAAAAATGTGAAAAAAACTTAAAAAAGGGTGTTGACACGTAAGGCTTTGAGTGCTATTATATACAAAGTCGCTGACAGAACGGCGACGACAGAACCTTGAAAACTGAACAACAACCTAGAAAAAAGCGAA
>JAGAPX010000015.1 GCA_017623055.1 Phascolarctobacterium sp.
ACCGCCCAACGCACCTACCTTGCCGTTGTGCGTGGCAATATTAAAACAGATAGCGGTGTGATTGAAACGCAAATCTCCCGCGACAAGGACGACCGCAAGAAGATGGCGGTAGTCAAAGAAGGTGGACGTAACGCCATCACTGAATACGAAGTTGTGGAACGCTTTGGCAAGTACACTATTGTAAAGTGCAAGCTTAAGACGGGACGCACACATCAAATTCGCGTACATATGGAATATTTAGGTTATCCTCTCGTTGGTGACCCCAAGTATTCTCCTATGAAGACGCCTTTTTCCATTAACGGACAGGCGCTGCACTCCCTGACCTTAGCCTTTGACCATCCTCGCACTGGCGAGCGTATGGAGTTCGAGGCGAAGCTACCGGAGGATTTGCATAAAATTGTTACCAGACTGCGTTTAGGGCAGTTCACTTAATAGAAAATAGCGTAAGACGCAATATATTATGGAAGGTGAGTTATTATGAGTAATTTTGTTAAGAAAAATGTTTTGTTGGATTCAGAGGCAATTCGTCGTGCCATCGTGCGTATTTCTCACGAAATCATTGAAAGAAATAAAGGCGTAGAAGATGTTGTGTTAGTTGGTATTCATACTCTTGGTGTGCCCATGGCTGAACGTCTTGCTGCTGCCATTGAAAAAATTGAAAACGTAAAAGTTCCTGTTGGTATGCTGGACATCACCATGTATCGTGATGACCTTTCCACTTTGGATTACAACCCTGTAGTACACGGTACTGAAATTGATTCTGACCTTACCGGCAAAACCGTAATCTTGGTAGACGACGTACTCTTTACCGGTCGTACCATTCGTGCTGCTATGGACGCACTTATTGATATGGGTCGTCCTAAAGCAATTCAACTGGCAGTTCTCATTGACCGCGGTCATCGTGAACTTCCCATTCGTGCAGACTTCGCTGGCAAAAACGTACCGACCTCCAAAAAAGAAGTTGTTAATGTACAACTTGTTGAACACGACGGCGTAGACGAAGTTGCCATTGGTGAATACGCTTAATTAAATCACTGTAAAATTTATAGATACGAGGTGGAAACTATGGGTAATTGGATTGCACAACGTAATGAACTTTTAGGTAAATTTGTTATCAAAAATTTAGCTAAACGTAATATGGAAGGCTACTACTGCGCAACAAAGGAAGAAGCTTTGGCAAAAGCATTGGAGCTTATTCCTGAAACTGATGTAGTTGCTTGGGGTGGTTCTGTTACCATTGACGAAATTGGTCTTTTGGCAGCTGTTAAAGCAAGAAACCCTGTAATTGACCGCGACACTGCTGCAACCATGGAAGAAAAGGTTGAGCTGATGTGTAAAGGTTTGACCTGCGATACCTTCCTTATGAGCACCAACGCTATGAGCGAAGATGGTATCCTCGTTAATATCGATGGCAACGGTAACCGTGTGGCTTCCTTAATCTTTGGACCTAAACAAGTTGTAATCATTGCAGGCGTTAATAAAATTGCTAAAGATTTGGACAGTGCCATCGCTCGTGTGCGTAGCAATGCTGCTCCCATCAACGCACAACGCTTTGCCGGCATTAGCACTCCATGCGCTAAAACCGGTGTGTGCTCCAGCTGTAATGCTCCTGATTGCATGTGTTGCCAAGTGGTTGTTACCCGTCACAGCCGTCAAGCAGGTCGCATCAAAATTATCCTCGTAGGTGAAAACTTAGGCTTCTGATTTTGAAAGGAGTAGTTGATTATGGAAAAGCGTTACGCTGCTCCCGATGAAGTTTTGTATCATATTGGTTTTAGTGCCAATGACATAAAGGGTGCTAAGATTGCCATTCTCCCTGGTGACCCGGGTAGAGTAGAAGGCTTGGCAAAATCCATTAGCGAAGAAGTGGAATACGTTGCTACCCATCGTGAGTACACAAGCTGGTTGGCTTATTTTGAAGGCACTCCTATTTTAGTATGCTCTACCGGTATGGGCGGTCCTTCCGTTGGTATCGGTATTGAAGAGCTGGCGCGTGTAGGCATTACTCACTTTATCCGCGTGGGAACTACTGGTGCTATTCAAGAAAACATTGACTTGGGCGAAGTAATCATTAACAACGCGGCAGTGCGTCTTGATGGTACATCCAAGCATTACGCTCCGCTGGAATTTCCTGCGGTGGCAAGCTTTGAAATTGTTTCTGCGCTGGTGCAAGGGGCTAAGGAAAATGAAGTGCCGTATCATCTGGGCGTTTCTGCTTCCTCTGATACCTTTTGGCCCGGTCAAGAGCGTTACGATAGCTTTACAGGCTACGTTCCGCGCGACTTCCAAGGTAGCCTTAAAGAATGGCAAGCCTTGGGCGTACTTAATTACGAAATGGAAACCTCTGCTTTGTTCGTCATTGCGAAAATCTTTGGTTTAGAGGCAGGTGCTATTTGTGCAGCTGTAGCGAAGCGTACTGATAGCGAAGCGGTTGCTAAAGGCGACTACTACGCAACTGGTATGGCTCGCATTGGTGTAGTTTTGAGAAGGGCTTTACAGATTTTGTTATCTGAAAGCAGGTGATAAAATGTCACGTACAATTATTTTATTGATGGATTCCTTTGGGATTGGTTATGCTCACGACGCTGCAAGCTATGGCGACAAGGGCGCAGATACCTTGGGGCACATCTGTCAATGGTTTAAAGGAAATAGTGAGCGTCCTTTGTACTTGCCAAATCTTGCCAAGCTTGGTCTTGAAGTTGCGGCAGAGCTTAGTCGCGGTAAAGAGCTTCCTGCTAGCTTGGGTGCTGCTTACGAGTGCGGGGCGTATACTTACGCAGAAGAAGTGAGCAAGGGCAAGGATACTTTAAGTGGTCACTGGGAAATCTCAGGGGTACCAGTAGATTTTGATTGGGGCTACTTTCCTGAAGTTTCCAACTGCTTCCCCAAGGAATTAGTGGACGCACTTATTAAGGAAGGAAATTTACCGGGAGTTTTAGGTGAACGCCACGCTTCCGGTACCCAAATCATCGAAGAATTAGGCGAAGAGCATGTGCGTACTGGTAAGCCTATTATCTATACTTCCGCAGATAGCGTACTGCAGATCGCTGCTCACGAGGAAGCCTTTGGTTTAGAGCGCTTGTATGAATTGTGCAAGCTTGCCTTTAAATTGGTACAGCCCTATAAAATTGCTCGCGTCATCGCTCGTCCCTTCGTTGGTACTTGTGCAAAGGATTACTCTCGCACAACTAATCGTCATGATTACGCAGTGCCTGCTCCTAAGAAAACACTTCTTGATAAAATGGTAGAAAGCGGTGGCAATGTCTATGCTGTGGGTAAAATCGCAGACATCTTTGCACATCGAGGCATAACTAAGCATTATGCGGCAGGCGGTCTGGATAAGATTATTGATGCTACTAAGCAGGCAATCCATGACGCGCCGGATAACACCTTGGTATTTGCCAATTTTGTAGATTTTGACTCTTCCTTTGGTCATAGACGTGACGTGGAGGGTTACGGCAAAGCTCTTGAGCATTTCGACAGTCGCTTGCCGGAAATATTAGAGCTTTTCCAAGCAGAAGATTTAGTTTTAATTACTGCTGACCACGGCAATGACCCCACTTGGGAAGGAACAGACCACACTCGTGAGAAGGTACCTGTACTTTTCTTTGGTGGTAATGTGAAAAATAAACAGCTTGCTTCCATGCATACCTTTGCTGATATGGGACAAACCATTGCAAGCTTTATGAATATTGAACCTACTGAAACTGGTACGAAAGCAGATTTATTTTAAGGAGGTGCTCCTATGAAAAAGATATTTGCTTGCTTAACCTTTCTGTTAGTATTATTTTTAGGAATTGGCGCACCTCAAGTTACGGAAGCTGCTTTTCCAGAACGTCCTGTTGGCTTCGTTGTTATCGACAAAAGTGGGGGCGTGGACGGTGCCGTTTACAAGGAATGGCGTAATGTCGTAAGATGGGCGTACCGTTTCCCCAACTATAAAATTGTAGATAGCGGTATGCCGCAAGAAATTGTGGGCAACGTTCTGCGTAAAAATGTTAAGGTTACTCCTGAACTTTTGGCAACGCTTGCTGAAGAAAGCAAAGTGGACGTACTCGTCATCGCAAAAGTTTACGATATGGAAGACTATATTGTGAATGGTGGCTTTGGTCCCTTTGATGACGATGGTCCTTATGTTAGAGTAATACTTTCTGCCGATTTGTACGTTTACAAAAAAGACGGCAACAAGTTCTTGAAGAAGCGTTTGCGTGAAAACGAGCTGAAGGATTTAGGCAACTACGATAAGCCTGCTGAAACCATTAAGTGGGATTTGGCGAATCTTGTAAACAAGATGGAAGGCAGACCGAGAATTTAAGTTTATAAACAAAAAGCGTTAGAGATTTTTAAAATCTCTAACGCTTTTTAGCTTCTTATTTACTTTTTAACCCTTATGCTTCCAAGCCTTTGATGA
Source organism: Phascolarctobacterium sp. (assembly GCA_017623055.1). Taxonomy (GTDB): domain Bacteria; phylum Bacillota; class Negativicutes; order Acidaminococcales; family Acidaminococcaceae; genus JAHHUH01. Next base: position 4,412 of record JAGAPX010000015.1, read on the forward strand.
AGTCAGCTGCAAGGAGTACGCCTTTTTCAGTAGTCGGAGCGCATTTGTCATGGGGTTCAGTGGGTTGGAATTTGCCACCACGGATATCGTAGCATTTTTGAGAGCCATAAGCTTCTTCAAATTTTGCAGCGAAGTCTTTGGTAACTTCGTTCAGCTTAGGTCTATCCCAGCCTTTAGCAGCGCCGTAAATGCCAAGGAACATCAACGCGCCTTTGTACAGACCACATTGCATACGGTAGTCGCGGTGTTCCATGATACCGTTTAATGCGTCAAGAACTTGTTGGTCAAGGGGAAGCTTGAACAGCTCGCTCATGCAGTAGAGCATGGTCATGCCACAGCTAAAGGTTTTGCCCATAAAAAGTTCGTCAGAACGTTTTTTCAAGAATTCAATTTCTTCTGCGGTTAAATAATTTGCCATTGGTATCACTCCAATTCAATAGTTTCGCCGGGTTTTACAACAAGCACTTTGCTGGAAGTGGTTGCTTCAACATCAGCTTTGTATGCTTCAACATCTTGGGCGATGGGCGGCCAAGTGTTGTAGTGAACGGGGATAACGTATTTTGCGCCAAGGAACTTAGCTGCGAGGGCAGCGTCTTTGGGATCCATAGTGAAGTTGCCGCCGATGGGAAGAATTGCGTAATCGAAAGCGTCCAATTGGGGCAGCAGTTGCATATCGCTAAAGAGAGCGGTGTCGCCAGCGAAATAGAACTTGGTGTCGTAGAAGTCAACTACGAAACCGCAAGCGTGACCACCGGGAATACCACTGCCGTGGAAAGCAAGGGTCAAACGAACTTTGCCGAAGGGGAATTTATAGGTGCCACCCAAATGCATTGCGTGTGCTTTGCAACCGTTTTCTTCTGCCAGGTAGCAGATTTCTGCGGTGGAGATGATGGTTGCGTCGTTAGCTTTAGCAATTTCAAAAGCATTACCGATATGGTCGAAGTGAGCGTGGCTTACAAAAATGTAATCTACTTTAATGTCTTTGGCTTCCAAGCCTTCCGGGTTGCCGTCAAGGAACGGGTCAAAGATAATGGTAGAATTATTTTTTTCAATGGTAAAGCAGGCGTGGTTAATAAAATGATATTTAGCAGTCATCAAAATCACTCCTTAAAATTATTTACATACCTATTATACATTATATTGGAGCATTTTCGTAGATTTTATTCTAAAACTTTGCACTTATCATCAAAATAAGGTACAATTTATACTGTACCACTATTTGTTTAGGAGAGGCACATGAAATTTTTAAAACTTTCTGCGGCGCTGGCAGTTGCCAGCTGCTTTCTGATAAATTCCATAGCGAGTGCGACAATGAAAGAGGAACACGAAATGTCTGGAGCGAAGCCAACCGTCAAAAATGAAAAGGTTGTTTCCAAATCAAAAGCTCCTGCCCAAATTGAGAAGAAGCTTTCCAAAACGAAAGGCTCTGTTCCAAATCAGAAAGAAGCTTCCAAAATTAAGAAGGAGCTTCCGAAATCGAAAGATGCTTTCAAAATAGAAGCCAAGCTTGATACTAAGAAGGCTCAGGAAAAAGTTAAGCCTGTTAAAAAAGAATTTTGGCGTGGTATGGAGCTTCCTGCAAATTACAAGCAGATTTCTATTTTGGGAGACGCAGTTGCTACCAAGGGTCAGGCTGTTAATTTGATTAAGCGAAACAATCCCAAGGTGAAGCTGGAATGTGACGTGGAAGAAATTGTGGCATTCTACTGGGCAGAGGCACAGCGTGAGGGCGTGCGTCCGGACATTGCCTTGGCTCAGGCTCTTGTAGAAACTGGTTACTTTGGTTTTGGCGGCACCGTGAAGCCTAAACAAAATAATTTCTGTGGCTTGGGTACTACCGGTAAAAAAGTTAAGGGTGCCAAGTTTAAAACTCCGGAGCTTGGCGTGCGTGCCCACATCCAACATTTGCTTGCTTATTCTACTAAGAAGAAGCCTTCCACTAAAATTGTAGACCCTCGTTACGAATTGGCACACGCCATTCGTAGTGAGCGTGGCTTTGTAGATAAATGGTCCGGTTTGCAAGGTACTTGGGCTATGGGTTCCCAATACTGCGAAAAGATTATGGTAATCTATCAGGCAATGCTTGGTATGGAAATGAGCGAGGCTGAAAAGAAAGAACTGCTTGCTCGTCAAAAGCTGGAGCAGGAACAACGTGAGGCTAGGCTGAAAAACGATAAAAAGTATCGTAAGCAAATGGAAAAAGAAGCCAAGGAGCGAGAGAAGGCTCGCAAAAAGGCTGAGAAAGAAGCCAAGAAGCGTAAACAAAAGGAAGCTGAGCACAAAAGACACGAACGTGTAGACAAAGTTGTGCGTGAAGATAAAGACAAGGATAAATAATTTGAGGTGATAGATATGCATATCGTTCTGTTTGAACCTGAAATTCCCGGTAACACCGGTAACATTGCCCGCCTATGTGCGGCGACTGGTTGCCATCTGCATTTGGTGCGTCCCTTGGGATTTTCTGTAGAAGATAAATATTTGAAACGTGCTGGCTTGGACTATTGGCACTTGGTTGACATTCATTATTACGACAGCATTCACGAAGTGCTGGAAAAATTCAAGGACAATCCTAAATATTTGTTGACTACTAAAGGTCACAAATCCTATAGCGACGTTAGCTACGCTGCGGACAGCGTGCTGATTTTTGGCAAGGAAACCGCAGGCCTGCCTGCTTGGATGCACGAAGAGTACGCAGAAGGTTGTGTGCGTATCCCTATGATTAGCGAGGCACGCTCCTTGAACTTGTCCAACGCTGTTGCCATCGTTGCTTACGAAGCGTTGCGTCAACAAGAAAATTTTGCAGGCTTAACTGTTTAAAAGAGGTACATCATGATTATCATTAAAGAGTTTGATTTTGACGCTGCTCATTATTTGCCTGCGTACAATGGCAAGTGCGAGCATTTGCATGGTCATACCTACAAGCTGGTGGTAAAGGTGGAAGGCACGCCTGACCACGAAGGTATGGTTATAGATTTTATTAAACTGAAAAATTTGGTTAAGGAGGAAGTACTGGTGCATCTTGACCACGCTTGCCTCAACGACGTGCTGCCTGTTCCTTCCGCAGAAAATATTTCCGTGTGGGTGTGGAACAAATTGGAAGCACTGCTGAAAACTGACCGTTACCATTTATATGAAGTAGAAGTTTGGGAAACACGTACCAGTGGCTGCGTGTATAGAGGTGACTGATGAAGGACGTACAAGGTGAAAAAGATTTACGTTGCGTGCCTTTGAAACACGTTGGCATTAAAGATTTGCGTTGGCCCATCGAACTGCGCGATAAAACCAAGGGAACCCAGCACACCGTTGCCAAAGTAACTTTGGCAGTGGATTTGCCCCACGATATGCGCGGTACCCATATGAGTCGCTTTGTAGAATGCTTGCAAACTTTGGGGCCTGTTGGCTTGCACGAAATCGAAAACATTTTAGATACTTTGAAGGAACGCTTGCAGGCTGAAAAGGCTTTGCTCCAATTGGAGTTCCCTTACTTTATTACCAAGGTTGCTCCCGTTAGCGGACAAACTGCACCTATGGATATTGACTGCATCTACACAGCAGAAAAGGGTGCAGAATTAAAATGGAAGATTTGCGCAGAGATTCCTGTGCAAACCTTATGCCCCTGCTCTAAAGAGATTAGCTCCTATGGCGCTCATAACCAAAGGGCATTTGCTAAGATTGAGATTGCTGCCAGCGATATGGTTTGGATTGAAGAACTCGTTGACATTGCTGACGCAGGTGCAAGCTCCCCAGTGTATGGCTTGTTGAAACGTCCTGATGAAAAATTCGTGACAGAGATGGCTTACGATAATCCTCGTTTCGTAGAGGACGCAGTACGTGAAATTGCCCTACGTTTGGAAGAAGATAAACGCATCACTTGGTACCGCTGTGAAGTGGAAAGCGTGGAGAGCATTCACAACCACAACGCTTTTGCAGTGGTAGAAAAAGGCTGGAAGTGAAAGCATGTTATTGAAAGTAAATAAGGAAATGCTTGCTGACGCTATGGAAAGTATTGGCGTCCACAAGGCAAGCCTTCCTATTTTTGCCAATAAAAACCAAATATTGCCTTTGAAATTATTACAGGTGCGCACTCCTGCGGCGAACATCATCAAGCAGGAAATGTTGGCGGCTGGCGGTGACGCTGCTGTTCCTACGGGTTGCGTGTTGAATAAGGACAAATATTCCGACGTACTGCTGCTTGGCACTCGCAAGCATTACAATCTGCTTTTGAAAAAGCTGGAGCTGATGCCTTACTTTGGTATGGATAAGGTTAAGGCGGAGCTGAAAGCAGTATTAAATGAAGAAAAGTTACAGACCGTTCTTGCTGACGGTAGGGTACTGAACTATGATAAGGTGCTGATTATGGGCATCTTGAACATTACACCTGATTCTTTTTACGAAAATTCTCGTACTGCTATTGAAGAAGTGGTGGCGAAAGCTGGGCAAATGCTTGCTGACGGAGCAGACATTCTTGATATTGGTGGTGAGTCCACTCGTCCGGGAAGTGAAGCTGTTGCAGCAGAAGAAGAGCAGGCGAGAGTGTTGCCTGTTATCGAAGCCTTGCGCAAGGCTTATCCAGATGCTGTTCTTTCCATTGACACCTATCGTGCTTCCACCGCAAGGCTTGCCATCGAAGCAGGTGCAGATATTATCAATGACATCAGTGCCATGGAAGCAGATGCTGAAATGATTGACGTTGTATGTGAAACAAAAGCGCCCATTATTTTGATGCACATGCGTGGCACTCCCAAGGATATGCAAAACCAATGCGAATATAAAAACGTGGTAGAAGAAGTTGCTGTTTACTTAGCGGAGCGTGCTGAACTCCTGCGTGAACGAGGCGTTGGAGCTGACAAGATTATCCTCGATCCGGGGATTGGCTTTGCCAAGAATGCAGAGCAAAACTTGAAGTTGATGCGTGACCTTCACGCTCTTACAAGCTTTGGCTACCCGGTGCTTCTTGCTACTTCTCGCAAAGGAACCATTGGCAAGGTGCTTGGTGACCTACCTGCGGAAGAACGCTTGGAGGGAACCATTGCAACCAGCTGTCAAGCAGTTTACGCAGGAGCAAATATGGTACGCGTTCACGACGTTAAGGAAAATTTACGTGCGGTGCGTATGCTGGAGGCGATTTTATGTCCAGAGCGTATGTAGCACTTGGCAGTAATCTTGGAGATAGGGAAGAAAACCTGCGTACTGCTTTTAAGCATCTGCAGGAAAATGGAGTAGACGTTATCAAAACTTCTACCTTTATAGAAACAGAACCCTACGGCGTGACGGACCAACCCGGCTTTGTCAATGCAGTGTGCCAGGTTGAAACAGAGCTTGCGCCCTTGGAACTGCTGCGCTTGTTTTTGAGCATTGAGCAGGAAATGGGGAGAGTACGCCTGCGCCGTTGGGGCGAGCGTAATATTGACCTTGATTTACTGCTGTACGAAGATGCGGTGCTGGAAAGCGAGGAGCTGACCTTGCCCCATCCCGATATGCAGAATAGGGACTTCGTGCTCATCCCCTTTGCAGAGATTGCGGGAGAGGTAGTGCATCCTGTTATCGGAAAAACTATTAAACTATTGAAAGAAGAATTACTATGCAAATAAATAAAAGCGCTCTTTATGAGCGCTTTAAATCTTACGTAAATTTTGAAACTACTTCTGACGGCAAAGCGACTTGCTTCCCGTCTACGGCAAAGCAGCTTGACTTGGCACGTTATCTTGTTGACGAACTCAAAGCTCTTGGCTTGAGCGAAGTGGAAATGACGGAGCATGGTTACGTGTTGGCAACACTGCCTGCTAATAGGTCAGAAGCTTTGTCTGTAATTGGTCTTATTGCTCATATGGACACCAGCGACGAAGCAAGCGGTGCTAATGTGCAAGTTCAGTTGCACCAAGGCTACGATGGCAGGAATCTTGTGTTGAGTGAAGACAATGTACTGAAAACAAAGGACTTTCCTGAAATCTTGAACTATGTTGGTCAAGATATCATTACCTCTGATGGAACTACTTTGCTTGGCGCAGACGACAAGGCTGGTATTTGCGCCATCGTTTCTGCCTGCGAGTACCTGCTTGCTCACAATGAAGTGAAGCATGGTAAGGTACGCATCTGCTTTACTCCCGACGAAGAAGTTGGTCGTGGTACGGAGTACTTCCCTTTGGAAAGATTCGGTGCTGATTTTGCCTATACCGTTGACGGTGGCGAAATAGGGGAGTTGAACTACGAAACCTTTAACGCGTGCAACGCTATCATAATTTTTAATGGTGTTTCCGTACATCCGGGAAGCGCGAAAAATAAAATGCGTAATGCAGTGAGCCTTGCTGCCGAATGGCAAATGGCTTTGCCCGCAGGTGAACGCCCTGAATATACGGAAGGCTACGAAGGCTTCTATCATACTGTGCGCATTAACGGTGGCACTGACCGTGTAGAGATTGATATGATTTTGCGTGACCACAATAAAGCTTTGCTTGCAAAGCGTAAGCAAGTGGTGCTTGATTTAGCAGGCTTTATGAACACTAAGTATGGTGTTGGAACTGTGGAGTGCAAGCTTACTGACTGCTACAGTAACATGAAGGAATATATTCTGCCCAAGTACGAGGTGGTTGAGCGCGCGGAACAGGCAATGCGTAAGGCGAATGTGCTTCCGAAAATTGTTCCCGTGCGTGGCGGTACGGACGGTGCGCGTCTTTCTGAAATGGGTTTGCCCTGTCCCAACATTTTTGCAGGGGGACACAACTTCCACGGACGCTTTGAGTATTTGCCCTTGCAATCTTTGATTAAAGCTACAGAAGTTGTTATTAACTTGGTTCAAAAATAAAAGTAGAGCTCAGAAGAAAAATCTTCTGAGCTCTTTTTCATGTCTTAATCCCAACGTTTTAACAAATCTTGGATGATTTGCTCTTTAGTTTTGTTAGGCTTACGTTTCTTTTCAAAGTTACGGAAGTTGTTGTCGCGGTGGTCTGTGGAATAATCCGCGTAATCAAAATCATCATAGCTTCTTTCGTAGCTACGGTTGTAATCACCGTGACCATCGTCAAAATAAAAGGGAGTATTGTTTATTTGAAAGAGTTGTTCTTGCATGGCATTAGCCTCCGTGATTTGCTACGTCCATTTTAACACGTTTCCTGCCAAGAAAAAAGCGTATAGATAAGTTTTAATTGGAGCCTTTTGGTAGCAGGAAAAAGCCTTTTCTTGCAGAAGTAATAACATTAAATGCGAAGCTTTGGCTTTTAAAATATGTTGTGATAATTTTTCTGAAAGCCTCTTGAAAGTAAAATACAAATGTGATATAGTGTACACTATATTAATTATACAGTTTAGTAAAAGTATATTATAAAGGAGAGTCTAATCATGGAAAAAGAAAAACAGTTCCTTCTTTGGTTTGAACAACTGGAAAGAGAAGACGTTGCTATTGTTGGTGGCAAGTCCTCCTCTTTGGGCGAAATGACCGCTAAGGTTGACGTTCCCGTTCCTTATGGCTTCGCTACTACTGCTTACGCTTACAGATACTTCTTTGAAAAAAGTGGTTTGGACAATGAAGTACGTGAACTGGTTGGCGAGCTGACTGACGTTGAAAACAGTGCTCTGCTTCGCGACGTATGCGCTCGTATCCGTCAAGCTATCCTTGAAAAAGAAATGCCCCAAGATTTGCAAGATGCAATCGCTGCAGCTTACGAAGAACTGGGTCAAAAAATGAATATCGACCAACCCTACGTTGCAGTTCGCAGCTCTGCTACGGCAGAAGATTTGCCGGACGCAAGTTTCGCTGGTCAACAAGATACCTATTTGAACGTACAAGGCGCTGAAACCATCGTTGCTAAAGTTAAAGAATGCTATGCTTCCTGCTTTACCGACCGCGCTGTTTACTATCGTGAAAAACAAGGCTTCGATCATCTGGACGTTGCATTGAGCGCAGCAATTCAGATGATGGTATTCTCCAAAGCTGCAGGCGTTATGTTCACTGTTAACGTTGCAACTGGCGACGACCAAAACATTTTGATGGAAGCTGCTTGGGGCTTGGGCGAATATGTTGTTCAAGGCACCGTAACTCCTGACAACTACACCGTTTGCAAAAAAACTCACAAAATTATTGAGAAAAACGTAAATGGTCAAGATATCCAATTGGTTCGCAAAGCTGGCGGCGACTGCGAAGAAATCATGGTTCCGTTGGACGAACAAAATATGCAAAAGCTGACCGATGAACAAATCATCGAATTGGCTGGCTATGCTAAAAAGATTGAAGAACACTATGGCTGCTACATGGATATGGAATGGGGCGTTGACGAACGTGATGGCAAACTCTGGATTTTGCAAGCTCGTCCCGAAACCGTATGGAGCCGTCGTAATAAAGAAAATGGTGGTGCACCGAAAGAGGAGAAAAAAGCTGTGACTACTGATCGCAAAGTTATCGTTAAAGGCTTGCCCGCTTCCCCGGGTCAAGTTTCCGGTAAAGTACATGTTATCCTTGATCCTTCCCGCATTGACGAATTCAAGGAAGGCGAAATTCTTGTAACTGAAATGACCGCTCCCGACTGGGTACCGGCAATGAAAAAAGCGAAAGCTATCGTTACTGATAGCGGCGGTATGACCTGCCACGCTTCCATCGTTAGCCGTGAACTTGGTATTCCTTGTATCGTAGGTACCAAGAGCCGTGGCGAAGCAGCTACTGCTACCATTCCCGACGGCATTGACGTAACCATCGACGCTACCCATGGCGTAGTATATGAAGGTATCTTGGAAGAACCTAAAAAAGAACAAGCTGCTCAACAAGGCGCTGTTGTTGCTGAATACTTCCCGCCCACCGGCACCAAAGTTTATATGAACCTTGGCGACCCCGAATTGGCAGAAAAATATTCCAACCTGCCTTGCGACGGTATCGGTTTGATGCGTGAAGAGTTCATCTGGACTACTTACATCCATGAACATCCGCTGCACTTGATTAAGATTGGTCAACCTGAAAAAGTTGTAGACCAACTTGCAGAAGGTATGCGTCAAGTGTGCCAAGCTATGGCTCCGAGACCGGTAACCCTCCGCTTCAGCGATTTCAAATCCAGCGAATACCGTGACCTTAAAGGTGGCGACGAGTTCGAACCCTATGAACCCTCCGCACTCCTTGGCTGGCGTGGCGCTTCCCGTTACTATGACCCCAAATACATCGACGCTTTCAAACTGGAATGCCTCGCTGTTCGTAAAGTACGTGAAGAATTTGGCTTGAAAAACCTCCACGTAATGATTCCCTTCTGCCGTAACGTAGAAGAATGCGAAAAAGTAGTTAATATCATGGCAAGCTGTGGCTTGGCTCGTGGTAAAGACTTCAAAGTTTGGCTGATGGCAGAAATTCCTGCTAACATCATCTTGGCTGACCAATTCAACAAATATGTTGATGGTTACTCCATCGGCTCCAACGACTTGACCATGCTGGTATTGGGCTGCGACCGTGACAACGACACCGTATCCCACATCTATGATGAACGTAACCTTGCTGTTAAACGTGCAATCCGTCACCTCATCGACGTTGCTCACAAAGACGGCAAAACCGTTTCCATCTGCGGTCAAGCTCCCAGCGTATATCCCGAATTCTGCGAATTCCTCATTAAGAGCGGTATCGACAGCATTTCCGTTAACCCGGACACTGTTAAATTCACCAAAAAACTTGTTGCTCAAGTTGAACAACGCGTAATGCTGGACGCTCTCACCGGTCGTGGTCGTGCAGAAGTTGAGGATTTGACCTGGTAATAACTGAATAACTTAAACGTATTTTGTTCAAGAGCTTAATGGCTCCTGTATTGCAGTACCCTTTGCAGTACAGGAGTCTTTTCTTTTAACGCAGGAAATTGTTTCACGTGAAACATTTACTAAGATTGGAGGTGATTTGATGTATGAAGTTTTAATTTTAATTTTTACCCTTGCCCTTGCAATCCATATCTATACTGATTTTAAGGAACAATTGCTGTACGATAAGGTGTCCGCTGTTTTGTTTGGGGCAGGGATACTTTACACTTACTATTTTGGAAATTGGTGGGAAGCTTTTTTAGGGAGCCTTAGCTGCGTAGGGATAATGCTTTTTATTTACTGGGTAAGTAGGGGCGGAATGGGTTTTGGCGATGTGAAGCTTGCCTTTGTTTTAGGTGTGTGGCTTGGTTTGGAGCAAGGTCTTTTATGTCTTTTACTTGCTTTCATAGCAGGAGGAAGTATTGGCGTATTGCTTTTACTTACTGGAGTTAAATCTCGTAAGGATGCCATACCCTTTGGCCCTTACCTATGCGTAAGTGCTTGGGTAAGTCTAATTTTTGGGCAAAAATTATTATTGTGGTACTGGCAATTATGGTCATAAACAACTTTTAGAAAAGAGGATGCCTAATGAAAAATATTTTTAATGGTTTAAAAGGCTTAAGTAGATTTTGGCAGCTTCCAGCTGAAAAGCAAATGGCAGTAACTTTAGATGAAGAACAGGTTTATTTTTGTCAACTAACCTTGCCTATGATGCCTGCAAAGGAGGTTGCTGAAGCTGTACGTTGGGAGCTAGCCTTACACGTTCCCTATGCGGAAGGAAGCTTTTACTATGATTACAAGATTTTAGGGAATAGTGACGGCATGCAAAATATTTTGGTTGCTGTTATTTTAAAGAAGCTACTAGCTGAACTAGATGAAGCTGCCAGGGCGCAAGACCTTGTCCTAACTTCAGTAAGCATTGCCGGTTTTGAAGAGCAAGGGTTTAATTTGGTACCTGATGCTGCAAAACGCAAGCGTGTTCCGATGGCAAAGCTGTATGGTTTTGGAACGGTAAGCGTTGTAGTTTTGGGAGTGCTGCTTATTTCTGGAGGGTGGTGCTATAAAACGGTGCAAGCTGGTCGTTTACAAAAGGTTCAGGCACAAATCCAAAACTTAAGCCTGTGGCAGGAGCGATACGAAGAGCAGGAGGCAAGGTCGCAAAAAATAAAAGTCTTTTCTGAGGCGCTACAAAAACTGGAAAGGGAAAGGTTATTGTGGAGCAAGGTACTTCCTGTTTTGGGAAGCAGTACTCCAGAAAATTGCTGGCTTACCAATATAAAACAAAGGGAAGCAAGTAAATTTGTGGAGGTATATGGCAAGGCAAAGAGTATGGAAGAAGTAAAAAAGCTTTTAGGAAATTTACAGGCAAGTAAAATTTTTAGCAAGGTTACTCTAGCAGAGACGAATGCTAATAAAGAAAATAATTTGGGCTATAAAATAATTTTGCAGGGAAGGGAGAAGTAAAATGAAAAGATTAAACGATTTTTGTAGAAGTCTTAGCGAGGAGCAAAAGAGCTTGCTTGGTTTTAGTACTGTCTTGGTTTTTCTTTTAGCACTTTTATTTTTTATCTTTGTTCCCATGGTGGAGGAAGCCTTGCTTGCAAAAGAGGAATGTTCAAAATTGGAAGCAAAGCTGGCGAATTACAAGGCTCTTTCTCAAAAGCAGGACTATGTTAAAGTTTCTAAGGAGCAGTCTGAAAAATTACAGACCTTAGAAAAACGCTTGCCTCAAAATTTAAAGCAGGATGATGTGATGGGGGAACTACATTCTTTAGCAGGAAAGAGTAGTGTGAAATTGAATGCTCTTAGGCAAACTGGAAAGGAGTATTCTAAAAAACAAAGTATTCCTTTGTATTTGGAATGTAGTGGTGCTTATGGAAATGTTCTAAAATTTTTGAAAGCCTTGGAAAACGAAGGAGGCTTTAAAAAATTAAGCGAGGTACAGATAAAAGGAGAAGAGCGTACCGGTAATTTAGAGCTTGTAGCGGTGGTTATTGCTTACAAAAATTAAATAATGTCTAAATTATGTTTTTTCTATGTTTTTTATGTCACAAATTATCCTTTGTGCTATAATCATTCTATGATTATTTAAAATTGGGGGAAGTGTAATGAATTTTCAAGACCGCCGTGTAAAAATTTTAGTAGGGTTATGCGTACTGCTTTGCTTGGTAGTAGGCTACCGTATTTTTGATAATATCCAAAAAAATAAGGAGCGTGCTGCCAGAATCAACAAGGGCAGGGAAGTTGCAGTAGAAACTGCTTTGCCTAAGCGTGTTACCATTGTGCCGAAAATGATTTTCTCCGGCAGTCTTGACCCTGAATGGCAAGCAGAGGTTGCGCCTAAGGTTGATGGTCGCATTGAAAAAGTTTTCGTCAAAGAAGGCGACAAGGTTACCAAGGGACAAGTGCTAGCAACTTTGGAACAAGTAGACATTGATGCAGAAGTTTTAAAGGCTCGCTCTGAATATGTGGAAGCTAAAACCAATTTGCGCAAAGCAGCTCGTGATTTGGAACGTTATGAAAAACTTTACCAAGCTGGCGCTGTTTCCGAGCAAACTGTTGACGACTACCGCTTTGCCCATGAAAATGCAGATGCTCAACTGAATGCAGCATTAGGTAACTTGCGTGGCAAGGAATCTTCTTTGAGCGGTACTAACATCGTTGCGCCCGCTGATGGCATTATTGCGAAACGTTACTTCCAAGAAGGTTACTATGCTAAGTCCGGCAACGTTCTTTTTGCTATTGCTGATATCAGCACCTTGAAAACCGTTATCAATATTCCCGAAGGTCAAATCGCAGGCGTAGCAGTTGGCAACGAAGCGAAGATTACTTTGCCTGCTTTTGAAAATCGTGAAATCATTGGCAAAATTACTAGCATTGCTCCTGTTGCTGATTTGCCTGCTCACACTTTCTCCACCGAAATTAGCGTGGATAATCCTGAAGGCTTGCGTGCAGGCGTGTTCGCAACCGTAAAGCTTGTGGCTGAACCTCGCGACAACGTGCTGACCATTCCCATGCACGCCATCGTTATGCGTGACGACCAAAAAACCGTGTACGTTGTTGACGAAGAAAATAAAGTTAGCCGTCGCGTGCTTGCTGTTGGCTACTGCAACGAAGAGTATGCAGAAATTCTTAGCGGTTTGAAAGATGGCGAGGTTATTGTAACCAGAGGTCAAAACAAACTGCGTGAAGGCAGCAAAATTAAAGTTGATAAAGTAGAAAAAGAAGATAAGGCAGGAAAATAAACATGATTGGTACATTTATACGTAGACCCGTATTTACTACCATGTTTGTTTTGATGCTGGTAGTATTCGGTATCCGCTGCTATCCAAATATTGGTGTGGACTTAACACCTGACGTAGACTTGCCCTTGGTAAGTGTGCGTGTAACTTATGATGGTGCTTCCCCGCAAGAAATGGAAACACTTATTACTAAACCTATCGAGAACAGTGTCAGCCAAGTTGCTGGTATTAAAACACTTTCTTCCACAGTTCTCGAAGGCTATAGTGAAACCGTACTTGAATTTGAATTTGGCGTTGACCCACAAGATATGTCCTCTGAAGTACGTGAAAAGGTTGCCCGTGTACGTCGTCGTTTGCCTGACGATATTGACGAGCCCGTTGTACAAGCGGTAGACTTGGCGGCACGTCCGATTTTGATGTACACTTTCTCCTCCGAAGTAAGAAGCCGTAGTGAAATTCGCCGCTTCGTAGAAGACAGCTTGGTTGACGAGCTGTGTATGGTTGAAGGCGTTTCCGAAGTAAACGCATACGGTGCCAGCCAACGTGTTATCCGTTTGGTTGCCAAGCCGGAAAAATTAGCTGAATATAATATTGCCTTCCAAACAATCTTCGATAAGATTAACGATGGAAACTATAATACTCCCGGTGGCAAGGTTAAAAACAATGATATGGAAATTACTGTCCGTACCATTGGTAAGTATGAAAATATTGACGATGTAAAGAGCATCGTTGTAGCTAACAATAATGGTAGACCCGTCTACATTACTGACGTTGTTGACGTAATCGACGATTGGGCAGATGAAGATACCTATGGTGCTACTAACGCTAAACCTTCCGTATTGGTTTTCGTGCGTAAGCAATCCAAGACCAACACCGTTGACGTAATTGACGGTGTTAAAGAAAGAATGGAAGAGCTGCAACAACGCGTCATTCCTCCTGATATTGAAATCAGTATCGTTCGTGACCAATCTACTTTTATTCGTGAAAACATTGCTGACGTTTGGAACGCTATCCTTTTTGGTGGCTTCTTGGCACTTTTGATTACCTACTTGTTCCTGCGCGACTTCCGTGCGACCATCGTAGGCAGTCTTTGTATTCCTACTTCCATCGTGGCAACCTTCTTTATGATGAAGGTGCTGGACTTTACCTTCAATAATATGTCCTTGATGGCGTTGTCCCTTGCGGTAGGTATTTTGATAGACGACGCGATTGTTGTTATCGAAAATATCTTCCGTCATATGGAAATGGGTAAATCTCCTCTCGTAGCAGCTCAACACGCTACTGAAGAACTTTCTCTTGCGATTTTGGCAACCTCTCTGTCCTTGATGGCAGTATTCGTGCCCGTAGGTAACATGGGTGAGGTAATTGGTCAGTACTTTAAGCAATTTGGTCTTTCCGTTGCCTTTGCAATTGCGTTCTCCACTTTGACCGCTTATTCCTTAACTCCAATGGTTTCTGCTTACTGGCTTAAACCTGCTGACGAAGAACAAGCTAAAAAAGAACGTAATAAGTATTTGCAAAAATTCTTGGATAAATTTGAAGCTGGCTTCCAATTTATCCGTAAGCTTTATGATGAAACTATGGTTGTGGTTATCCGCAATCCTAAAAAGGTTTTGCTGGGTGCTTTCTTGTCATTGTTCATTAACTTTGCATTGCTTCCCTTCGTAGGCATGGAGTTCCAACCCACTTACGACTCCGGTGAGTTTACAGTAAGCTTTAAGGCTCCCATTGGTACTGGCTTGGATAAAACTGTTGAACTGGCGAAACCCATTCAAGATGAAATCATGAGCTATCCGGAAGTTAAGGTTGTAGCACTGAACATTGGTGCTGCTCGTAACCCGGTAAACCAAGGCTCCTTTGAAATTCGCTTGCATCCTTCCAGTGAACGTGACCGTACTATGATGGAAATCATGGACGAACTGCGTGTCTTTGTGCGTGGGGTAGAGGGCGTAAATGCCAACGTAGTATCCAACCAAGGTGGCGGTCGTGGTGACAGACGTCCCGTACAAGTTGGTTTGCGTGGTAATGACATTAAACAATTAAAAGCTTACGCTTTGGAATTGGCTGATAAAGTTCGTCAAGTTCCTGGTGCAACTGACGTAGATATTTCTGACTCTGATGACCAACCGGAAATCGTAATCAAGCTTGACCAAGCGCGTGCGAGCTCCTTGGGCTTGGATTCTACTTCTGTTGGTGAAGTCGTAGAAATGGCTTTTATGGGCAAATCTACTGGTAACAGTTACACCATTGGTGATAATGACTACGACATCATTCTGCAAATGCCTCACGAATGGCGTACCAATATTAACGACGTAAGAAATCTGCGTATCTCTAATGATGATGGTCAGTTCATCCGCTTGGGTGACGTAGCAGACGTTGAATTGAGCAGTGGTCCGACTCGTATTGAACGTGAAGACAAGCGTCGTCAAATCGTAGTGTATGCTAACACCGTAGGTATTTCTCCCGGTGATTTGATTAAGGTTATTGAAGAACAACTGCTTCCGGAAATGAACATGGAAGCTGGCTATAGCTATAAGATGGTAGGCCAAGCTGATATGATGGCACGTACCTTTAGAGAAATTCGCAACGCTATTATTTTGGCGATTGTTGTAGTTTACATGGTACTGGCTGCTCAGTTCGAAAGCTTTGTTCAACCTTTGGTAATCATGACCTCTTTGCCCTTCGCAATCATCGGTGCAATCTTAGGTCTTTTGGTTGCAGGTCAAACTGCCAACATGATGAGTATGATTGGTTTGACCATGCTCTTGGGCTTGGTAACTAAGAATGCGATCCTTCTGGTTGACTACGCAAACCAAGCTCGTGAAGAGGGCGTGCCTTTGCGTCAAGCAGTTCTTGATGCTTGTTCCCTGCGCTTGCGTCCTATCTTTATGACCACCTTGTCCACTATTTTGGCAATGCTTCCCATTGCTTTTGGTATCGGTGAAGGTGCGGAACTGCGTCAATCCATGGGCGTAGTATTGGTAGGCGGTCTGTTTACCTCTACTATTTTGACCTTGCTGGTTATTCCCAACATCTACATTCTCTTTGAAGAATGGAAAGAAAAACATAATGCAGGAAAAACCGCTTAAGAAAGCGAATACTAACACAATGCTTTTGAGCGGAGGATTACACCTGTGACTTTACAAGATGATAAAATTTTAGAAATTATAAATAAGTTTAAGAATCAAGAGCTGCCCGAAGAGGCAGCTCTTGCTCAAATTAAGAGTTTGCAGTACACTGACTTGGGTTTTGCCAAATTGGATAACAATCGTGCGGAACGACAAGGATTCCCAGAAGTTATCTACTGCGCCGGTAAAACTCCGGAGCAATGTGCAGAGATTATGTACGCGTTAAGTTTGAACAATGCCAACGTACTTGCAACTCGTGCAGATAAAAATGTATATGAAGCTATCAAGGCTAAAGTTCAAGACGTGCGCTATCACGAAGAGGCGCGCGTTGTTGTGCTTGAAAGAAAGCCTTTGCCAAAAGATGAGGAACGTGTTATAACAATCGTTACTGCTGGGACTAGCGATATTCCTGTAGCGGCAGAAGCTGCTGTAACCGCAGAGATTATGGGTAACAAGGTGAACTGCGTTTATGACGTAGGTGTTGCTGGTATTCATCGTCTTTTTGCTCAGCTGGAAGTTATCCGTGCTGCAAACGTACTTATTGTCGTTGCCGGAATGGAAGGAGCTTTGGCTAGCGTTGTTGGCGGTTTGGTGAACAAGCCAGTTGTGGCAGTGCCTACCAGCGTAGGCTATGGTGCAAACTTCGGCGGTCTATCCGCACTTTTGGGTATGCTCAACAGTTGCAGTGCGGGGGTAGCCGTAGTAAATATTGATAATGGTTTTGGTGCAGGACGTTTGGCAAGCATCATTAACCATATGAGGTAAATATAATGAAGGCAATTTATTTAGAAACTTTTGCCGGCATCAGCGGTAATATGCTTTTAGGAGCATTGCTTGATGCAGGCTTTCCTATAGACGTTTTAAAAAGTGAATTGGAAAAATTAAACTTGGGTGAGTATGAGCTGGTGCATCAAAGAGCTAACAAGCTTGGCATTGATGCGCAATATTTTAATGTGCTTTTGCCTCACGGTCACGAGCATAGCCATAACCACGAGCATACTCACGAAGAACATACTCACACTCACGAGGCGCATTTCCATTGTCAGGAGTACGCTCATACTTATGACCCTGCTTCTCACCACGAAGAACATCACCACCACGAACATGGTTATCACCATCACGAACACGAGCATCACGAATTGCCTCATACTCACCATCATCATGAGCACCGTAATCTGGCAGATGTCATGAGTATTATTGACGCTTCCTCCTTGTCCCAAAGCATTAAGGATAAGGCAAGGGAAGTTTTCACTGCCATTGCCATTGCGGAAGCAAAGGTACATGGTAAAGCGGTAGAGGAGGTTCACTTCCACGAAGTTGGTGCCATTGATACCATTATAGATATCGTTGGCTGTCTTTTGGGCTTGGAATATTTAGGCATTGAAAAAGTTTATGTGGGCAAGATTACTACTGGTCACGGCTTTGTAAAATGTGCTCACGGTTTAATGCCTGTACCTGCTCCCGCAACTGCAGAGCTTTTGCAGGGCTTGCCCCAAGAAAAGGGCAGGGTTGCCAAAGAGCTGACTACTCCTACCGGTGCGGCACTTGCCAAAGTTTTAGGCGAGACCGCTTTGGAATTGCCTGCTAACTTTACCTGCGAAAAGATTGCTTACGGTGCAGGAACCTGGGAACTGGAAATCCCCAATGTTTTGCGTGTGCACGTAGGTACTATTGCTGACGAAAAGAGCAGTGGAATTTTAGAAGTAGCTTGTAATATTGACGATATGAGTGGCGAAGTTTTCGCCTATGTTATAGAAAGATTGCTTTTAGCAGGTGCGCTTGATGCGTGGGCTGAACCCATCGTTATGAAAAAGGGTAGACCCGCTTATAAATTAGTGTTCCTTGTTGTGGAAAGTAAGCTGACAGAATTGCTTGATGTGGTTTTTGAGGAAACTACTACTTTGGGCGTGCGTTATCACCAGGTTGAACGCACTGTCTTAGAGCGTAGAAGTGCAGTCGTTGCAACTCCTTATGGCTCCGTGGCTGTGAAGTACGGTTTGTGCAATGGTGCTGTGGTAAATATTGCACCGGAATTTGAAAGCTGCAAGGAGATTGCTGCCAGCGCCAAGGTTTCTTTGAAGAAGGCAATGCAATATGCTCAAATTGCCGCTGAGGAATTGTTGAATGAGTAATGATTTTACTGCTTATTTGGCAGAGCTTAGAGAAAAACTTAACAGTGTCGCTTCCGTAAGTGAAGAAAAAGATATTGCCTACGGTCATCAGTTTAAGATAGTGCGTGGCAGTGAAAAAGCTGTGCTTACTGCGTACGACGGCAAAAAGGGTAGACGTTTAGTGTGGGGCGGTGCGGAAAGTCCGTTACGCTCTGAACTACAGGCGGTGGTAGAAGGTAAGCCCGTATCCTTACTTGCTCAAGATGTTCCTGCTTTGCAGGGTATGTGGGCAGGTAGTGACGAATCTGGTAAGGGTGACTTCTTCGGACCTTTAGTTGTAGCCGCTGTCATAGTAGATGAAACTACTGCTGAAAAATTAAAGCAGGCTGGCGTAAAGGATTGCAAGCTGCTCAG
Organism: Phascolarctobacterium sp.; assembly: GCA_017623055.1. Classification (GTDB taxonomy): domain Bacteria; phylum Bacillota; class Negativicutes; order Acidaminococcales; family Acidaminococcaceae; genus JAHHUH01. The sequence continues at coordinate 23,063 of JAGAPX010000015.1, forward strand.
TGATAAAAAGATTTTGCAGTTGGAAGATGTTATTAAAGAAAGTGTAGTTGACTGTGCTGTTTTGGAATTAAAGCCACACATTTATAATATGCGTTATGAACAGGTAAAGGCTGAGGGGGACAACCTTAATCAGCTTTTGGGGTATGGTCACGTGGCGGCGCTTAGTCAAGTGCTTGCTAAACATGGCGAGTGCAAGGGTGCGCTTATTGACCAGTTCACCAAGAGCAATGCAGTTTTGAAAAGCTTGCAGGCGAAGTTTCCCACCATGACATTTAAGCAGCAGCCTAAAGCAGAAAGCGACCTTGCCGTTGCAGCTGCTTCTGTTTTGGCGCGGGCAAGGTTCTTGCGTAGCATGGACGAGCTGGCACTTTTATCAGGAGAAGAGGAGCTTCCCAAAGGTGGGGGCGAGCTGGCGACGGAATGCGCGAAGCGGATTGCGGAGCGTTTGGGGAAAGAGGCTCTTCGTAAATTTGTTAAAATGCATTTTGCCAATTATGCAAAATTGCCATAAGCACCGTTATGCTGTGTCACAGCTTGCTTACTTGCTCGACGTACGCCAAGTACGCCATCGCGGCATAAGCATCGCTGTTCCTTGCCTTCCGGTACTTCTAACAATTTTGAAGGAATATATTATGGGGAAAAAAATAATCGTAAACGCCGACGACTTCGGCTTACATACAGAAATAAATAAAGGCATCATCAAAGGCTATCAGGAGGGCTTCATTACAAGCACCTCCTTAATGTGCAGCGCGCCTGCCTTTGAGGATGCAGTTGCCTTGGCACGTCAGAACGATAGGTTAGGGATTGGTATTCACTTGACCTTGGTTGGAAGCGTGCCTTCCGTTTTGTCTAAAGAAAAGATTACTAGTTTGGTTGATGAAAATGGATTATTTCCAGAAAATTACGTAGTTTTTGCCAAAAAGTTTTACACAGGTCAAATAAAAATGGTACAATTAGAGTCAGAACTGCGTGCCCAAATCGAAAAGGCTTTGGCGACAGGTCTAAATGTTACTCACGTGGACAGTCATCAGCATACTCATGTGCTTCCCGGTATGACGGGTTTAGTTGTGAAGCTGTGCAAGGAGTATAAAATAAAAAACATTCGCATTCCGCAAGAGGGGTATTTCTTTAGCGGAGGCTTTGCAGGCGGGCTTGGACGCAAAATTGGACGTGCAGGCTTGTCTTTCTGTGCCTGCTTGGCAAGGACGCAGGCGAAAAGTGCAGGACTTACTTATCCAGATAGCTTTTTTGGAATGTTGGCAGGCGGTAATTTAAATGAAGAGCTTGTTGGCAATATCCTTACTGCTTTGCCTGAGGGCGTTAGTGAAATTATGACTCACCCAGGTTTGAACAAGCAGGAGCTGGATAAACATTTTACTTGGAATTATCACTGGGAGGACGAGCTAGGTGCTTTCCTCTCTGAAAAAAATAAAAATCTTTTGGAGCAACGCAAGATTGCTCTAATAAATTTTGGTGGTCTTAAATAGATGTCAGAAAAACTGATGAAGCGCTTGACGATATTATTTGCCTGCGTGGTGATGATATCCGTAGCGGTAATTTATTTTACATTTGATATAAGGGCGTTGGAATATCTGACCATGTTCGAGCCTAAGTGCATTTTGCTGGCGTTAAGCTGCCTTGCCGTAGGCTTGTTCTTTGACGGCTTACGTCTTATTACCTTGGCAGATGTTACGGGTGCGAAGCTTACCTTGAAGCAAGTGGTGAACGTTGTTTTGAGTAACTATTTCTTGGCATTGGTAACTCCCGGTGCCAGTGGTGGTGCCATTGCGCAAATTATGTTTATGCGTAAGGCAGGCGTTCCTGTTGCTAAAGCTACGGTAGTAGTTTTGGTGCGTACCATTATGTCCATTTTCTTCCTTATCTTGTTGGTACCTGTTGTGCTTCACAGTGACAGCGATATTGGCGAATGGATGCCTGCTTCCGTCATTACAGCTGTGTCCTTGATTTTTACTTCTCTACCCGTTGTAGCCTTTTTCTTGATGCGTACTACTTATCCGGAAAAATGGTTGGATAAACTGACTAAGAAGTTCTCCTATACAACGCGCCAAAACTGCTTCATTTGGTACGAAGAGTTTAAAAATGCATTTAAGATTATGGCGCAGCATCCCTTAAAAGTGTTTAGAGCCTTTATTGAGTCCGGCTTGAGTTTGTTAGGCATTTATGCTACTGTTCCTGCCTTTTTCACAGGCTTGGGAGATTTTAGTTTTGACTTGTTCCAAGTTATGGGTAGAATGATTCTCTTGAACTTGGTATTATATTTCTCTCCCACTCCCGGTGGTAGCGGGGTGGCAGAGGTGGGCTTCGTTGCTCTTTTCTCCAACATTCTGCCTGATGGTACTGTTGGTATTATGGCTGTACTGTGGCGCTTTGCCGCAGAATACTTACCCTTCTTATTAGGTGCTACTGTTTCTATTCGTGCCTTTGGTGCTGATGTAATGAATATGGCAAGTATCAGTAGTGGTAAGAAAAAATGACGTGCTTTCATTAGAATTATTTAGGTGTTAGAGGTTATGTGATGAATCAATACGAAAAGAAAAGCCTGCTGGTTTTAGCGGCGGTAATAATTTTTATGGTATTCTTCGGAATTGGTGGCGTGCCTCTGCTGGATCCGGACGAACCCGTTTATGCAGAGACTGCTCGCGAAATGATATTGACAGGGGATTATTTGTCTCCGCGTATTTTTGGTGACTACTGGTACGACAAACCGCCTATGTACTATTGGCTGGTAGCTTTGGCTTTCCACGTTTTTGGTGACGGCGAATTTGCAGCACGCTTCCCTGCAGGTCTGATGGCAGGCGGTACAGCGTTGATGCTGTATTTTTCTGTTACCAAGCTGTTCAACGAGAAAGCTGGCTTCTGGTCTTCTATGGTGCTTTCTAGCAGCATTATGTTCTTTTATATGGGTAAGGCTGCAGTTACGGATACGACGCTACTCTTCTTTATGACTGGTGCGCTCCTGTGTTTCCTGCATAAGCGTTATTGGTTGATGTATGTGTGCATGGCACTTGCTACTGTAACGAAGGGTCCTATTGGCGTTGTTTTCCCCGGAACAATAATCTTTTTGTATCTGCTCTTTATGGGACAGCTTCGCGAAATTTTGCGTATGCATGCTATTCGTGGTATCCTCTTATACTTTTTGATTGCAAGTCCTTGGTATTACGCAATGTATACCGTACATGGCATGGATTTCATCAACACCTTCTTGGGCTTCCATAATATTACCCGCTTCACTACTCCGGAGCATGCTAGCCGTGTAACCTTCTGGTATTATCTGCCGGTTATTATTTTAGGTATGTTTCCTTGGACTGGCATACTTTTGCAATCCATCAAGTCTTCTATAAGCGATAGTCGTATTGACGATATGCGTACCTTGATGTTTATGCACGTGTGGTGGGTCTTCGTTCTACTGTTCTTTACTATTTGCAAGACCAAATTAGTTTCTTACATTCTGCCTATGTTCCCGGCGTTAGCGATAATTATTGGTTGGAATATTTCCAGAATGGTAGCCAAAATGCGATACAATACAACTTTCTATAGTTGGATTGTAGGTAGTGGTGTTATGTTCAGCGTATTGGGTGTGGGCTGGATTATCGGCGGTCAGCAATTGCCGGAGCTGGAGTTCAGCGGTTTAGTGTTAGGCGGTTTGACCTTTGTGTTAGGCTTCGCCGCGTTATTTACCCTGTGGTACTACCGTGATGTAGAAATGGCAAGCTGGCTGCACGTAGCAACTGGTGCTACAATTATGGTTGTTGCCTTTGCCTTCATAATGCCAATCATTGCGGATAGGTTTAGTGTTAAAACTATCAGTCAGGTTTATCGTGAGGAATGTAATCCTGGTCCTGAAATTTATGTAGATAAATTCCTGCGTCCTGGCTTCATGTACTACGCTGGCAAGCCTGGTATTGAAATGTTGCCTAAGACCAGTGCTTTTGCAGAAGCTTTGCGTACAGACGAACATAAATATTTCTTGGTGCGTGGCTTGGAATATCGTCGCTTGTTAAAAGTGCAGCCTAAACCGGACAATCTCCACCAAGTTGCAGAAATAGCTGATATTTATTTGCTGGAACAAAAATAAAAGCTAAAACACCTGTGAGAAATTTACAGGTGTTTTTTGTTTACCCATTATTCACAAAGTGCTATAATGTTTCTAAGTTTATTAATAGTTTCGGAGGGTTGTTTATGAAATTATTAGAAGAAAAAATTTTAAAGGATGGCGTTATCAAAACTGGTAACGTTCTTAAAGTTGATAGCTTTTTAAATCATCAAATAGATGTACCTTTTGTTGCGAAGCTTGGTGAAGAATTTAAAAAATTATTTGCTGATAGACCTATCAATAAAATTTTAACTATCGAAGCTTCCGGTATTGGTATTGCCAGCATTGCGGCAATGTACTTTAATGTGCCTGTAGTCTTTGCTAAAAAGGCGAGCGGAACCAATATGGATAAGGACGTTTATTTTACCAAGATTTATTCTTACACTCATAACAAGGTTAACGAGGTAGTAGTTTCCAAACGTTTCCTTAGCGTTGATGACCACGTGCTGATTATTGATGACTTCCTCGCTAATGGCTGTGCGTTGGAAGGTTTGATTGAAATTGTTCGTCAAGCTGGCGCTACTGTTGAAGGTGTTGGTATTGCCATTGAAAAAGGTTTCCAAGGTGGTGGCGACAAGCTGCGTGCAAGTGGTATCCGTGTAGAATCTTTGGCAATCATTGAAAAGATGGATTCTCAAAGCAAAACCATTGAGTTTAGATAAGGAGTTGCCATGACTAAGGAAAGCGTTGACAATATTTATCAGCTTGATGGGAAGGTGCCTTTAGGAAAGGCTATACCTTTTGGCTTGCAACATGTTTTGGCGATGTTCGTTGCTAACATCGCGCCTATTCTTATTGTGGCAGGCGTGGTGAAGATGCCTGTGGAAGCAAGTGCTGCCCTTATCCAAACTGCTATGATTATTGCGGGGTTGGGCACTTTGATTCAGCTTTATCCTGTGTGGCGTGTAGGTAGTGGCTTGCCCATTGTTATGGGGATCAGCTTTACCTTCGTTTCCATTTTCTGTGTTATCGGTAGTAAGTTTGGTTATGGTACTGCCATGGGTGCTGCTTTAGTAGGTGGTATCTTGGAAGGCTTGTTAGGCTTGTGTGCTGCATACTGGCGTCGTTTTATTCCGCCCATCGTTGCGGCTACTGTTGTTGCTGCCATAGGTTTCTCTTTGCTTGGCATTGGTGCTAACTCCTTTGGTGGTGGTTTTGGCAATCCTAACTTTGGTGATGCTAAGTATATTACCGTGGGCAGCATTACCTTGGTAAGCTGTTTGGCTTTCAATATTTTTGCTAAGTCATTCTACAAACAGCTTTCCGTTCTTTTTGGGTTGGTAGTTGGCTACATTGTAGCGTTCTTCTTTGGATTAGTTGATTTAAGTAGATTGGCTACTGTAGATTTGATTTCTATTCCTAAGTTTATGCCCTACGAAATGAATTTTGACCTCGGCGCTATTTTCTCCGTGTTCTTAATTTTCCTCGTATCTGCCTCTGAAACCATTGGTGATACCTCCGCAATGACGGCGATTGGTTTGAATCGTGAGGTTAAGGAAGAGGAAATTTCCGGTTCCATTACTTGTGACGGTATTGTGAGCAGTATCTCTTCCTTATTTGGTTGTATGCCCATTACTTCCTTCAGTCAAAACGTAGGCTTGATTGCCATGACCAAGGTTGTTAACCGCTTTGCCATTATGACTGGCGCAGTGATTATGATTATGGCAGGTTTGTTCCCTGCTCTTGGTGTAATCCTTGCTTCTTTGCCTGAACCTGTACTCGGTGGCTGCACCTTGATGATGTTTGGCTCCATCGTAGTAAGTGGTGTGCAAATGATTGCTTCCTGTGGTTATAGCCAACGTAATGTTATTATTGCTTCCTTGGCTATGAGCATTGGCTTAGGCTTTACTCAAACTCCTGCGATTTTTAAAATATTCCCGGACTTGGTACGCAATGTTTTTGCAGAAAACTGTGTAGCGGTAGTATTTATTGTGGCAGTAGTTTTGAATTTAATCTTGCCTGAAAGAATGGAAGGCGACAACTAAAAATTAAAGCGAAAAAATTGACGGCAGAATTTTTCTGCCGTCTTTTATGTTATAATGTCAGAAGAAAGAAGAGGTATCTGACTAATGGCTAAAAAAATTACTGAGATAGCAGAAAGTTTACATGAGTGGAAGCTTTTAAAAGAGTTACCTAAAAGTTTGGGAAGCTTTACCTTGCGAGAGGGAATTGGAATTAACGGTAATATCTTGAACATTGCTTCGTACGTGGATGAAACAAACCATTGCTCTGTCGATTTGATTTATACAGGTGAAACCTTTGACTACGTAGTTGTAAAAAATGTAGGCTTACATACTTTTTGTGATGATAGGTTTTTTACGCGTGACCAAGACCATTTTGGAGAAGTTGTTTTGAAAAACTTGCCAGGTCTTTTGGAGAGCATGGGAAAACATAATTGCAGGACTATGGGTTATGAAGCAGAAGAGATGGGGTTTGCAAGCTGGGACTATTGGCGCAAGTTGCCGCAAAAAATAGGAAGCTTTGAGCTTTATATTACTCCGGATTGTCCTTTGGAATATATCAACGGCTCTTGGATTATTTTGGACTATAGTGATTTCGAGAATGGTAACCAGGTAATGTTTTTATATAATAGCTTCCGCAATGAGCTCTTTGCTGAATTGAAGAAGGGGTATTTACCCTTGACAACAGAAGAATTCAATGCTAATTCTCTTGAAAAATTAACAGCGTTAATAGAAGAAAAGCTGCAAAAAACTTTAGAAGGCTTGGAAAAATAAAAAAGTTGTTGACAAGATAGTAGTGAATCTGTATAATACTATTTGTAGTTGAATTGGCCCGGTGGTTCAGTTGGTTAGAATGCCGCCCTGTCACGGCGGAGGTCGAGGGTTCGAGTCCCTTCCGGGTCGCCAAACTATGCCTCGGTAGCTCAGTTGGTAGAGCAAGGGACTGAAAATCCCTGTGTCCACAGTTCGATTCTGTGCTGAGGCACCATTTATGCGGGAATAGCTCAGTGGTAGAGCACCTCCTTGCCAAGGAGGGGGTCGCGAGTTCGAGCCTCGTTTCCCGCTCCAATTAAGGCGACATAGCCAAGCGGTAAGGCAGAGGTCTGCAAAACCTTTATCCCCGGTTCGATTCCGGGTGTCGCCTCCATATTTTGTTTTGTCTGCCGCGGTGGCGGAACTGGCAGACGCAAGGGACTTAAAATCCCTCGGGTAGTGATACCCGTACCGGTTCGATTCCGGTCCGCGGCACCAAATAAATATATGACAAGAGTATCTCAATGCGAAGTGCATTGGGATTTTTTTGTTTTTGGGATAAATTTGTATGCAAGATGATGTTTGACTTAAGCAACATACAGCGAGGAGTAGTGCTGTATTTTAAACAAAAAGTTGATAAAATTTATACAAAAATATTTCAGAGAAAGAATTAATATGATATAATTTTAGTAAGTAATTGTGAAATTACTGCATCGGAATTATTTTAAAAAGAAAGAGGTAAAATTTATGAAAAAATTATTAGCTCTCATGATGTTAATCGTTATGGCGTTCACCGTAGCTGCTTGTGGCGGCGGTGACAAAAAAGCTGACAAAGCTGCAGCTGGCAAAGTTGATCGCAGCAAGGAATTCATTACCGTTTTGACCGGTCCTACCAGCGGTATTTACTTCCCCATCGGCGGTGCTTTCTCTAAAGTTGTTGGCGAAATGGGTTACAAAACCTCTGCAACTGCAACTGGCGCAACTGCTGAAAACATCAACGCAATTTTGACTGGCAAAGGCGAATTGGCTATTGCTATGAGTGACTCCGTAATCCAAGCTGTTGAAGCTTTTGGTGCTTACCAAGGCAAACCCAAAGCTGAAGACCTGCGCGCTATGATGGGCTTGTGGCCGAACGTTTGCCAAATCGTTACCACCAGCGACAGCGGCATCACCAAATTTGAAGACCTGAAAGGTAAACGTGTAGGCGTTGGCGCTCCGAACTCCGGCGTAGAACTGAACGCTCGTATGATGTTTGAAGCTCACGGCATGACCTATGCTGATGCAAAAGTTGACTACTTGTCCTATGGCGAAGCTATCGACCAAATTAAAAACGGTCAATGCGACGTTGCATTCGTAACCTCCGGTCTTGGCAATGCTACCATTAAAGAATTGGGCACCTCCAAAGAAATCGTATTCGTTCCTGTTGAAGGCGAAGCTCTGAAAAAATTGACCGCTAAATATCCGTTCTATGTAGAATGGAAAATTGGCAAAGACGTATACGGCACCAAAGCTGACACCACCACTGCTGCAGTTATGAACATCATGCTCGTTAGCAAAAAATTGTCTGACGACGTAGTTTATGACCTGGTAAAAGGCTTCTATGATCCGAAAGGTTTGGAAACCATCGGTGCTGCTCACGCTACTGCAAAACGTGAAATCAAACTTGACACCGCTCTCCGTGGTCTCAAAGGCACTTCCGTAAAACTGCATCCGGGTGCTGAAAAATTCTACAAAGAAAAAGGTTTGCTGAAATAATGTAATTAAATTTAGTTCAGCTAAATTTTAATCCTATGTCAAAAAAGACATTAATTACCGTATTTCTAACCATATCTATTATTGCTGCCGGCCTTTTTGGCTGGCAGCAGTTATATTCGGACGAAAAAGTATTGCGTATTTACGACTACTTCACACAAAAGGAGTATGTTCGCTATCCTGTAAAGACAGGGGATAAGCTTTTCTTCGGCTGGATACATTCTTGGGAGCGTATTTCCTGGCACGAGTACTATCACATCAACGCTGACAATACTTTGGAGCTGGATACGATTTCCTTCCCAGCTTTTGGGGCAGGAATCCCAGAAAACAAGGGTAAGCGTACTGTTGTGAGAAATGGACGCATCTACATGGAAGAGATTGGTCAAATCTTTCCTCATTTTGTATGGATAAACTCTCACCTTGCGACGAGAGACATCAAAGTTAATGACGTGCTTTTGACAAGCGGAAGGCTCTTACCCGAACACACTAGATTAGTATTAGTAATTGAAAGGAGGGGGATTTTTGATGACGGATATTGATAAAAAAGCATTAGAGAATAAAGATGCTATCTCTATGGAAGCAACTGAAGAAATGCAAAAGAAATCTGAAGAGATTATTAAAAAGTTGGATAAAGAATCCAGCACAAGAACATTTTCCGGTCTTATGAAAAAGATTTTCTTTGTATCTTGCATTCTGATTTCCTGCTACCACCTTTATACCGCAACCTTTGGCCCGCCCCTGACATTGATTCATCGTTCCATTCACGTAGCGATGATGTTGGCTTTGACTTTCTTGATGTATCCCCTTAACAAGAAAGCAAGCTTTACCACTCCTTCCATTTTGGACTGGCTTTTAGTAGCAGCTTCTTGGGCTGCACCTTTCTACATTTCTACTGGTTACCAAGGTTTCGTTGAACGTGCCGGTAACGCAAACTTTATGGATATGTGTATGGCAACTTTGCTGGTATTGCTGGTATTGGAAGCTTCCCGTCGTGTAAACGGCAACGTATTATCCATTTTGAGTTTGGTATTTATTGCTTATGGTTTGTGGGGGCGCTCCATGCCCGGTATGTTCATGCACCGTGGCTATGACTGGACCAGTCTTTCTAACCACTTCTTTGCTAACACCGAAGGTATCTATGGTACTTCCGTAAGCGTATCTGCCAGCTACATCTTCTTGTTCATTCTCTTTGGTGCTGTAATGAGCAAGTCTGGTATGGGTCAATTGTTTAACGATATGGCTCTTGGCTTGGCTGGTCACACCAAAGGTGGCCCTGCGAAAGTATCCGTTTTGGCTTCTGGTCTCTTGGGTTCCATTAACGGTTCCGCAGTAGCAAACGTAGTAACTACCGGTGCATTCACCATTCCTTTGATGAAGAAAACCGGTTACTCCAAAGAATTTGCTGGCGCAGTAGAAGCAGGCGCTTCCGTTGGCGGTCAATTATTGCCCCCGATTATGGGTGCTGCTGCCTTCATTATGGCAGAAATGCTTGGCGTAAAATATTCCAGCATTATCGTTTGGGCTGCTATTCCGGCGCTTCTGTACTATCTGGGTATCATTATACAAGTACAATTACGTGCATCTAAAGACGGCTTGGTTGGTTTGCCGAAGGATCAACTGCCTTCCATTAGCGCAGTTATGAAAACTCGCGGTCACTTGTTGTTCCCCGTATTCTTCCTGCTCTATATGCTGTTCTTCTCTGGTACTACCGTTATTTACTCCGCGGTATTGACCATCGTTGTTACCGTTATCACTGCGCAAATCAAAAAAGAAACTCGCATGAGCTTCCAAGATTTGCTGCAAGCTTTGGCAGATGGTGCGAAGCAAACTGTTTCCGTTGCAATCGCTTGCGCGTGCGTAGGCATTATCATTGGCGTTTGCTCTAAAACCGGTTTCGGTTTGACCATGGCGAACACCATCATCGCTCTTGGTGGTACCAGTATTCTCTTCACTTTGGTATTCACCATGATTACCTGTATGATTCTTGGCATGGGCTTGCCTTCCATTCCTGCGTACATCATCACCGCAGCAATTGCAGCTCCTGCTTTGTCTAAATTGGGTATCCCGCCTGCAGCAGCGCATATGTTCTCCTTCTATTATGCAATGTTTGCAAACCTGACTCCGCCTGTAGCACTGGCTTCTTTCGCAGCAGCTGGTCTTTCTGGTGGCGACCCCATGAAAACTGGCGTTGCTTCTGTAAAATTGGCAATTGCAGGCTTCATCGTACCCTTTATGTTCGTGTTCTCTCCGCAGCTGATGCTTATCAACACTACCTTCATCGAAGGTTTGTGGACTGCAACAACTGCGTGCGTTGGCGTATTCCTGTTGGCAGTTGGTGTTGAAGGCTACTTCATGGCACACGTTCCTATGTGGTTGCGCTTAGTTGCTACTGCTGGTGCACTTGGTCTGATGATTCCTGGTCTGATGACTGACGCAGTTGGTATCGTAGTATTGGCTGGCGTATACTTCCTTCAAAAGAAAAAGGCTGACGCTGAAAAAGCTTAGTTTTTAAAATTGCGGCTCACATTTGTGGGCCGTTATTTTATTTTGTAGGGGAGAGTTCTTGGTGTATAATGGAAGCAAGAATTTTTAAAGGTGATGTTATGAAGATTATAATTTCTCCGGCGAAGAAGATGCGTGTCGATAATGATACCTTTGTTCCATTAAGTAAGCCGGAATTTTTACATAAAACTTTGCAAATTAAAGAAACTCTTTGCAAAATGGATTTGCCTGCCCTGCAGAAGCTGTGGGAGTGTAATGACGAAATTGCTTCACTTAATTTTAAGCGTTTGCAAAATATGAACTTAGAACGAAATCTTACGCCTGCAGTTTTTGCCTACGATGGTTTGCAGTACCAGCACATTGCTCCCAATGTTTTAGAAGAAAACGCTCTTAAATATTTGCAAGAGCATCTTAGAATTTTGTCCGGCTTTTATGGAATACTGCGAGCCTTAGATGGAGTAGTACCTTATCGTTTAGAGATGCAGGCGCGTTTAAGTTGCGACGGTTATAAAAATCTCTATGCCTTTTGGAATAGCTTGCTTTATGATGAGCTTACTAAGGATGATGGGGAAGTGCTTAACCTTGCGTCCAAGGAATACTCCAAAGCAGTTGAGCCTTACGTTACGGAAAGTGTGCGCTTTGTAACTTGTACCTTTGGTACTTATGTGAATGGTAAGCTAAAGGTGATGGCAACGGAAGCCAAGATGGCGCGTGGTGCAATGGTACGCTTGTGTGCAGAAAATAACGTGCAGTACGTAGATGAAGTGAAGGCGTTTAATGTGCGAGGGTACGTTTATCATGAAGAGCTTTCCTCAGAGACGGAGTTTGTGTTTGTGAAGGAATAAACAGTATATCTAAGATGGTAGGTTGTTTTGAGTAGGCCTACCTAGATTTGAAAGTATGTACATAAAAATGGTATAATGTATTGCACGAGTTTGCCCAAGCAAATTTAGATGAATTGTTTAAAATTATATTGAGGTATTACTATGTTCTACATCTTAATGAATAAGCAGACACCAATCTGCAAACTTCAAATTGATACATCTGACAATTTCATAATTGAAGACATCCTTGAAGTTTATAACACCGCTGCTTTTCCTATTGGTGTAGACGTCGTTGCAGGCAAGCCTCAAAAGAAAAGTTTGGCTAAATGGTGGGCGGGACGTGCCGTTCCCGGTAGTCGTGTAGGTGGTAGTAGCTTTGAGGCTCGCTACAATGTTAAGCTTGCTGCACTCCCTTTTAAAAACCATGGTCTCAGTTTAAGTGACCAATACTGGATTAAACCTTGTGATGCAGATATCAAATGGGAGGGCGTGAACTTTTTTGCCAATGAGTTTTCTCTAGACGTTGGTAATGCGCTGTTTGATTCTTCCTATCAATCAGTTCAGCTTGATTTCATGTCACCGGATAACACTTCTGATGGCATGCTTCCCAAGCGTTGGGTGCGAGATGAGTTAACAGGGAAGACCGTTCTATTAAAAGCAGGCAGTGGGCCGTTGGAGCAGGAGCCTTTCAACGAGCATATTGCTACCAAAATTTTTGAGCGTTTAAATGCTGTTCCCTACGTTGATTATAAAATTGTTCGTGACGGCGACAAGTTTTTGAGTAGCTGTGAGAACTTTATTACTACGGATACGGAGCTTGTCACTGCGGCAAGTATGATGTTGACCTTGTCACCTGTAACTACGAAGCACTCTAATAAATATGATTTTCTTCTGAAATGTTGTGAGCAGTTTGATATTCCCAAAGTTAAAGAAACCTTGGACGTAATGCTGGCAGTTGACTATCTTATTTGCAATTCTGACAGACATTATGGAAACTTTGGCTTCATTCGTGATGTTAACACTTTGAAATTCAAAGGTGTTGCTCCAATTTATGACAATGGTACTAGCCTGTGGAACAAGTATGCTCAAGTTGGGAAAAACTTTGAGGCAAAGGCTTTTGCTAATTCCCACGAGGAGAATATTAAGCTGATAACTAATTGGGATTTATTAGACTTGCAAAAACTGAAAGATATAGATGATATTGTTAAAAGTGTTTTGGTGTTTAATGATTACTTAGCACCGAAGCGTATTGATGATGTAGCAAAAGCTGTAAAAGAACAGTTGAAGAAGTTACAGAAAATAAAGGAAGATGTAAAATAATAAAACAGCCTATCCAAACGGGTAGGCTGAATTTATCTGTAGAATTTTATATTTTGCCTACGAGGTAATAGATATGAAAACTAAATTAAATGATATTTTTTATTTTTACAAGTTATCTGTTAAAGACATATTTGGGTTTGTTAAATATATGTCTAAAAAATTTTTGAGATATCATATGGTAATAACGTTTGTTGTTATATTAGTTTGGTGTGCTAAACAATATTTAGATAGTAACGATTTCGAAAAGCTTACTGGGGTATTAATAAGTATAATAGCTGCAATTTTATTTGAGGGGTATAGAGGGTATAGAAAAGATGTTGAAAATAAAAAGATAGTAGCATTTTGTTTAAATGATTTGGTAAATACAATAAGTAGAGAAATTTTCATTCTTAACAATCTAAAAGGTTTAATGATTAGATTGGTTGTTGATTATAAATATAATAATATATTGTACGGGGATAAGAAGATAGTTAATGTTAAAGAAAGGGATGTTAGAAAAATTTTAGAGCTATTGATAAGAGATATTACTTTATTTGATAAATTAAAAATTTATCCTGAGTTCAGAATTGTTAATGGGAAAGAGGTTTATGAAAAGTATTTGAATGATCATTATGAAATTGGACTTGAATTCTATGAGTCATTGAAAGTTAGTTGTGCTAATAAAATATATTGGGTTGCGAAAGAAACTTATAATACAGTTACTACTTATGAAAATGATCCTGTTTTGTTAGAACAGTTACTGACATTTAAAAACTTGGTAAAAAATTTTGGGGATGATGAATTAAAGCCAGATATTTATAGGAAAGGAACTTTTTGTGCCACATATGGAGAAGTTTTAAAAGTTCTTATAAATATGTTGTTAATGATAAAACTTAGAGATAAATATCTAGATAGTATAAAATAAATATATTTTATGTAAGTATTAAACAATTTAGAATTAAAAATTTTATTATGGAGTAGTTGGTTGTTGTTTTAGGGATGTGTTAAGTATGAAAGGCAAACTTCTTAGATTTAATGATTTTTATAAAAAATCATTTGTGGATGTAAGCAGATATATTAAGTATATATTTGACAAAATAGTAAAATATCAGATATTTATAATTTTGTCGGTAGTAGTTTGTAGTATTGTTAGAGTGTTTTTAACAGATGATACTCGGTTTAGCACTTTTTTAGGGGTGGTTGTGAGCATAAGTGCAGCATGTTTATTTGAAGGTTATAGGTGTTATCGAAAAGATATTGATAATAAAGTTATTATAGAATGTTGTTGCTATGACTTTTATATGGTAATGGACAAATTAACTATTTTCTATTTCTGTGAAACCAAATTAATTCATATGTCAGTGATAGCAGGTTCCCAATTTAAAACTGTGATTACAGCTGAAAATTTAATTCAGCAATTGAAAGCATTGAATATTATATTGAAAAAGTTTAATGGCCTAAAAATAGTGCCAGATGATAAAAGATATTTTGATAATGAAGAATATGAAGTTGGAATAGATGTTTATCAGTCATATAAAGATGTACTTAAAAATGAAATTCATCCTCGACTAGAAAAGATATTGAATACTTTGATAGTTTATTCTGGTGATACAAAATTAGTTTCAGATTTTTATGTCCTATATAATTCAGTAGAAGATATTGTGATGAATGATTTGTGGCCCGAAGCATTTAGAAAGGGGCAACCTTGTACGACATATTTTACGCTTATCGAGTTGACAGATAAGATTATAAATATGCTTGAACAAATGAAGAAGTATTTGAATGATGAGCAATGTGAAAAATTAAAACTGTAATTTATTGATTTTGCCTTTCGTGATATAATGACAATAGAATTTTATACCTACAGGGCAGTTGTGTAGAGTATGAGCAAGGGATGTGTGTTTTGTGATTAAAGAAATTAGCAATGCTAATGAAAATGTGACCGCTAATGGTTACGAAGTTCAAAAATTGAAACAAGCCTTACCGCAATGCTTTACCAGCGATGGCTCGTTCAATATGGAAGCGTTCAAGGCAATCTTGGATGGTAATGTAAATATTACTAATGAAAGTTACGAGCTTAAATTCTTAGGAAAGAGTTATGCTCGTCTACTTGCCTCTTTGGATACTGAAACAATTATTGTTCCCAATGAGGAACATAATAGTAAACCTGAGAATGTTAACAGCGAGAATGTTTATATTACAGGTGATAATTTAGATGCGTTAAAACATTTGTTGAAATCTTATGAAGGAAAAATTAAATGCATTTATATAGACCCGCCTTATAACACAGGCAGTGATGGGTTTGTTTATAATGATAAGTTCAATTTTACTAAAGATGAATTGATTAAGAGGCTTAGTATTGATGATGAACAAGCTGATAGAATTATGAGCTTAATAAGCGGCAATTCAGCGTCTCATTCAGCTTGGCTTACCTTCGTGTTTTCTCGTTTGATTTTAGCAAGAGATTTATTGTCAAAAGATGGTGTGTTTTTTATTAGTATAGATGACAATGAACAAGATGGTTTGAAATTATTGTGTGATAACATAATTGGTGAAGAAAACTTTATTGCCCGCATAATACATAAAAATAACTCTATGAAAAATCAAAGTAAGTATGTAGGGGTATCTACCGAATATGTTTTAGTTTATTCAAAAGATATTGATAGTTTAAATAAGGTAACGGATTGTTGGCGTATTGATAAAAAAGGTGCTAATGATATTTGTAATTTGTTTAAAAAATTGAAAAATAAAGGATTGTCTTTAGATGAAATTAGGGCAGAAATTATGGAAATGTATAGACGTCCTAAGTATGCACATCTTAGTAGATGGAATAAAGTTGATGAGAATGGTGTATTTAAAGATGCTGATTTATCTAGAGCTAATGGTCCCAAAGATTATACAATCATTAATCCTGCTACTGGAAAACCAGTACCGATTCCTTCTCGAGGGTGGGGAAAAAGTTACGAAGAGCTGATTAGACTTCAAGAAGCTGATTTGATTTATTATGGGGATGAAAATACTCCTCCCGGTATGAAATCTTATATCAACGAAGACAGTGAGAGTGTATTTGATAATTTTATTTTTGCAGATACTGCTGCTGATAAAAAAATTATTAAGAGCCTTTTTGGTGATGAAGTGTTTGAGTATCCCAAGCCTTTAGGTATGTTGAGGCAGTTTATTGAATTGACTATGAATGAAAACGATATAATTCTAGACTTTTATGCCGGTTCCTCAACGACAGCACATGCTGTTCTGAAAAATAATACTGAAAATAATAGGAAAAATAAATTTATTATGGTTCAAATTGCTGAGCCAACAAAAATAAATTCTGTTGCACGAAAAGCTGGTTACGAGACTATTGACCAAATTGGTCGTGAACGTATCATTCGTGCTGCTGCCAAAATTAGAGAAGAACATCCTGAAACCACGGCAGATTTAGGCTTTAAACATTACATTCTGCAAGATGTTCCTGAAAAGAAATTGACTGAACTTGAAGATTTTGATCCTGATGCAATGTTTGCGGAAGAAAAAATTTTAGAATATTTTACCAAGCCTACCGTTTTAACTACCTGGCTTGTTAAAGATGGTTATGGTTTTAATGCTAAAGTAGAAGAAATTAAACTTGATGATTATACTGCATACTATTGTAACAACCATCTTTATTTCTTAGATGCTAATTTTGATGATGAAGCAATGAAAGCTTTGTACGAAAAATATGACGCAGAAGTTTCTTTTAAACCTGAAAACGTAGTTCTTTTTGGCTACAGTTTTACCTATACTCAAACTGTTTCATTGAAAGATAATTTGAGAAAACTGAAGGCTGTAGAAGATAATAAGAACATAAACGTAATCGTGAGATACTAGGAGGACGCCATGGAACTAGTATTAGAACGAGGGTTAGAGCATCAACAAAAAGCTATAGATGCAATTACTAGTGTTTTTGATGAAGTAACTTTTGAACAATCTAAGTTTAGCTATCAAAATCCAAAGATTCATTTTTATCAAAATGATTTAAAACAAACAATAAAAAGGGTTCAAGAAAAGGTGATGCCTGAACATAGAGGCAGTTCCTCTTTTGATGGTTACCTTAATCTTGATATTAAAATGGAAACTGGTACAGGTAAGACATATGTTTATACTAAAGCTATTTACGAAATGTACTATAGATATGGTTTAAACAAATTTGTTATTGTAGTACCTACACTACCTATTAAAGCTGGCACTAGGCAATTTATGGAAGATGTTTATGCTAAGAAACATTTTTCTGATGAATATGGTGCTGAAATTGAATTGCTTACTGTTGAAGCGCTAAAAAAGAAAAAAGGTAAGCAATATTTTCCAAGTGTGGTAAGGGACTTTGTTAATGGAAGCAATCGTAATACTCGCAAGATTTATGTGTTGCTTTTAAACAGTCATCTCTTAACTAATGCTAAGTTACTTACAACTGAATATGATTATAGTGTTGAAGGACACTATCAACCTTTAAAAGCAATTGCTGCTACAAATCCTATTGTTATTATTGATGAACCACATCGTTTTTCTAAGGGTCAAAAGGCTTTTAGTGAGATTGTTAGTAAAATTCAACCACAATGTATTATTAGATTTGGTGCTACTTATCCTGAAACAACTATCGGTAAAGGTAAGAATAAGCAGGTTATAAAAGACTATCATAATTTGATTTATGAATTGGATGCTTGTGATTCCTTTAACCAAAATCTTATTAAAGGTGTTGCTAAAGAACATTTCCAACCCCTATCTGATAAGGAAGAGAAAATTAAGATTGTAAAAGTTGTGAAAGGTACTTCTGTAACGTTCCATTATAAGAAAAGTGACCAACCGAATAAAGTAATTACTTTGGGGGTAGGAGATCCTTTGTCTTTGATAACAGAGGAACTTGAAGGTGTGACTATTACTGGTATTAAGACATCTACCGTTGAGTTTTCTAATGGTCTAGAAAAAACACAAGGTGAAGAATTAGATGTTGATATCTATATGAGTTCTTACCAAGAGCAAATGGTAAAACTTGCGTTGCTTAGACATTTTGAAACTGAACGTCTTAATTATTGTAATAATAAATTAAGAATTAAGACCTTGGCTCTTTTCTTTATCGATGATATCTATTCTTATCGACAACAAGATGGTGGCGATAAAAAGCCTTATCTTAAAGAATTGTTCGAGAAGAATTTAAAAGAAATATTGGAACAAGAGATTGCTAAGTGTACTACTCAAGAAGCTAAGTATAAGGAGTACCTTGAAGCCAGTTTGTTGAATATTTCTGATTGCCATGCGGGTTATTTTGCACAAGATAACTCTGATTCTGATGAAGAAATTGCTAAAGAAGTTAATGATATTCTTCATAATAAAAAACAACTGCTTTCTTTTGAGAATCCTGATGGAACGCATAATGTTAGACGCTTTTTGTTTAGTAAATGGACATTAAAAGAAGGTTGGGATAATCCAAATGTCTTTACTATTACCAAGCTTCGTTCTAGTGGTAGCGATAATAGTAAATTACAAGAGGTTGGTCGTGGTTTGCGTTTGCCTGTTGATGAAAATGGTAACCGCATTTCTGGCGTGCAATTCTATTTAAACTATATCGTTGATTTTACTGAGGCAGATTTTGCAGAAAAGCTTGTTGCTCAAATCAATGGTGAAAGACCTGCTGCAATTAATATTACGGACGAGCTCATACGCACTGTTGCTGAAAAACGTAAGGTTGATGTCAATGCGTTGTTTGGTGAATTGTTTAATGGTGGATTTATTGACTTTACCAAAAAGATTGTTCCCGAAAAACGTAGCGAGTTCTTAGAGAAGTATCCTGAATTTGCTGATGGTGTTAAAGAAGGTAAAATTAAGGATAGAAATTCTGAAACTGCTAAAGATATTAAAATACGTCCTGCTAAGTACGATGAAATTAGACAGTTGTGGGAAGCAGTTAATCAAAATTATATAATTACTTTTGATTCTGAATTAGATGATAATTTACCAGAAGAAGTACTTAAAATTTTGGTTAATTATAGAATTTTCTCTGCAACAACTTATTCTAGTAAACGTGATGTTATTACTACAGATGGTAGCACGGTAGTTGTTAGCGAAGGTAGTAATGTCGAGTTTATTGTTGAAAATCCGTTGCCGTACGGAGAGTTCTTGCAACGAATTAATAAGGCTACTGGGATTCCAATAACTATTATGCACAATGCAATGGTGCAATACACTAAGACCAAGGGTAATATTGATAAAGCCTTAATAAGTGAGCGTGCTGTTAGTAATTTTGTGCAAAGGTTTAACGAATGGAAGTTAGCTGCGTTGCAAGGTCGTTTTAACTATAAACGATGCAATACTGTTAATAAAAAGACTGCTTTAAGTAATGCGGATGGTTCTCCTAAAAATGTTATTGCTAGTGGTAGAATTGGCACTAAAATTTTAGCGGGCGAAGCTTCTGCAAAATATCTGTATGATACTATTGCTTATGATTCTCCACTTGAAAAGCAAAATGTATTAGCAGGGGATATTGAAGAAATTATCGTTTATGGTAAAATTCCTCGTAGAAGTATAGCGATACCTACGATTGCAGGTGGAACTTATAGCCCTGATTTTATGTATGTTGTGAAAAAAGCAAATGGTGAGAAAGAGCTTAACATTATAGTTGAAACAAAAGATGTTGAGAATAAGACTGATTTGCGTGGTATTGAACAAATTAAAATTGATTGTGCATCCAAATTTTTTGAACAAGTATCTAATGATGGATTCAAGGTTTCTTTCCATACACAGATAAAGAATAAGCAAATAAAAGAGATAATCGAAAGTGTGTTACAAGGGTGATGCCACTTTCGGTACGAAAAGAGGTATGAAAAATGGCTAATGGCTTTGAGGCACTGAAGGTTTGTGCCCATACAGTTGAACAATTGACCAAGATGGGTATCAAGAAGCCCATGCCTGTACAAGAGCAAGCAATTCCTGCTCTGTACGCTGGTAAGGACGTAATCGCCAGAGCACAAACAGGTACCGGTAAAACCTTAGCGTTTTTGGTACCCTTGGTGGAAAAAATAGATACTACTAAACCTTACGTGCAGGCGTTGGTAATAACTCCCACTCGCGAGTTGTCCCAACAGGTTGCCAACGAATTGAAAAAAATTACTGGCGACAGGGACATCAAAGTTCTCGCTGTAACCGGCGGTCGCGACTTTGAATTACAAAAGCATAAGCTGGATGGCAAGAGCCACGTGCTTATCGGAACTACTGGCAGATTGCTTGACCATATCCGCAAGGGGAACACTTCCCTTGGCGGTGTGAAGTACCTTGTTCTTGACGAAGTTGACGAAATGCTCCTGCAAGGTTTCATTGACGAAGCTAGCGAACTTATCGCTATGACCAGTCCTGAACGTCAAACCATGCTCTGCTCCGCAACTTTGAATGAGGAAGTTCGTAAGCTTGGTAAACGCATTACTCGTAACTGCTCCCTCATCGACATTAACCCTGCTGAAGCTACCGTCGATAAAATTCAACAAATCTGTTTGAAAACTACGGAAGAGTATAAAAATAAAGCAGTTGCTTCCTTGATTGACCGCTATAATCCGTATTTGGCAATTGTGTTCTGTATTAGCAAGGAACGTACTAAAGAGCTTGGTGATTGGCTGGGAACTCAAGGTTACAATGTGGATGTGCTTCACGGCGAAATGTCTGCTGCGAAACGCAAGACTGTTATGAAAACCTTTAGGGATGCCAAGATTCAAATTCTGGTAGCAAGTGACCTTGCTGCCCGTGGTTTGGACGTTGAAGGCGTGACCCACGTTATCAACTACGATATTCCTCACGATGTTGATTGGTATGTGCACCGCATTGGCAGAACTGGTCGCGCAGGTAACGAAGGCGTTGCTGTTACCTTATACACTGCTGACGAAGTGAAGTGGTTGAAAAATATCGAAAGCAAGTTGAATATTACCATGGAACGCCAAAACTTGGAGGGTAAGACTGTGGTGCGCCGCACTACAACTTCTTTTGCACCTAAGAAGAAAAAAGCAGGCGCTCCTAAGCGTGGTAGAAATGCTGTTGCAGATAAAAGAAAAGCTCCCAAGACTGGTTCTAACAGAAGACAAACTTCTAAAAAATGATTTCTAAGAGATTGCTCGAAGCGAGCAATCTCTTTTTATTTACATAGACACGTGATAGGTTTATAATTATTCTGATATAGAATTTTTATTTTTAGAATGGAGAAGAATACTATGTCTGAAATTAGAGTTCGCTTCGCTCCCAGTCCTACTGGTTACTTACATATTGGCGGTGCCCGTACCGCACTTTTCAATTGGCTTTTTGCAAAGAAGATGGGCGGTAAAATGGTACTGCGCATTGAAGATACAGATACAGAACGTTTGAAGGAGGATTCCGTCAGCCAAATTTTGACCAGCCTGAAATGGTTAGGCTTAAATTGGGACGAAGGTCCCGAAGCTGGCGGTGAGTATGGTCCGTACTATCAATCTGAGCGTCAGGAGATTTACACCAAGTATGCTCAACAATTGGTCGCAGAAGGCAAGGCTTACTACTGCTTCTGCACTTCTGAAGAATTAGAGGCGGAACGTGAGAAGCAACGTGCGGCAAAGGAACCATTCCGCTACGCTCGCACTTGTCGTGAATTAGACCCTGCCGTTGCCAACGCTCGCAAGGAAGCAGGGGAACCGTGCTCTATTCGTATCAAGATTCCCACAGAAGGTAGCGTCGTTGTCCACGACTTGATTCACGGTGACGTAACCTTTGATTTAAAACAATTGGACGATTTTGTCATTGTCAAAAGCAATGGTATGCCCACCTACAACTTTGCCGTTGTTGTGGACGACCATTTGATGAAAATGAGCCACGTTCTTCGTGCGGAAGAACATCTTTCCAACACTCCCAAACAGCTTTTAATATACGAAGCTTTAGGATGGGAACCGCCTGCTTTCGGACATATGCCTATGATTTTGGCACCTGACCGTTCCAAATTGAGCAAGCGTCATGGTGCAACCTCTGTTGAAGAATTTAGAGACCAAGGTTATTTGCCGGAAGCTATTGTAAATTACTTGACCCTCCTTGGTTGGGGACCTGGTGATGAAAGGGAAATCTTTAGCCTGACAGAAACCGTTGAGCTCTTTGAGTTGGAGCAAATGTCTAAGAAAGCAGCTGTGTATGATACTAAGAAGCTGACTTGGATGAACGGTCAATATTTGTCAGAGCTTCTCTTAGAAAAAATCTTGCCGGAAGCAGAAGTTTTCTTCATTAAAGAAGGCTTGTGTGACGAAGCTTGGCTTGCAGAAAATAAAGAGTACTTTGCCAAATTGATTGATACCGTCCGTGTGCGTGTGAAGACTTTGCAGGAGGTAGTGGATGCTTCTACTTACTTCTTTAAAGATTTAGAAGGCTACGACGAAAAGGGTGTAGCTAAACACTTCAAACCGGAAGCAATCGACCTTTTGGAAAAGTGCATTGCTGCTGTTGAAGCTGACGAGGTTTACGACCTTGCCAGCACCGAAACTGCCTACAATAAAATTGCCGAAGATAACGGCTTGGCATTGGGTAAGGTTATTCACCCCACACGTTTGGCACTGACCGGTAGAACTGTTAGTCCTGGTATGTTCGACGTAATGGTGCTTTTAGGAAAAGAGAAAACCTTGGCGAGAATGCGCAAGGCTATTGAATATATTAAGACTTTAGAATAGGAGGTAGGTTCATGAAAATATTTTTAACTGCTTTATTGTGCATGCTGTTGTGCGTTCCTGCTTTTGCGGACCAACAGACCACTGTGCTTTCTGCACCTGCTTCCATTAAGAAGGCAACAGGTTTGTTACCCTACATCGACGGCAGCAATGACCCATTGCTGGAAAAAGAAGCCAATAATATTTTGCAAAAGTATGCAGAAGAATTGGTGGACAAGGTTGGCAACAAAGGTACCATTGCCTATGCCGTACAGCTGAACCGTCCCAGTTTGGTAAGCGTACTGCTGCAAGCAAATAATGAGAAGAAGGTTGCCTACAAGGGTGTGAACCTTGACTTAACTACTGGTCGTGAATTTATTGTGTACGATTTCTTTACTAAGGACGATAATGTGAAAGAGACCTTGGGCGATTATGCAGACGTGCTCTTTTCTGAAAAGGGCATCTACACCCGCGAAAGCGAAAAGACTGGCTACACTGCTTTTGTACCCTATAGCAAGCTGATGGCTAGCATGCGCATTGGCGAAGCAGGTCGTCTTGTACAAATTGCCAAGCTGACCCGCAATGCGGAGGGCAAAACTTTGACCGTACCCAACGGTAGCATGATGGCAATGAAGCTGGACTCCAACCCTACCACTGGTTACCGTTGGATTGTGACCTATCCCGAAGGTGCGGAGAACGCTATTAAAAATGTAGGTAGTTCCTTTATCATGCCCCGTGGTGATGACCAACGTACTGGTATGCCCGGTGTGGAAATTTTGGTGTTCACTGCTCAAGAGCCTGGCACCTATAACTTGAAGCTTGATTATAAACGTCCTTGGGAACGTATTGGCATAGATAGCTTTAACTTTACCGTTGTTGTGAAGGAGTAAATATGGATAACTCTAAGGAAAGAATTATAGAATTACTTGCTCCTGCCGGAAGCTGGGAAGCTCTTGAAGCTGCAGTGAACGCAGGCGCAGACGCAGTATATATGGGTGGCAAAGCCTTTGGTGCTCGCCAATACGCTAGTAACTTCGATAGGGAAGAGATGGCAAAGGCAGTTTATTTTGCCCATATGCACCGCGTAAGAATTTATATTACCGTAAATACCCTTGTTGATGATAGCGAGATGCAGGATTTGGCAAGCTACTTGCTTTTCCTCAACAATGTTGGTGTTGACGGCATCATCGTGCAGGATTTGGGTGTAATCCGCTTGGCTAAGCAAATCGTGCCTGACCTGCCCTTACACGCTAGCACTCAAATGACCGTTACCAATAGCAGTGGCGTTGATTTTTCCATTGAAGCTGGTATGGAGCGTACCGTAGTGGCTCGTGAGCTTAGTTTGGAAGAAATCAAAGCTGCCTGTAGTCGTGGTACGGAAATTGAAACCTTTATCCACGGTGCGTTGTGCGTATGCTATTCCGGTCAATGCTTGATGAGTAGCTTGATTGGTGGTCGCAGTGGTAACCGTGGTCGCTGCGCTCAACCTTGTCGCTTACCCTACAAGCTGATGAACTCTAAAGGCGAAGATATGCTGGCTGGTAAGGATGCTGGTCAATATCTGTTGAGTCCCAAGGATATGAACACCTTGGAAATTTTGCCAGAGCTTATTGAAGCTGGTGTAGTTTCTTACAAAATAGAAGGTCGCATGAAGCGTCCTGAATATGTTGCCGTGGTGGTAGATGCTTACCGTCGCGCCATCGACAGCTATAAAGCTGGCAACTACAATGTACCCCAACAAGACTTAGATAATATTGAACAAATCTTTAATCGTGACTTTACTACTGCCTATATGACCCATCGTCCCGGTCGTGAGATGATGAGTGACCGTCGTCCCAATAACCGTGGCGTTTTGGTTGGTCGTGTGGCAAAGCTGGACAAAGCTCGTAATAAAGCTACCATTAAATTAGATAAAGAACTTCACTTAGGTGATGGCTTGGAATTTTGGGTAAGCGTTGGTGGTCGTGTTGGTACCACCGTTACCGAAATGCTCCGTGGTGGTGAAAGCGTTAGCGTTGCCAAGGTAGGGGAGCAAGTTACCATTGACGTACCCAATGGCGTGCGCCTTAATGACCGTGTGTTCCGTACTTTGGATGCGGGGCTGATGGCTTACGCTCAACAATTCTTTGGACCTGATTCTAAGAAGCGTATCCCCGTTGATGCAGTTGTAACTGCTAAGTTGGGCGAGCCTATGAAAATTATGCTTACTGATGACGAAGGCAACGTAGGCTACGGTGAAACTAACTTTATCGTGGAAGAAGCACGTAAGCGCGCTCTTGATGACGATGTAGTTCGCAGGCAGGTGGACCGCCTTGGTACTACAGAATACTTCCTTAACAGCTTGACCTTTGAACACGACGACAACGTGATGGTGCCTATGAGCGAAATGAACGAAGCACGTCGTATGGCAGCAGAATCTTTGGACGCTGCCCGTTTGGAAGCATTTGCTCCTGCCCGCAAGCAACGTCATAGCTACAAGGCAGAGCTTGTGCCTCGCGAAAAAGGTAATCGCAATCGCAACGCCATTATTACCGTCCACTGCGATACTGTTCTTAAAGTGGAAGAAGCATTGCGTGGTGGTGCAGATAGAATCCTCTTTGCCGGTGACGCCTTTAGTACTAAGATAATTACTAATGAAGATTACCGCACTGTGGTAGCTCTTGCTCGTAAGGCTGGTAAGGAAGTTGCCTTTGCTACCCCGCGTATTATTAAGGAAGCACAGCTGAAATTCTTTGACAAGCTTTTCGCTTTGTGGAACGAGCTTGCTCCTGATTATGTTTACATCAGCAATAATGGTTTGTGGCCTTTGGCTAAGAAGTATGAAAACTTAAAGCTGTGGGCTGATATGACCCTTAATATTTATAATGTACAGTCCCTTGAATTTTGGAACGAAGCTGGTGCCCAAGGCGCGTTGCTTTCTCCAGAGCTTACTATGGGACAAGTAGAGTATTTAGCAGCAGTATCTCCCATGCCCGTAGAATGTATGGTGCAGGGAAGATTGGAAATGATGGTTTCCGAATACTGTGTTGGTGGCAGCTTCTTAGGCGATTTGCACAAGGGTGCCTGCAAGTTCAACTGCAAGGAGCCTTTGTTCTTAGGTGACCGCAAGGACGCAGCTTTCCCCGTTGTGGGTGACCAATACTGCAAAATGCACATCCTCAACGCCCACGAGCTTTCCATGTTGACCAACATCAAGCATATGGAAGATATCGGTGTTGCCAGCCTGCGTATTGACGGACGCAACTACGATGCTAAAGACGTAGGCGAATTAACTAGAATGTATAAGCAAGTTTTGCGTGGCGAAATGCACATTGAAGAAAACTTGCCTAACACTACCCGCGGTCACTACTTCCGCGGAGTGCTCTAATATAATGAAGAAAGACTGAGGTAGTTTCATGGCTCGATACGCTATAAAAACCTTAGAATTTGATAAAGTAAAAAATATTTTGGCAGATAAGACTGCAAC
>JAGAPX010000016.1 GCA_017623055.1 Phascolarctobacterium sp.
CATACCCGGGTCAATCTTAATTACGTGCTCGCCCTCTTTAGCTTCGTATTCTTCCCAGCTGGGTTTAATAACCAGGCTTTCGCCTACGTGAGTAACGTGGAAGTACTGCTTCCATTCGTTTGCCCAGTCCACTTCGGACACAGTACGGAAGCAAGTGTTGCCAAAACGGAACTTGCCGATACGTTCTTCAATAACGTTCAGCTCGTCCTCGATTTGCGCCAAACGACCTTGCAGTTTTTCATCATCAGCATAGTAAGCGCTGACGGTTACGATTTCAGCGTTTTCTTGCTCAGGAATATCGCACAGTTCCCAAGTACCGCTGTTGCGTAAATCGTTAATCAGCTGCGGGTCTTCAACGGCAACGCCGTGAGCGCCAACACTTACTAAAATATCAGAAACAGCTTCTACTGCTTCGTGAGTTACTTGTATGTTTACTTCTATCCAGTTAGACATATTATATTTCTACTCCATTCCAACAAACTCGTTATTTTGTCCATATTAGTATATCATATGCCGCAACATTAACCAAAATAATTTATTGACTGCTCTCTCAATTTAACATAGAATATTGCTTATACAGACTAAAAGCTTTTAAATTTAAAGCTGAGGAGGAAAATTATGCTGACATTGGATAAGATTTACCATGCAGCCTTTGTATTGAAGGACATCGCCCGCAAAACGGACTTAATTGCTGCCCCCCAACTTTGCGAAGGCAGCCAAGTATATTTAAAAACCGAAAACCTGCAAGTAACCGGCAGCTTTAAAGTGCGCGGTGCTTACTATAAAATTAGCCAACTTACCGACGAAGAACGTGCCAAAGGCGTAATCGCTTGCAGTGCAGGCAACCACGCTCAAGGCGTTGCCCTTGCCGCAACCAAAATGGGTATCAAGAGCATCATCTGTATGCCTGATGGTGCACCCATTATGAAAGTAGAAAACACCAAGCGCCTTGGTGCGGAAGTTCGTCTTGCCAAAGGTACCTACGACGACGCCCACGACCTTGCAGTAAAGCTACAAGAAGAAACTGGCATGACCTTTATCCATCCTTACGATGATGATTTGGTAATTGCTGGTCAAGGCAGTATTGGTCTTGAAATTCTGGAACAACTCCCCGATGTCGAAGCAGTTATCGTTCCCATTGGTGGTGGCGGTTTGATTTCCGGTGTTGCTCTCGCCATGAAGAGCCTGCGCCCCGATATTAAAATCTATGGCGTACAAGCAGCAGGCGCAGCCAGCATGTTCAACGCATTCAAGGCTAAAAGCTATCAAACATTAAACGCTGTCAGCACCTTTGCTGATGGTATCGCAGTAAAAACTCCCGGTGAAAACACCTTTAACATCATCGAAAAATATGTTGACGAAATCATTACTGTTAGCGAAGACGAAATCGCAGCAGCCATCCTCGCCCTCATCGAAAAGCAAAAGCTCATTGCCGAAGGTGCAGGTGCTACTCCTGTGGCAGCAGCCCTTTTCAACAAGCTTCCCATCCAAGGCAAGAAAGTTGTATGCCTCGTAAGTGGTGGCAACATTGACGTAAACATTCTCTCCCGCGTAATCACCCGTGGTCAAGTAATGAGTGGTCGCAAGACCAACCTTATGATTGCCCTTGAAGATAAACCGGGACAACTGCTCCACGTAAGCGACATAGTTTCCAGCTGTGGTGCTAACGTAATCAGCGTACACCATGACCGCAGCGATGCTAACATGGCAATTACCAGCTGCTTCCTGAAACTGGGCTTGGAAACCCGCGACAACGAACAAATTGAACAAATCAAATCTCGCCTCCGCGAAGAAGGCTTCAACCTTGTAAGCGAAAGAGTATAAGAAAACTTAAAAAACGGTTCCGCAAATGCGGAGCCGTTTTTGTTATCTTAAAACTTCTTATTCAAATACTACCTTCAAATGTTGACGTTCAGGCATACGTCTAAATTTGTATTTAGGATAGCCAACCATCAAGCAGCCAACCATCTTGTATTTTGCCGGCAAATCAACCAAGTCCAGCAAAGGCTTGTAGCCTGCAATACCACAGCTTTGAATGAATCCCGCAATGGTAGTACCAAGACCAAGGGTGGGAGCAAAAAGCTCTGCATAGCCCCAGCATTGTTCTGCGTTGCTTACACCGGTGGTGTTCAAGCGACGGGTATGCGCCACAATCAAGCAAGGTGCATTACGAGCAATAATGTCTTGACCACGGTCGCGATAAGCACGAAGCACGGTGGTAAAGTAGCGTTTATTTTCAGAGCCTGCAGCAATTTCTTCTTCCATCCAATCAGCAACTGCATCTGCAATGGCTTTAATTTTTTCAGGATCACGAATTACCACGTAGTACATACCTTGGCTGTTACCAGCAGTAGGAGCGTAACGGGTAATATCCAGAAGCCTAGTTAATTCTTCTTCAGTAGGGCACGCAGGTTTAAAGGTACGCACACTGCGACGCATACGCATAAATTCATAAGCAGTTTCTGCATCAAGCATGGGTTTGGTTATAGGGCGTTGCTTTTCCAACGGAGTGTACTTGTTTTCAAGAGCACCAACGGGGCAAACAGCCACGCAATGACCGCAAGCCATACAACCACGATCAAAATCACACTTAGGTCCTTCTTCCCCCATACTAAGAATGCAGGAGGGACAGCTTTCAATACAGATGCCACATTTTAAGCATTTGCTTTTGTCAACTTGCAATAAATCCATTTTCTTCACCTCGATAAATTAGTCTTCGAAGCAAATAAACTCCAAACCGCCAAAGTCGGTAACAAAGCGTGCGTTACGATAAGCCTTGCCCATCAACGCCTTGTCTTTGTTTTCTACACCAACTGCATTGGCAATGCCCAAGTATGCACACGCACAATTAGCATTAAACTGCTTAGCGTGTTCCAAAACAGCAGCCTTGTCTGCATCGTTAACCTTACCTTTGTTAGGGTAAACATCGGTAGCAGCGATGATGAAGGTAATTTGGTCGCCAGCTTTAGCAACCACGTGAGGCAAGCTTGCTTTGTCCGGTTGGGCAAATTCGATTTCGTAGCCTTTGCCTTCCAAACATTGAATCAACACCTGTAAACCAAAAAGGTGTATCTCTTGTTCTGTCATCAATTCTTCAGCCATTGTATCTTTTCTCCTAAACTCTTTTTCCACAGTTCATATTTTACCTAAGGCTGACTGTCCAGTCAATCCAAAAAATAAACCCAACGATTAAGTTGGGCTTATTAAAATTATTCTTCGCCAATTATTAAAACTTCCGGATGAAGCATAACACCATGTTCTGCCATCACCTTGTTCTGCACGTCTTTGATAAGCTGCAGTACGTCAGCAGCAGTGGCGCCGCCAATATTTACCACGAAGCCTGCGTGCTTGGTAGATACCTGGGCACCGCCTACGGTGTAACCTTTAAGACCAGTTTGGTCAATCAAGGTGCCTGCAAAATATCCGGGAGGACGCTTAAACATACTACCTGCGCTGGGAAGTTCCAAAGGCTGCTTGCTAATGCGACGTTGACTAAAATCTGCCATCTTGGCAAGAATTTCAGACACTTCACCTTTAGGCATGCTTACAGTTACAGCAGTAACGATTAAGTCACTACCTTGAAGTGCAGTTTTGCGATACCCGAAGCACATTTCGTCCTTGGACAACACTTTAACATTGCCTTGAGAATCCACAGTACGGACAGCAGTAACTACGTTAGCCATTTCTCCATCGTAAGCGCCTGCGTTCATATACACAGCACCGCCAATGGAACCGGGGATTCCAACGGCAAACTCCATGCCTGTAAAGCCAAGATCTGCTGCTTTTTTAGAAGCAAGTGCCAAAGAAACACCACTGCCAAAAGTGATACTGTTTTCGTCAGCTTCAATGGTGTTGAGTATATTGCCAAGCTTAATTATCAAACCACGAATACCTTTATCACGCACCAGCAAATTGGAACCGTTGCCTACCAAGGTTACGGGAACATTGTGTTCTGCGGCACGCTTCAATAATTTACATAGCTCTTCTTCATTGGAGGGCATTGCCATTAAATCAGCAGGACCGCCAATTTTAAAAGAGGTGTGACGGCTCATAGGTTCATCAATAAGCAAAGGGCGAGCAGTACAGCCATAAAAAAAGTCCTGCAATTTTTCGCAAGCCATTATTTATCTCCCATTACGTCTTTTACAACGTCTTGGATAGATTTGGAAATATCTGCCATCATCATTTGGAAACGCATAAAGTTGTTCAGGTATTCCATAGCATCACGGTTCAAACCCAATACGCCATAGAGTTTTTGCAGTTTTTCAGTTTTTTCTTTTTCAGGTTCTTGACCTTGAAATTTAGCGATTTCGATTTCTTGGCTCAGTTGGAGGAACTCGTCAACCAATTTTTTAGTTTCGGGGTCTTTCGCCAAAATTTCGTTAGCTTCTTTTAATTTTTTAAATTCATGGCTTTCGCGCATTGCACGAGCCAAATCATTTGCGCAATCGTAAACATTCATTGTTACTACCTCTTTCTAAAATCGTTATAAGCACTGTTATGCTGTGTCACAGCTTGCTTACTTGCTCGATGTACCCATAAGTACACCTTCGCTGCGTGCGCTTCACTGTTCCTTGCCTTCCAGCACTTCTAACGATTTTTAATTATTTCAAATATGATAAAGGAATATTGAGATGTGCGAAAGCAGTAGACGCTTCATACTCGAAGTGCCACCACTCCATCTCAATCCCCGTAAATCCAAATTCTTCCATTGTTTCACGCAGCAAAGTGCGTAAATAGCGTTGTCGTTCCGTACCACCGGGATAGCTTGCGTACTGACGCATGGAAGGCTCGTCAAAACCACTGCTCATTTCCACAGCTTCGCCAGTTTCCAAATCGTACAAGCTTACATCCACTGCGTTACCAGTGTTATGCTTGCTACCTTTTAAATCAGGGTCTTCCAGCATAAACTTTCTATCAGCAGGCAAAGCTAAATGTGCTAGCTTGCTAACGGACCACGGACGATACGCATCCCAAATTACTAAGCCATAGCCTTTAGTAGCCAAGCGTTCCTGCACTTTAGTTAGTGCTTCCACCGCTTTGCTTCCTAAATATAGCTTGCTTGTGGTGTACAAGGGGGCGCCAAAAATATTGTCAACACCTGCGTACACATTATCTATCTTCACGCCGGGAACAGTCGCTACATCTACTAAGGTAACTGCTTCACCAGTAGCTAGGCTAGCAGGCATTACTGCTTCGTTAGCCTGCTTACGCAGCTCCTCCCAATTTTCTACAGGTGGGAAGCGGAAGGGCTTAGCATTCTCGCCAGTTTCCTGTCCAAAGTAGTAACGGCTGTAGCGGTTACCACCTACTCTACAAGTTATTCCGTAACCATCGGGGTCACGTTCAAATTTAACGCCAACCTCCGTATTGCTCATTGGCCCAGCCTCCACCATTGTATAGGAATCAAAATGATTCTTAGACAAGGGGTAAACGTTAGCCAAATCAAAGCATTTATCCTGCATAGAATAGCGGTACAAAAGCTCCAAGCGTCCTTTATTTTCTCTTATTAAAATGTTTTCACCGTTGCCGTAATAAAAGCCCAAAATGAATTTTATATCCTTGGGCGCATCGGCAGGAATGGCAGCTTCCACGCTACTAATGCCTGTCTGCACAAACAAAAGTAGACCGGCTGCTATTCCGGTCAAAAAACTTCTGTAATTCATTATTGAATCAGCTCCTTGCGCACATCAGCCAAAGCATTCAGCCTGTTACGCACCTTATCTATGTCAGCTAAATTGATTTCACAGGAGATAATTTCTTCCTTGTCACCAGCTTCAGCTAAAATTTTACCACTGGGAGCTACCAGCATAGAGTGTCCGAAGAAAGGCGCACCCTTGAAGGTTCCTGCGCAATTCACAGCCACTACAAAAATGTGGTTTTCAGCTGCACGAGCCTGCGCCAAAAGACGCCAAATGTCGCCGCGAGCCGAGGGCCATTCAGCAGGGCAGAAAATAATCTTCGCACCTTGCAATGCTAAATGACGATATAATTCGGGGAAACGCAAATCATAACAAATAGTAGAACCACAGCACACGCCATCTAAGTAAAAGGCTTGGAAGTTTTCTCCGGGAGCGAAGAAATCTTCTTCCTTGAACAAGCCAAAAAGATGTACCTTGTCGTACATATTTACAATTTTACCTTCTTTGTTGATGGCAACAGAGGTGTTATAAACCTTTCCATCTCTGGACATAGGAACAGAACCTGCAATGATACTGCATTCATTTTCGGCAGCAATCTTGCAAATTTCTGCTAACACTTCACCGTCTACTGTTTCAGCTTCCTTGGACAAACGTCCCAAGGAATAACCGGTGGTCCATATTTCGGGCATCACCAGCAAGTCGTGATCGACTGCTGCTTGACGCACCAGCTGCAAACCGTGAGCTACATTAGCTTCCTTGTTTTTTTCCAAAACTTCCATTTGCAGCAAGGCTATTTTCATAATACGCGCTCCTTAGGCATTCTACCACTGCTAATCAAACGATTTGCAATGAATTTTTCAATTTTACGGTTGAAGCGAGTAATCCAGTGTTCCGGACCGCCCAAGGATTGACACCATACTACGGGGTGACCAGCAAATTTAGCACCCAGAACGTCGGTCAACAATTGGTCGCCAATGAACAGAATCTTGCCGCCGCCCATACCTTGAACAATTTTTTTGTAAGAGGTCGGCAACGGTTTCATTGCACGCATAACACAACCTAATTGGGTTTGGCGGGAGATTGCTTTCATGCGATCGCCACCATTGTTGGTGATGAGGGCAACATTAATGCCTTGTTGGTGCATATGACGAATCCAAGTCATCATACGGGGACCAACAACGGTTTTATCGTAAGGAATCATGGTGTTGTCAACATCCACAACAATTTTGTTATAGCCATTACGTTTCAACCATTTCGGAGAAAGGTCATACAGGCTTTTAATTCTAAAATCGGGACAAAAATACTTTAACATTATACTACCTTATCCTTTGGAAATTTAATTTCAAATGTGGTTCCTTGACCACACTCGCTTTTTACTTCGGCTTGAGCACCGTGCATACGAATAATTTCTTTAGCGATGGCAAGACCTAAACCAGTACCGGGAACATTACGGCAGTGGGATTTATCCACCTTGTAGAAACGCTCCCAAATAAAGGGTATGTCTTCAACGGGGATGCCAGGCCCCTCGTCCTTAACTGAAAACAGGACAGAACCATCTTCTAATTTTTTCGCACCTAACGATATAATACTATTTTCTGGCGAATATTTCAATGCGTTATCGCTTAAAATTAGTACTAACTGAACCATTTGGTCGCCGTTACCTAAAATTTTTATGTCATCATCTGCATCAACAATGAATTTTACGTGCTTTTCTGCACTCTTTATCATTAATTTTTCGGCAACGTTGCGGACAATTACCGCCAAAGGCAGCTCATCCATATTATGCTGGGAAATTTCGTCGCTTGCTTGCAAACGGCTAATATCCAACAATTCACGCACCATTCTTTCAAGGCGGATTGTTTCTTCATTAATCATCTTACGATAACGCTGTACAACTTCAGCATCAGTTACCGTACCATCATAAATTGCTTCATTGTAGCCACGAATAATGGTAACCGGTGTACGCAGTTCATGAGAAACATTCGCCACGAAATCGCGACGCATTTTTTCTGTACGCTCCATCTTGTTTACATAAGCATTCAAATCACTGCCAAGAGAATTGAATGCCTTGCCAAGTTCCGCAACCTCATCTTCACCTTTTACTTCTACTCGCATGGAATAGTCCCCGGCAGCCATCGCCGTAGCACTTTCCTTCATAGTAACCAATGGTTTGATAAGAGTCTTGGAAAATTTCTTAACAATAAACAAGCTGAACACAAGGGCAACAAGCCCTAAAACAACTGTGTAAATGTATATGTTACGCAAAAATTTGTCAAAGCCGCTTAAAGGCTCCGTCATTAAAATTGCGCCCCTTGCTTTGGTAATTGGGTCTATGTAAGGCACGCCTACCAAAATAACTTGCTCCTTATAATATGGATGGAAAATTTGCGATTTAACAGATTTACCGGAGTAAATATCTTTCAGTATAAGTCTAATCTTATCTGAGATATTACCACGTTTGACATCCTTATCTAAAAGAGCTATCCCCTCACTCTCGAGGTTGGTCATAGCATTGCTTTCATCGAAAAAATAGCTCATAGAGTCATCACTACTACTGGACCTCCTACGATTTACATAGGAAGCTGCCAGTAGTCCATAGTTTTCGTCAAATAGCCATATCCTTGCGCCAACCAATCTGTCTACAGCCACAATATAACGGTAAAGGGTATCACGGTCATCCATACGAATGAAGTATTCGATGGTTTCCGCCATTTCATGACCTTTATTAGCCAATTCGTGCTCCTTAGTCTCAAAGAAGTAATCAGCAATAAGGTAAGAAATACCGGCAGTAATACCCACTACAATTATAACGATAATCGTCATGAAGCTGTACATGAGGCGAGTACTGAGTGATTTTTTCATTAAGACTCTTTTACCTCAAATTTATATCCCACACCCCAAATGGTAGTGATGTCCCATTTAGCGTCAGCAGGAATATTCAACTTCTGTCTGATACGTTTGATGTGTGTATCAACGGTACGAGTATCACCATAGTAGGAGTAACCCCAAATGGTTTCTAACAATTGATTTCTGGAGAAAGCTTTACCAGGATTGGAAGCCAAGCACCACAAAAGTTCCATTTCTTTAGTAGTGAAAGTCATCTTGTGACCAAAAGCAGTTACTTGGTATTCTTCCATGTCAACAATCAAGCCATCATAGGTAATGCGGGAAGCATCGCCTTTCTTTTCTTGAGTGTTAGCACGACGCAGAACTGCTTTCACGCGAGCTACTACTTCGCGAGAGTTAAAGGGTTTAGTAATGTAATCGTCCGCACCAATTTCAAGACCTGCAATGCGGTCATCATCCTCGTCCTTTGCAGTAACCATGATGATGGGCAGGTCAGTCATTTTACGAACTTGCTTACATACTTCGATGCCATCAAGTACAGGCATCATGATGTCCAGCAACAGAATGTCAGGTTTTTCGGATTGAACCTTCAAAATTGCAGCTGCACCATCTTCTGCTTCAACAACTTCAAAATTTTCTTTTTCGAAGTAAATGCGCAGAATTTCTCTGATTTGAGCTTCATCGTCGGCGATTAAAATTTTTTGTTTATTCATAATATCACCCCTGATATTTAAATTCTAAGGCTATTATAGCATAAGGAAATCTTTATGCACG
>JAGAPX010000017.1 GCA_017623055.1 Phascolarctobacterium sp.
CGATAAGCTTCTGCAAATGGGCATCACCCGCCAAAGCGTTGCCATCGCCTTGCAGGCACAGGTCAGCGGTTACACTATCGCCAGCTACTTAGAAGGCGACCAAGATATTGACATCGTGTTCCGCTTGGAACCTAACCAACGAGCGACCATCACGCAGCTGGAAACTGTTTCCATCCCAACTTCGAGAGGGGCAGTGCCTTTGGCACAGGTAGCACGCATTGGTTACGTTAGCGAAGATAATATGATTTGGCGTCGCAATTTGCAGCCTACCATTACTGTTTGCGGTAGTATCATCGAAGGAGTAACTGGCAACGACGTTACTAAAGAAGTTTATAACCAGTTAAAAGACGTGCGCGACAATCTCCCCGGTGACCTTACCATTGAAGTTGGCGGTAGCCTTGAAGATAGTAAGAAAACCTTGAACTATCTACTCAAACCCGTACCGGTGATGATAATTTTGATGACCATCCTTCTAATGCTGGAACTGCAGGACGTGCGCAAGCTCTTCATCATCTTCTGTACCGTACCCCTTGGCATCATTGGTGTTGTGTGGGGCTTGCTCCTCTTCAACTCCACCATGGGTATTATGGCAGAGCTTGGCATACTTGCGCTGGCAGGTATCATCATCCGCAACAGCGTGGTGCTTATTGACCAAATCAAACAGCATCTTGAAACTGGTATGGCTCCCATCGAAGCTATTAAAGAATCTGCCATTGTCCGCTTCCGTCCCATTATGTTGGCGGCTTTCACTACGGTACTTGGTCTTGTCCCCTTGTTCTTTAGTGACTTCTGGAATTCTATGGCGGTTACCATCGCGGCAGGCTTAACAGGCGCAACCCTTTTGACTCTAGTTATTTTGCCTGTTCTCTACGCGATTATCTTTAAAATTAAAAACTAAAGCTGAAAGTGTGTTATAATATCCTTATGATTTGTAACACACTTTTCTTTTAGAGGTGACTATTTATAATGAAAAGATATCATGGCAAAGTAAACGTTCTGCATTTAATAGACGGTGCCAAACAAGCAGAAGGCTTGACTGTCATCATCGACGTGTTCAGAGCATTTTCTTTAGAAACTTATTTGTATGATATGGGTGTTGAACTGATTCGCCCCATTGGTTCCGTAGAAGAAGCTTTTAAATTAAAGGAGACCACTCCCAACAGTCTGCTCTTTGGTGAACGCAACGGTATTAAGGTAGAAGGCTTCGATTTTGGTAACTCCCCCTCTTCCGTTAACGCAGACATCGTAAAGGGAAAAACCATTTTGCACACTACCAGTGCAGGCACCCAAGGCGTTGTTAATGCTAAAAACGCTACCAGAATTTTGGCAGGCAGCTTAGTAAATGCAAGAGCCATTGCGGAATACATTATCGAAACTCAACCGGAAGTTGTTTCCTTAGTATGCATGGGTTGGAACGCAGAAGAACTTGCCGCAGAAGACGAACTGTGCGCTGAATACATCAAGAGCATCTTAGACGGCGAAGACCTTCCCAATATGGACGAACGCGTAGCAGATTTACAATTCCACGGCGGTGAACACTTCTTCAACCCTGATACCCAAGAAGTTTTCCCCGAACCTGACTTCTGGATGTGCATTAAGTACGACCGCTTCCCCTACATTTTAGAAATTTATAAAGACGAAATTGGATATGTAACTAAGAGAATAAGATAAACTAAGCTACACACAAAATGCCCCCGCTCACAAGAGCGAGGGCATTTTGCTTTTTAGAGATAGGAGAAATGAATGTATGAAAAAGCCTGAGAAAAGGCTTTCCGGCAATTGGAGAAATTAAAACCAATTTATTTTTTTACTTGGTGCTTTTCAAAGAAAGCGTTGTATTCTGCTACAAGCAAGAATGTAGTCAACATCACTTGACTGATTTTCTTACACATATCTTAACCGCCTTAACATCAGTAGTCTTAAACAGTTCCACAATGGAGATATTCATCTGTTCCGCAATGCGCAGGTAAACTGACAAGGGTTGTTCTAAAACATCAATACCCCTTTCAATTTTAGAAAGCTTCGCCACGCCAATGTTCAAGCGCTGTGCTAAAGCAGCCTGCGTCATACCACACAACCTGCGGTGAAAGATGATGTTCGTTCCAATGTACTTATAAATATTCTCGTTCATGTTATCCCCTCATAAACATAAACTATTGCACTTTGAGTGCAGTGATAACCTTTTTGGTCAAGTCCTTGCCACCAACAATCATTGCATTAGCGTTTACAACGCTATCCACTTTGTTAGCTTGCGCTACGCTCAAGATGGTTTCGCGAATCTTTTTATTGATAGGTTCATACTTACCTTGCTCAAACTGTGCCATTTGCGCGTTCAGCTTGTTGGCAAGTTCAATCTTTTCTTGATCAGTGGCGAGCGCCTTGGATTCAGTATTGAACTGCTCCTGCAAACGTGCCTTTTCAGCAATAACTTCTTGGGCAACTTGCTTGATGCCGGGATAGTTTGCAACAACAGCATTCCAATCCACAAAGCCAAGCTCTGCGGCGAAGGCACTGGTACTAAAGCCAAGCGCCATCAGCAGGGAGCAAAGTAAAGTCATCAATTTCTTCTTCATCTTACCACCTGCTTATTCGATTTCTTTCCAGATTTTC
>JAGAPX010000018.1 GCA_017623055.1 Phascolarctobacterium sp.
ATACCAGTAGCATTAATTATCTTATCAACAT
This sequence comes from Phascolarctobacterium sp., assembly GCA_017623055.1. Lineage (GTDB taxonomy): Bacteria > Bacillota > Negativicutes > Acidaminococcales > Acidaminococcaceae > JAHHUH01. The sequence continues at coordinate 32 of JAGAPX010000018.1, forward strand.
TGCAATCCAAGCGTAACAATTGAGCGATTGCGTAAACTCTATCATCAGTACCAGCTTCAATGTACTTTAACAATTCATCCTGACCCATGGAGTCAAACTTGGGATGTTTCACGTGAAACAATCCTATCTCAAGGGAACGTACTGCTTTTAAAAAGCTTTCCTCAAAATTTCTACCAATGCTCATAACCTCGCCGGTCGCTTTCATCTGGGTTCCTAAGGTGTTATCTGCATCAGTAAATTTATCAAAAGGGAAACGCGGCATTTTCGTCACTACATAATCAAGTGCAGGCTCAAAGGCAGCAGGCGTATTGGCTAACATTATTTCGTCCAGCGTCATACCAATCCCGATTTTGGCAGATACGCGGGCAATGGGATATCCACTTGCTTTAGATGCCAAGGCAGAAGAACGGGACACTCTTGGATTTACTTCTATTAAATAATATTGGAAGGAATGTGGGTCAAGAGCAAACTGCACATTGCAACCGCCTTCAATTTTCAACGCACGAATAATTTTCAAAGCGCTGTCTCTAAGCATTTGGTATTCTTTGTTTGTCAAAGTTTGAGACGGACAAACTACAATGGAATCACCAGTATGTATGCCTACGGGGTCAAGGTTTTCCATATTGCAGATTGTAATAGCAGTATCGTTGCTATCACGCATAACTTCATATTCAATTTCTTTATAGCCCTTAATGCTCTTTTCTACCAACACCTGCTTAACAGGAGAAAGAGCAAGGGCATTTTTCATTAACGCTCTAAATTCAGAAGCATTATCTGCAAAGCCACCGCCAGTACCACCCAAAGTAAAGGCTGGACGCAAAACTACGGGATACCCAATCCTTTGGGCAATGGTCAAACCCTCTTCAAGATTAGTAGCAATGTCAGAAGGAAGAACAGGTTCACCCAAGCTTTGACATAGTTCCTTAAAAAGCTCCCTATCCTCCGCCTGTTCAATACTTTTACTAGATGTTCCTAAAAGTTCAACACCACAGTCAGCAAGCACGCCCTTTTTTTCCAGCTGCATAGCAAGATTCAAGCCTGTTTGTCCGCCAATCCCAGGAAGAATGGCATCAGGATGCTCACGATAAATAATTTTTGTCAGGTATTCCAAAGTCAACGGTTCCATGTAAACCTTATCGGCAATACTGGGATCTGTCATAATGGTAGCAGGATTAGAATTGCACAGCACTATTTCGTACCCTTCTTCTTTTAAGGCAAGGCACGCCTGAGTTCCAGCATAATCAAATTCAGCAGCTTGTCCTATAACAATAGGACCACTACCAATCACCAGAACCTTTTTAATATCCGTTCTTTTAGGCATGCTCTTTCGCCTCCTCCATTAAATCAACAAACTGCTTAAAAAGATATTTCCCGTCCTGAGGACCGGGAGCGCTTTCAGGATGATACTGCACACTGAAAACCTTATCCTTCACGCAACGCATTCCTTCCACAGTATCATCAAGTATATTTAAATGAGTAATCTCTAAAGGAGTTGCCTTGATACTTTCCGGTTCCACTGCGTAGGAATGATTTTGAGAAGTTATTTCAATTTTATTATTTAACAAGTTGCGTACAGGATGATTGCCCCCACGATGACCAAATTTTAATTTATAGGTCTGCCCGCCATAGGCAAGAGCAAGCAGTTGATGACCAAGACAAATACCAAAGATTGGATACTTACCCAAAAGCTTACGTATATTTTCAATTAGCTCTTGTACATCTTCGGGGTTACCCGGTCCATTGGAAAGAAAGATGCCATCAGGAGCAATACGCTCTATGACTTCCACAGATGTATTCCAAGGCACACGTGTCACCTGACAACCAAACTTGTTCAGCTCACGAATGATATTCATTTTTATGCCACAGTCTATGGCAACCACATGAAATTTAGGATTCTTCACATTATAGCGCCACATACATTGACAACTTACCTGTTCAACAGCATCTGTAGGCAAGACACTTACCCTTAAAATTTCTAAACCTACATCCAAAGGAGTACTCGCCTTAGTTATCAATGCCTTAGAACTACCAAAATCTCTTATGGCACGTGTCAGCTTGCGTGTATCAACCCCATACACGCCTGGAATGCTAAATTCCTTCATTACCATAGCTAAAGTTTTAGTGCTGCGAAAATTGGAAGGCACATCATTATATTCTCTTACAATCATTGCCCCAATGGTAGGAGTTTCTGTTTCATAATCATCATCTGCCATACCATAGTTGCCAATTAAAGGATAGGTCATAACTACAGCTTGATTAGTATATGACGGGTCGGACAAAATTTCCTGATAGCCAGCCATAGACGTATTAAAAACTATCTCGCAAACCTTATCCTCGTCGTAGCCAAAACCAAAACCGTAATATTCCTGTCCATTTTCCAAAATAATTTTCTTATTATAATTCACGGTCATAAGAGCACCTCATTTTTTCTTGTGAGAAAGTTTTTGCTCAAATCTATTTTTACTGCCTGCGTGAGGAATAGAAGTTGGATACTCATTGGTAAAGCAGGCACTACAAAAATCGTCATTCCCTACAAGTTCACGCAGTTCATCCGTTGCCAGATAACCAAGACTATCCACGCCAATTATTTTCGCAATCTCTTCCACAGTATGATGGAAGGCAATCAAATTTTCTTCAGAATCAATATCAGTTCCATAGTAACAGGGATGCAAAAAAGGTGGTGCAGAGATACGCATATGAATTTCTTTGGTACCAGCCTCACGCAGAAGCTTAACAAGTCTTTGACTCGTAGTTCCGCGCACGATGGAATCATCTACCAAAACTACGCGTTTCCCCTTAACGCTGGCTTCTATGGCACTCAACTTAATGCGCACTTGGTCAAGACGAAGCTCCTGCTCAGGAGCAATAAAGGTTCTGCCAATATATTTATTTTTCACCAGTCCTATTCCGTAGGGAATACCACTTTCCTGACTAAAACCCAAGGCTGCATCCAAGCCAGAATCCGGCACGCCTATAACCACATCAGCATCGACAGGATGATGTTTTGCAAGAAGTCTGCCTGCACGCAAGCGTGCTTCATATACGGAAACATCATCAATCACAGAATCTGGACGTGCAAAATAAATATATTCAAAAATGCAGGTACGCTTAGGACAATCATGGCAATGTTCTTTGTAGGAAGTAACGCCTTCATCTGTAAACGCAATTATCTCCCCCGGTTCCACGTCACGAATAAACTCTGCTCCTACTGCTTTTAAGGCACAGCTTTCAGAAGCAATAATGTAAGTGCCATCTAAAGTCCTCCCATAGCACAAAGGGCGAAAGCCGTGAGGATCGCGAGCGCAAATTAATTTTTGCGGAGACATCAACACCAAAGAATAGGCTCCGTCTAAAACCTTCATGGCAGCACTTACTGCTTTTTCCATAGAGCCAGTACGCAAACGCTCCTTGGTAACAATATAGGCAATAGTTTCCGTATCGCTGGTAGTATGAAAAATTGCACCACTTAATTCCAACTCAGAACGTAATTCTTCCGCATTGGTAAGATTCCCATTGTGCGCCAATGCCATCTTGCCTTTTTGATGGTTCACTTCAATGGGTTGGCAGTTATTACGATTGGTTGCGCCAGTAGTACCGTACCTAACATGCCCAACAGCCATTCTCCCCTTTGGCAGTTTAGCTAACACATCAGGCAAAAACACTTCATTGACTAAGCCCAAATCCTTATGGGAAGAAAATACTCCGTCATCATTAACCACTATGCCACAGCTTTCCTGTCCACGGTGCTGTAAAGAATAGAGCCCGTAATAGGAAATACTTGCTACGTTACAAGGCACTGGTGCCATAACACCAAAAACCCCGCATTCCTCATGAATACTCATTTTTCGCCTCCGTGTACTCGTTCTAATGCAGCTCCTACAAAGCCCTTAAACAACGGATGTGCTTTATTTGGTCTACTTTTAAATTCAGGATGATATTGCACACCCACATAAAAGCTTCTGTCACTAAGCTCTACGGCTTCAACCAACCTGCCATCTGGAGAAGTACCACTGAGTGTAAGTCCTTTTTCTTCGAAAGCCTCACGAAAATCGTTATTAAATTCATAACGATGTCTATGCCTTTCGCTAATCATTGCCTGTTCATAGCAGCGCTCCATTGTGGTACCAGCTTTAATGCGGCATGGATAAGCGCCAAGGCGTAGAGTGCCACCTTTATCAAGAGCATCACTTTGTCCAGGCATAAAATCTATAACCTTATGCTTACACAGCTCATCAAACTCACCAGAATTTGCATCTTTGATCGCCAGTACGTTTCTTGCGTATTCAATTACAGCAATCTGCATCCCCAAACAAATTCCAAAATAGGGAACAGCATTTTCTCTAGCAAACTTCGCTGCCAGAACCATTCCCTCAATACCCCTACTGCCAAAACCGCCGGGCACAAGAATTCCGTCAAGTTTTCCTAATTTTTCTTGAACATTTGCTGCAGTGATTTTCTCGGAATCAATCCAATGAATGCACACATGAGCATTATGATAAAAACCTGCGTGCTGCAAGGCTTCCGCCACGGATAAATAAGCATCGTGAAGACCTACATATTTTCCAACAAGACCTATATCAACACAATAAGGTCTACCTTTAATGCGTTCCACCATGGCAGTCCATTCTTTTAAATCAGGTTTCGGTGCAGCAATGCCCAGTTCCCGACAAACAACTGCTGAAAAATTAGACTTTTCCAGCATTAACGGTGCTTCATAAAGATTAGGCAAGGTGATGTTCTCAATAACACAATCAAGCTTCACATTACAGAACAAAGAAATCTTTTTGAAGATGGATTTTTCTAAAGGCTCATCACAACGCAGCACCACAATATTAGGATTAATACCCATTCCTTGTAATTCCTTAACTGAATGTTGGGTGGGTTTTGATTTATGTTCACCGGAACCACGCAGGAAAGGAACCATTGTTACATGAATGAACAGACTGTTTTCCCTGCCTACCTCCAAAGAAATTTGACGTACCGCTTCAATAAAAGGCTGAGACTCAATATCGCCAATGGTTCCACCAATTTCAGTAATGACTACATCAGCATTTGTCTTCTTGCCTACACTGTAAACAAACTCTTTAATTTCATTGGTGATGTGAGGAATCACTTGCACAGTAGAACCAAGATATTCACCACGGCGTTCTTTGTTCAGTACATTCCAGTAAACCTTGCCGGTAGTAAGATTGGAATATTTATTGAGCTCTTCATCAATAAAGCGTTCATAGTGACCCAAGTCAAGGTCAGTTTCGGCACCATCTTCGGTTACATAAACTTCCCCGTGTTGATAAGGGCTCATGGTACCAGGGTCAACGTTAATATAGGGATCCAGTTTTTGGGCGGCAACCTTTAGTCCACGAGCTTTTAATAATCTGCCCAAGGAAGCAGCTGTAATACCTTTACCCAATCCCGACACAACACCACCGGTTACAAAAATATATTTAGTCATGCATCTAACTCCTTTTATTCCCATTCCACCGTTGCAGGCGGTTTTGATGTTATATCGTAAACAACCCTTGTAATGCCTTGCACTTCATTGGTAATCCTGTTGCTCACCTTTTCCAACAATTCGTAGGGCAGCCGTGTCCATTCCGCCGTCATAAAATCATCGGTACTTACTGCACGCAAGGCAATAGTGTAACCGTAAGTGCGAGCATCACCTTTTACGCCTACGCTACGTAAGTCTGTTAGCACGGCAAAATATTGGTTAGTCATAAATTCGAAACCACTATTAACAACTTCTTCCCTAAAAATAGCATCTGCCTCTCGCAAAATTGACAGCTTCTCTTCTGTAACTTCGCCAATCACTCTCACTGCTAATCCTGGCCCGGGAAAGGGTTGTCGCCATACTAATTCATTCGGTATCCCAAGACGTTCCCCAACTTCACGCACCTCATCCTTAAACAAATCTCGCAAAGGCTCCACAATTTCTTCAAAATCCATTAACCGTGGCAAACCACCTACATTGTGGTGGCTTTTAATCATGGCAGAATCTCCCTTGCCACTTTCCACCACGTCAGGATAAATTGTCCCTTGCGCTAAAACATTTATATCACCCAATGCTTTGGCAACTTCTTCAAAAACACGGATAAAGCTTTTGCCAATTATCCTACGCTTTTGTTCAGGCTCCGTTATGCCTGCAAGCAGCTTCAAGAACCTATCCGCCACATTGACGCGAATTAAATTCATACCAAATTTTTGGTGAAAAACGTTTTCTACAAAATCATATTCACCCTTACGCAAAAGCCCATGGTCAACGAAAACACAAGTTAAATTCTGCCCTATGGCACGATGCAACAACATCGCAGTCACAGAAGAATCCACCCCACCGGAAAGTGCCAACAAAACTTTTTTACCAGCTAAATGCTTGCGATAATAGGCAATAGTAGTTTCCACGAAGTCTTCCATCTTCCAATCACCACTGCAATGGCACACTTCAAAAAGAAAGTTAGCAAGTATTTTGTTACCATACACACTATGGGTTACCTCAGGATGAAATTGCACACCATAAAGGTTACGTGCTTCGTCACACATAGCAGCACTGGGACATTTGTCAGTAAAAGCTATGACTCTAAAATCAACCGGTACTCTAACAACATAATCAACGTGGCTCATCCAGCAAATATTTTCTTCAGGAACACCTTTAAACAAGCGGCTATCCTTCACATAAACCTTAGTTTTACCATATTCGCCCCCACTTTCTGCATTACAAATCAAACCGCCAGCCATATACGCCATCAATTGCATTCCGTAACAAATTCCTAAAACTGGAATACCTGCATCTAAAATAGCAGAATCAAAACAAGGAGCATTATTATCGTAAACACTATCTGGTCCGCCGGTTAAGATAATTCCCTTGTAGCCACTTTCTTTAATTTCGGCTACCGTTATTTTGTTGTAGGGTTTTATCTCCGCATAAACATGTTGTTCCCTTACACGACGAGCGATTAACTGATTGTACTGTCCGCCAAAATCAAGTACTAATATTTTTTCATTAACCATTCCAAAACTCCATCCATTATTTTTAGCATCTATTACACTAAACTTAAATACGTTCTTGCAAACGCTTCATTATTTCTGCATAAGCTTCTTCTACGCCACCAAGGTCACGACGAAAACGATCTTTATCTAATTTTTCCCCAGTCTTGCTATCCCACAAGCGACTGGTATCAGGGCTAATCTCGTCCGCTAAAACAATGGTTCCATCATACAAGCGACCAAACTCTAATTTGAAATCCACCAAGGTTACCCCACACTCATCCCAAAAAGCCTTTAAAATTTCATTTACCTGCAAGGCATATTTTTTAATAAGTGTAATTTCTTCTTCTGTTGCCAGCTTCAAGGCTACAGCATGCTCCTCATTAAGCAATGGGTCTTCCAAAGCATCATTCTTATAAGAAAATTCAATGGTGGGTTTTGAAAAGACAATACCCTCTGCAACGCCATAGTGTTTGGCAAAGGAGCCCGCACTGACATTACGCACAATCACTTCTAAAGGTACGATGCTTACTTTTTTCACAAGGGTTTCCCTGTCATTGAGTTCCTCTACAAAATGAGTAGGCACGCCCATTTTCTCCAGTCGTTGCATCAGAAGGTTACTCATCTTATTATTGATAACCCCCTTGCCAACTATAGTCCCCTTTTTTAAGCCGTTAAATGCAGTAGCATCGTCCTTGTAAGAGACAATGACAAGTCTCGGATCAGGAGTGCTATATAATTTTTTTGCTTTACCTTCGTATAATTCGTGAATTTTCTCCATTTTGGTTCCCCTCTTTATATTTCTAAGACAAACGCCAAAAAGTTGGATGAACAATCCAACTTTTTGACACCCTATAATTTTTATTTAATTCTTTTCCAGTACAAAGTCTGCATAAGCTCTTACTATACCATGTTCAGCAGTATCAAGGCCTTTAACTTCTTCCTCCTCACTAACACGTAACCCAAATATTTTATCAATGAAGCTAAAGGTTAAAAGCATCATCACTGTAGTCCAAGCCAAAATGCCCAGAACGCCAAGGCATTGTACTGTTATCAATTCAGCTTTGCCCGTATATAACAAGCCTTCCAAACCAGCAGGTGCTTCTGGATTTGCTAAAAGACCTACTGCTAACGTACCCCAAATCCCGCTTACAAGATGCACGCCAACTGCACCAACAGGGTCGTCAATATGTAGCTTCATATCCAAAAATTCTATGGATTCTACCACCAGAATGCCAGATACAACACCTACAACAAGGGCGCCCACTCCGTCCAGTGCATCACAACCAGCAGTGATACCAACTAAGCCAGCCAAAGAGGCATTTATACACATGGAAACATCTGGTTTGCCAAGCTTATACCAGGTATAAAGCATTGTAGTAAAGGTAGCAGCTGCCGGGGCTATGGTTGTTGTAAGGAAGATGGAAGTCAAAGCGGATATGTCCCAAGCAGCTGCACCATTAAAACCATACCAGCCAAACCATAGAATGAAGCTGCCCATTGCCCCCAAGACTATGGAATGACCGGGAATGGCATTAACCTTAATAATTTCCCCAGTTTCGTCTTCAATATATTTTCCTAAACGCGGGCCTACCATGATGGCGCCAATAAGTGCGCTTAACCCACCAACAGTGTGGATGGCAGCAGAGCCTGCAAAATCATGGAATCCTTTTTGAGCGAGCCAGCCTTGGCTGTTCCACACCCAACCTGCTTCCACCGGATAAACAAACAGAGAAATCATTGCAGAATATAAACAATATGAGCTAAATTTTGTTCTTTCTGCCATAGCGCCAGACACAATGGTTGCAGCCGTAGCGCAGAACACCAGATTAAACACAAAATTGGACGCATGGTTTTTAATAAAGCCTGAGAAATCAGTAATAATTTCCAGATTAGGAATGCCAATAATTCCAAAGGCATAATCTTCTGCCATCATCAGGCTAAAGCCTACAAACATAAAACAGATTGTACCAATGCAAAAGTCCATTAAGTTTTTCATAATAATATTGCCAGCATTTTTCGCTCTAGTGAAACCACTTTCTACCATAGCGAAGCCTGCTTGCATAAAGAACACCAAAGCAGCACCCATTAAAAACCAAACGCCAAAAACTTCACTTCTTGCTATATCCGAAGTGAGCTTTGTAATTTCTCCTAAATTCATAAAAATCCCCTCATTTTCCCCTCATTATGGCCTTTCATTTTTATTTCACACCAAACAGCAAGTCGCTATAGGTGGGAAACGGCCAATATTTTTTTGCTGTCAAAAGCTCTGCTTCATCGCAGGCAATTCTCAGCGCATTCATTTTTTCTAACACATTGTCACGAATAGCATTAGCTTCATCAACAACATCTTTTGCTTCGTGCAGTTCTTGCAGTGCCATTTCTAATTCTTCTATGCAGCTTGCAATTCTATCTGTCAAAGCAGAAAGATTTTTAATAAGCTTGCTTTCGTATTTACAAGGCAAATTTGCATCAACAAGTCTTTTTGCTGCTACAGCCTTGGCAACATCAGCGGCATAAGCTTCAACCGCAGGTGCGATAAGCGTTTTTGCCATGTTCACCATTGTATTGGCTTCAATCACGACGGTCTTGCAATAATTTTCCAGTTGAATTTCACATCTGGATTTCAATTCCGTTTCCGTAAAGACTTTATGACCGACAAGCATATCCACATTCTTTTTATCTAATACGTGGGGTATGCAATCAGGAGTGGTGCGATAATTACACAAGCCTCTTTGTTCAGTTGCCTCTTTTATCCAAGCTTCATCGTAACCATTGCCATTAAAAATAATGCGTTTATGGTCTTTGATAGTTTTCTTAATCATTTCATGTAAGGCAGTTTCAAAATCTGCTACGCCTTCCAATCTATCTGCGTAAATTTTTAAACTTTCTGCCACAGCTGCATTCAACATAATGTTGGCACAAGCAATGCTGTTAGAAGAACCAAGCATACGGAACTCAAATTTATTGCCAGTAAAGGCAAAGGGAGAAGTTCTGTTGCGGTCAGTAGTATCACGATTGAACTTAGGTAACACATCAACGCCAAGCTTCAACTGTGTTTTTGCTGCGCCTTTATACGGATTGCCAGTTTCGATAGCTTCCAAAACTTCTGTAAGCTCATCGCCCAAGAACATAGATACAACTGCCGGCGGAGCTTCGTTAGCTCCAAGGCGATGGTCATTTCCAGCAGTAGCCACGGAAATACGCAATAAGTCTTGGTAATCGTCGACAGCTTTTATCACTGCGCACAAGAACAATAAAAATTGTGCATTTTCATAAGGCGTAGCACCCGGTGCCAACAAGTTAATACCAGTATTAGTCGCCATGGACCAGTTGTTATGCTTACCACTACCATTTACTCCCGCAAAGGGTTTTTCGTGTAACAAGCAAACCAAGCCGTGCTTGGCAGCAACCTTTTGCATAATCTCCATAGTTAGTTGGTTGTGGTCTGTAGCAATATTCGTGGTTGTAAAAATTGGAGCCAGCTCATGCTGTGCAGGAGCAACTTCATTGTGTTCAGTTTTTGCTAGAACGCCCAGCTTCCACAATTCTTCATTCAGTTCTGCCATAAAAGCAGCAACCTTAGGTTTTATGGCACCAAAATAATGGTCGTCCATTTCTTGTCCCTTAGGAGGTTTGGCACCGAAAAGCGTTCTGCCAGTAAATTTAAGGTCAGGACGTTGTTCATACATTTCTTTGCTAATCAAAAAATATTCCTGTTCCGGACCTACATTGGTGTGTACACTTTTCACCTCCTTATTGCCAAATAATTTCAGAATGCGCAATGCTTGTTTATTCAACGCCGCCATAGAACGCAAAAGAGGAGTCTTTTTATCTAAGGCTTCACCATTGTAAGCACAGAAGGCTGTGGGAATACATAAGGTTTTATCTTTGATAAAGGCAAATGATGTAGGATCCCAAGCAGTATAACCCCTAGCCTCAAAAGTGGCACGCAAGCCACCGGACGGAAAAGAAGAAGCATCTGGTTCGCCTTGAATAAGCTCTTTACCGGAGAACTCCATAATTACTCCACCATCATCAGTAGGCGCAATAAAGCTATCATGCTTTTCGGCGGTAATGCCTGTCAAAGGTTGGAACCAGTGTGTAAAATGGGTAGCACCGTTGGCAACAGCCCAATCTTTCATAGCATCAGCAACTACGCTGGCAACGCTACTATCCAAACGAACCCCTTCCTCTCTGGTTTTTTTCAGAGATTCATATACCTCTGTTGGCAATTTGGCTTTCATAACCTTGTCATTAAAAACCAAGCAGCCAAAATAATCAGGTACACTTCTCATAATGAAATCCTCCTTCTGCTTTATTTGTAAATAAAAAAGGCGACTCTGATGCTACAAACATCAAAGACGCCATTGCCTTACAAACATATTAGATTTTCTAAATTACATCCCCAAAAAGTTTCCTTATTTTTAAAAGCCATTTGCTTTTTACGTTTTGAATTATACACCCCATATCGAACATTGTCAACGAATCCTTTGTGAACTTTTTCTGAATCATCCAATCTGAAATATTGCGAAAATTTGCTTATTCCTTGACACAGATGCACTTTAAGAACTATAATATCCACGAAAAAAGCGATTGTATTTTACCGAACAATTTTTATATTAATCAGTTATCGTTCGGAATTAAAACCTCACCGCCAATAGTAATATCAAGGAGATTTGCCTTATGAGTTTTAAAGAACATACCTACAACGTATTGATTCTTTCTGCATCTGAAAGTTTCAATGCAATTTTAGATAACATACTTCCTCAAGGCACTTATCCAGAAAAACATTTCTTTTCTAGCTTCGCAAACGCCAGCAAAGCACTGGAATCTAAAAGCTACGACTTTATAATCGTCAATACTTCTGCTCAAGCAGATGTTGGTATCCGTTTCGCCTTGAACGCTTCCAAAGCCAATGGTAGTATCGTTCTGCTCCTAGTAAAAAGCGAAGACTACGATGAAACCTATGACCAGATTGCTGAACAAGGCATCTTCCTTCTTGGCAAACCTCTTGGCAAACAGACATTGCTTGCAACTATTTCCTGCATGGTAAGCGCCAAAGAACGGATGCGCTCCTTGACAAATAAAGTTCATCTTGCGGAAGAACAAGCCGCTGAACTGCGTTTAACCAATAGAGCCAAATGGCTTTTAATTGGCAAGGAAGGCATGACCGAACAGGAGGCACACCGCTTTATAGAAAAACAAGCCATGGATTCCTGCTCGCCCCGCAAAAAGATTGCTCTCGAAATTATACATAGATACATTTAAACAGCCCCACCCATAAAGGATGGTGCTGTTTATTTTTTATCCAAACCGACCTTGCACATAGTCCTCTGTCTTTTTATTGGAGGGAGCAGTGAATATTTTACTAGTTTTATCAAATTCAACTAACTCACCCAAGAAAAAGAACGCTGTCCTATCTGAAACACGCGCTGCCTGCTGCATATTATGGGTAACTATGACGATGGTATACTCCTTTTTCAAATTCAAGACCAATTTTTCAATTTTCATAGTGCTGATGGGGTCAAGTGCGCTGGTAGGTTCGTCCATTAAAAGCACTTCCGGCTTTACCGCCAACGCTCTCGCAATACAAAGTCTTTGCTGTTGCCCGCCAGAAAAGCTCAACGCACTTTTGTGCAATCTATCTTTTACCTCGTCCCAAACCGCAGCCTTAACTAAAGCTTCTTCTACAACCTCATCTAGAAGTGACTTCTGTTTTATACCATGAGTGCGCGGTCCAAAAGCAATGTTATCGTAAACGCTCATGGGAAATGGATTTGGCTTTTGGAATACCATGCCTACTCGCTTGCGCAGCAAATTAACATCCTGCACTTGGAAAATATCTTCCCCATCAAACAAAACCTTGCCCGTAACTTTACAGCCATCAACCAAATCGTTCATTCTATTCAATGTTTTCAATAATGTGGTTTTACCACAACCGCTTGGCCCGATGAACGCAGTAACCTCTTTTCCCTTTATCTCCATATTTATGTTATGAAGTGCATGGAAGTCACCATAGTATAAATTCAGATTAGCAATTTCAAATTTATTCATCCTAATTCCCTCTCATTAACTTTCCAGCCATCCAAGTAGAAGCCCCATTAATAATAACGGTAATTATCACTAACACAACCGCAGTCGCAAAGGCTTGCTCCATAAACAATCCCTCACTTGCCAGAACATATAAATGTACTGCTAAAGACCGTCCTGAAGAAAACAAATCTTCTGGTAACTGGGCAACAGTACCGGCAGTATAAACCAAGGCTGCCGTTTCACCCATAATGCGTCCAATACTTAAGATTATCCCAGCTAAAATCCCAGGCACTGCCGCAGGCAAAACTACTACCAATACTGTACGCAACTTGTTAGCACCTAAAGCATAGCTTTCTTCCCTGTAGGATATAGGTACAGCTTGTAAAGCTTCTTCTGTAGTGCGGATAATCATCGGCAAAATCATAATCGCTACGGTACAGGCACCTGCGAGCAATGAATAACCCATTTGTAAGTAAATCACGAAGAACAACAAGCCAAACAAGCCATAAACCACCGAGGGAATCCCTGCCAAAGTATCCGTAGTCATATCCATTATTGAAACAAACTTATTGCCCTTTTTAGCATACTCTACAAAATAGATGGCAGTACCTATCCCAATTGGAGCTGCCAAGCTCAAAGCAACCGCTACCATAAGGAGGGTGTCTACTAAAGCAGGAAACAGGGAAACATTTTGGGTTGTATATTCAAGAGCAAATAACTCCCAACTTAAATAAGGAATCCCCTGCGCCAAGATGTAGCCTATTAAAGAAATAAGGCTTAAAACATTTACTCCAGCAGCCAACCACACTGTTATCCCTAAAACCTTGGACGCAGTTGTAGCAGCTTGCATTTTGAAACAATTAACCATTACCAAACATCCCACCTTTAAAATAAGCGAAGCTTAAATTCAGAAGCACAATAAATAAAAACAACACCAACGCTGTAGCAATCAAGGCATCATAATGCAAATCCGTAGCGTAACCCATTTCAATGACTATGTTTGTTGTCATGGTACGCACGCCTTCCAATAAACCTTGTGGCATACGCGCCTGATTACCTGCCACCATTATTACTGCCATAGTTTCGCCCACTGCTCTGCCTAAGCCTAAGATTATCGCTGCCACAAGTCCACTTTTGGCAGCTGGAACAATGGTAAAAAATACACTCCTTACATGGTCAGCACCTAAAGCCAAGGCTCCCTCATAATAACTTTCTGGTACTGCCCTTAACGCCGCTTCTGCAACTGTAACAATCGTAGGCAAAATCATAATTCCTAAAAGCAGGGCTGCCGTTAGCAAGCTGCTTCCCGTACCGCCAAAGTTATCGCGCACCAAGGGAACAAGCACTACTAAGCCAAAGAAGCCATAAATGACGGAAGGTATACCTGCCATAAGCTCTACTATCGGTTTGAAAAAACGGTAAAGCTTACGTGGACAAAAGCGTGCCATAAAAATTGCTGTTAAAATTCCGATGGGTACGCCAAATATTAACGCGCACATCGTCACGTACATACTTCCCAAAATCATAGGCAGAATACCGTAAAGTTCACTGCTTGGTCTCCACCGTGTACCCAATAAAAATTTCATTACACCAATCTTTTCCAAGGCAGGCATACCACCAACAAATAAAAAACTGCAAATCATCACTACTGCTACTACTGATACAAACGCTATGCAGAAAAAGCTGTTTCTAAAAAATTTATCTTTTTGCAAGTTCATAACTATTAATCAAAACTCTTGCCAAGTTTTTACTTTACCAGTAAAAATATCAGCTACATTTGCCTTGCTAAGATTATCAATTTTATTTTCTTTATTCACGATAACAGCGATACCATCAATGGCAATCTTAAAATTATGCAAGCCTTTATCTACTTCACTTTGTTTTAAATTGCGAGATACCATACCGATATCGCACAAGCCTTTTATGGTTGCCTTAATCCCAGTGGTGGAATCGCTTTGTTGAACTTCAACTTTAACCTTGCCATTAACTTTTTGATATGCTTCCTTAAGCTTTTCCATAATCGGAGTTACTGAGGAAGAACCTGCTACAACAACCTTGCCTTCCACATCAATGCCCAAATAAGCATCTGCCTTTTCATTACCGATGTAACCATGCTTAGCAACAACAGCTTGCCCTTCCTTGGACATAATGTAGTTGATGAAATCTTGGGCAGCAAGTTTGGTGTTTCCAGTAGTCACAACATTAAAGGGACGGTAAATTTTATACGCACCACTTTTTACATTGGTAGCACTTGCCTCAACACCATCAATCTTTAACGCTTTAACGCTATCATTTAAAGAGCCTAATGAAATATAACCAATAGCATTTTTATTACCTTTAACAGTCGTCAACATTACCGCTGTGCTGTTGGTAATGGCAGCATTTTCCGTAGTAAGGTCAAGCTTCTTGCCATTGGCGTCTTTCTTTTCAATACCAAAAAGTTCTACAAAAGCGCCACGGGTACCACTGCCATCTTCACGGGAGATTACAACTATACCATCATTTTTAGCGGCAACTGTATTTTTGCCTTCATTCCCACAGCCCATAATGCCTAATGCCAACATTGCTATCAAACCTAAGCTTACAAGTTTTTGTTTTTTCATTTTAATCTTCCTCCTAAAAAACTTTTTTGAGTTTACAAGGTAAGTATAAGCCGCCAAAGTAAAGCCCTTATTAGAGAAAGGTATGCGTCATGTAAAAAATTGTTAAATAAAAGTAAAAGCGACAGATATTCATCTGCCGCTAAACCTTAATCTTCAATTTTAGGTAACTTGATAACTATGACCGTACCACTGCCTAAAGCACTACGAACACTGATGCTTCCGCGATGAATCATTACTCCATGCTTAACAATGGATAAACCTAAACCAGTTCCTTCACAATGCCTGCTCTTGTCAACACGGTAGAAGCGTTCAAAGATTCTCTCCTGCTCATCCTGCTCTATACCTATACCTGTATCAGAAATGCTAATCACCCATTTTTTAGGTGTTTCTTCTAAGGAAACGATAACACTTCCACCTTCGCAATTGTATTTAATGGCATTGTCTATGAGATTACTAAAGACTTCTTCCAGCATTGCTTTGCTACCGATTACAGGCATAGAATTCACACTGCTTTCAAACTTTAAGGTAATGCTATTTTGGTCAGCCTTATTTTGCAAACGTAGCATAACATTTGCGATAACTTCTCGCAAATTAAAATGCTCCGTATAATTCTTCTGCTGTTCATCCAATTTAGATAATCTAATGATGTCATCAATCAGCTGTAAAAGATTTTTAGCTTCATCATAAATTTTTTGCATGAAGCGTTTCTGATCCTCCGGTTTTACTAAACCGTTCAGCATAATTTCGGAATATCCAAGCACGGACTGTAAGGGAGTCTTTAATTCGTGGGATACATTTGCAGAAAATTCTCTGCGCATTTGCTGCTGGTTCGCCAACCTCCGAAGAATTGGTCTTAGCTCCGGATAAGCCTTTGCTTTCTGAGGATGCTCTAAATCGAAAGTTTCTAAAGGCGCAAGCACATTTGCTGTAATTTTACGCGCTACAATGAATGCTACCGTCAAAAGTAATAGCGAGGCTAACACACAATATTGCAACACATCGCCGAACTGAGCGTATACTGCATCATTAGTACGGGCGAAGCGAATAATATCGCCCTTGGCTAAACGGGTTGCATAATAAATTACTTCTTTGTTCAAAGTAGAGGAGTACCTTGTAGCAAATCCTATATTTTTCTCCAAAGCTTGTTGCACTTCTTCCCGCTCCAAATGGTTTTCCATCTGCTGAGCGTTAGCATAATTATCAAACAAAACCCTTCCACCAGCAGAAAGCACTGTGAGCCTGTCCTCTATTTTTGCATGGAAAAGATTTTCATAATCCAACTTACCTTGTTCATCTAAAGCTAAGAGTATTTGCGCCTGGTTTCTTAAGCTTTGAACATTCACCTCAGTAACCTGGCGATAGCTTATCCATAAGAATAATGCTGTAGCAAAAAAGAGCACTGTAAATGTCAGCAAAAATAAACTGTAAAATATTTTCTTTCTCATTATTTACCTGACAAGCGATAGCCAACGCCACGAATTGTTTCAATATATTCTCCTGCAACACCAAGCTTTTGTCGCAAGGTACGGATATGCACGTCTACCGTGCGAGTTTCCCCACTAAACTCATAGCCCCAAATTTCCAAAAGCAATTTATCACGCGAAAACACAATGCCTGGATTATAGAGAAACTTTTTCAACAGTTCATACTCTTTTAAGGTCAACACGATATTTTCCCCAGCAACAACGACTGTATGACTGGCAGTATTTACACTTAACTCACCATAAGTAAGAAGCTGTTCTTGAGACTTATCATTATTGCAACGGCGCAACACCGCCCGGACACGGGAAACCATCTCTAACATTCCAAAGGGTTTAGCAATATAATCATCTGCACCTGCATCTAATCCTTTTACCTTGTCAAACTCCATTCCCTTCGCAGTAGCCATAATAACAGGTATATTGGCATAGCGCGCATCACTACGCAGTCTTCGTAAAATGCTTAAACCATCTTCATCCGGTAACATAATGTCCAGTAAAATAAGCTGTGGTACATTATTTTCCAGTTCAGAAAAAAGCTCTTTGCCTGAACCGCACCCCTTAGCTTCAAAACCAACAGACTGCAAAGTATAAACCTCCAGCTCGCAAATATTCTGTTCATCTTCAACACAAATAATCATTTGCCAAATCCCTCACAAAACTTTTACTAATCTATTTCATATCATAAACTAAGTACTACGAATAGAATGTAAAATCTGTGTTAAAACTGCAGTAAATACACCCGCCACATAAAAATGACGGGTGTTGTATCTCATAATTTTTTACTTGAAAATTATAGCACTATAACAACTCTTTAAGCACGATGGTCTGCTCACGATTGGGACCAACTGAAACTATACCAAGTCCAACGCCTGCAACCTCACTTAAACGTTCCAAATATTTTTTAGCGTTTGCTGGTAAATCTTCATATTTACGAATGCTACTGATATCCGTAAGCCAACCCTCGAATTCTTCATAGATAGGCTCCACTTGCGCCAAAACGTTTAGGCTGGCAGGAATGCGTTTTAATACTTCACCTTGATATTTGTAGCCAACACACATCTTAATTTTAGGCAAGCCGTCTAAAATATCAAGACGAGTAATCGCCAAATAATCTAAACTGTTCAACCGAGCGCTATAACGCAGCATAAAGGCATCTAACCAGCCACAACGACGAGGACGACCAGTAACTGTTCCGTATTCACGTCCTGTTTCGCGCAAATAGTTACCATCTGCATCAAAAAGTTCTGTTACAAAGGGACCTTCGCCTACACGAGTGGTATAAGCTTTTACTACGCCAACAACGTGGTCAATATTTTTCGGACCGATACCACTCCCCGTACAAGCATTGCCACCTGTAGGGTTAGAGCTTGTAACGTAGGGATAAGTGCCATGATCTATATCTAAAAATGTAGCTTGCGCCCCTTCAAACAAAACCTTCTTGTTTGCCGCAAAGGCTTCGTCCAATATCACACCTGTATCAGTAACATAAGGACGCAGTTGTTCTGCGTAGCCTAAGTATTCTTCTAAAACCTCTTGGTAAATAAAAGGTTTTGCCCCATAAATCTTGGTGATGATTTCATTTTTCGCCTGCAAATTAATCTTTAATTTTTCAGCAAAGGTATCAGCTTCCAGCAAATCGCAGATGCGGATACCAACCCTTGCCACCTTATCCATATAGCAAGGGCCAATGCCACTTTTGGTAGTGCCTATTTTATGACTGCCTAAAGCATTTTCTTGTAGTTCGTCCAACCTTTGATGATAAGGCAGTACAACATGGGCACGGTCTGAAATAACTAAATTTTTACAAGCAATACCTTTAGCCTGCATACCTGCAATTTCTTCCAGTACAACCTTGGGATTAATGACTACACCATTACCTAAAATATTTATTTTGTCAGGGAACAACACTCCTGACGGAAGCAAGCGCAGTTTATAAGCAATATCATTTACCACAACAGTATGCCCTGCGTTGGAACCACCAGAATAACGTACTACCGCATCAGCTTCTTGCGCTAAATAATCTACAATTTTACCCTTGCCCTCGTCTCCCCATTGAGCGCCTAATACTATCACAGATGCCATAATATCATCTCCCTCTTACAAGCCAAACCTGGACATAATCAAATCAATATGACGAAGCATAGGCTTCGGATCAAAACACTCTTCAATTTCATCAGTAGCAAGATACTCTTTGATGTCAGGATCATTTGCTACATTAGTTTTAAAATCGGCACCTTCTAGCCAACGCGCCATAGCATTGCGTTGCACCCACTTGTAGGCATCTTCACGAAGCACGCCTTTGCTAACTAAAGCAATCAACAGGTTTTGACTATAGATGAGCCCACCGGTTTTATTGAGATTTGCCAGCATAGCTTCCGGATAAACAAGAAGCTTGTCGATGATATTAGTAAATTTACGGAGCATATGGTCAAGAGCAATGCAGGCATCCGGTAAAATTACACGTTCCACAGAAGAATGAGAAATATCTCTTTCGTGCCACAGGGCAACGTCTTCTAAAGCAGCCATTGCATAGCCACGCAAAAGGCGTGCCATACCAGAAACCTTTTCACAGGTAATAGGGTTGCGTTTGTGAGGCATTGCAGAGGAACCTTTTTGCCCCGGCGCAAAATATTCTTCGGCCTCACGGATATCAGTACGTTGCAAATTGCGAATTTCCGTAGCCATTTTGTCTAAGGAAGAACCAATAATCGCTAAGGTTGTCAAAAAATCTGCGTGTCTATCTCTTTGAATTACTTGAGTTGCCAGCTTCACTGGTTGCAAGCCAAGATGTTCACATACATATTCTTCTACGAACGGGTCAACATTGGAATAGGTACCAACTGCTCCGGAAAGCTTACCAACGCGCACAAATTCTCTAGCTTGTTTTAAACGTTCAATATTCCGTTCTGTTTCATCCATCCACAAAGCAAACTTCAAGCCAAAGGTCATTGGCTCCGCATGTATGCCGTGGGTACGACCAATCATAATCGTATATTTGTGTTCTGCAGCACGGCGTTTTAAAACAGCGTGAAATTTTTCTAGATGTTGCAAAAGCAAATCTGCTGCCTGCACCATCATATAGCACAAAGCAGTGTCTTTAACGTCACTGGAAGTTAGCCCTTTATGAATGTACTTAGAAGAATCACCTACATATTCAGCAACATTGGTTAAAAACGCAATGATGTCGTGATTAGTAACTGCTTCAATTTCTTTTATGCGCTCCACACGAAAGTCAGCCTTAGTCTGAATTTCACGCAACGCTTCATCGGGAACAATGCCTAATTTGTTCATAGCTTCGCACGCTAAAACTTCTACCTTTAGCATTGTGCGGAACTCATTCTCTAAAGACCAGATGTTCCCCATTTCAGGATGTGTATACCGTTCAATCATAATGTATGCCCCCTCAAGCATAGTTTAAGAAAACTTGATAACGTTCGTATTTTTGAACATTATTGATAAATTTCCCAGACCTATTATAATCCCAGCCACTTTCATTTGCAATTATTTCGAACATTTTTCACAACTCACCATTTAACATTCGAAAGATTTTCATTATTCAGCAAGAGTTTCATTTTAAAAAAAGCCCTCATCTTAGAGCAAAAAGGCAATAAAAAAGCTGCCTCATTTTCTGAGGCAGCTCTGTGATTTAGATTAAAGTTTAACTTCGAAGTCTTTTCTTTCCAGATTGTGGATAGCGTCAACGAAACGAACGGTACCAGTTTTATAACGAGCAGAAATGGTGTGGGTACGCACGCCACCATTAAAGTAACGCAAACCGTTGAGCATGTTGCAGTTGGTAATACCAGTTGCTGTAAACATGCAGTCATCACCTTTAACCATGTCTTCCAAGGTCAAAACCTTATTTACATCGGTAATACCCATTGCATGGCAACGTTTAATTTGTTCTTCATCTTCCGGATACAAACGGCCTTGCATATCGCCGCCCAAGCATTTAACTGCTACTGCAGCCAATACACCTTCGGGAGCGCCACCGCGACCAATGTACATATGCACGCCGCTACCTTCTACGCAAGCTTCAACAACCGGGTTTACGTCGCCGTCGGTAATGAGGGAGATGCGAGCGCCAGCTTCGCGAACTTCGCGGATAATATCAGCGTGACGTTCTCTATCCAATACAACTACGTTCAAGTCAGCAATTTCACGATTTAAAGCTTTAGCTACGCGAGCAAGATTTTCTTTAACGGGAGCATCAATGTCAATGCAGCCTTTAGCACGAGGGCCAACTGCAATTTTGTCCATATACATATCGGGAGCGTGGAGCAGGCAGCCTCTCGGAGCAATTGCCATTACTGCGATTGCACCATTTTGACCTTTAGCAGTAAGGTTAGTACCTTCAACGGGGTCAACAGCGATATCAACTTCCGGTCCGCCAGCACCAACTTTTTCGCCAATGTAAAGCATCGGTGCTTCGTCCATTTCACCTTCGCCGATTACAACGGTACCGCTAATATGAACGGTATCGAACATTTGACGCATTGCGTCTACTGCCAAGCCGTCAGCACCATTTTTATCGCCTTTACCAATCAAACGACCGCAAGCTACAGCAGCAGCTTCAGTTACGCGTACAAATTCCATGGATAATTCTCTGTCCATTATTCCACCACTCCTTGTGAAAAATTCTATTAACTGTTTTTATTATGACACTTTCCCATTATTTACGCAACAACAAATCTACTTATAAGTGTCTGAGGAGCAGGTTCAAGCCTACCTGCCAAGGCAAAACTAACACAATGTACAAAAGCAACAAGCTAAACAGTACCGTTGCAGCTGCACGTGTAAAATCTATGATGTAAACGACCTCTAAAGAGCGTACCAAAAGGTATAGCATCCACAAACACCCTACGAGCGTAACGCCTGCCAAAAGAAAAATTCCGTCAAAGCCCATTTTCCCCGCTAGCAAAGCACCGGGAGTAAGCACTAGGAAAGGCAATGTTGTATAACCAAGCAGGCAAATCAAACCTTTGGCATCCCCGGCAAGAGCACCGAAGGTTTCTAAAATGCCATGGAGTAAGAATCCATACATCGCCAAGGCAGTACCACACATGATTATCATAACCGCCACAATGCCAAGCCTTACTTCTAAAGGCTCTTGCAGTAACCAGGAATTGGTAACAACACCGGAAAACAAGCCTACACTAAGAGTGTAATAGAAGCCGCTACGCCATAAGCAAGGCTGTTTTACCAAAGCGGTCATACCCACTTGGGTTTCAAACAGCACATCAAAGGTTTTGCGCCTCATTTAGCTCACCTCGCTACACGGGGAGAAGCACCCTGCAAATCACCTAAAACTTGTTCAAAAAATTGTACCTTGATAATCTTGGCGATCTCTGCGCCAAGAAGGATTTCCCAAGGTTGTTTTTGTTCTTTTTCTTTAATCGGGGGAATGCCGTCAAAGCCAGCCAGCTTGCCAGTTGCTTCCAAAGCGTCGTAATAATTGCCAATTTCATCTACCAAGCCAATGTTCTTAGCTTGGGCACCGGTGTAAATACGACCATCAGCAAAGGAACGGAGCTTACCAGCGTCCATTTTACGACCTGCTGCCACGGTAGCAATGAAGTCTTCATAAATTTCATTAACAATACGTTGCAGGATAGCCTTTTCTTCCGGAGTCATGGCTCTGTCGGTACTCATGATGTCCTTAAAGGTACCGCTCTTAATTTTACCGGTGCTAATGCCAATTTTCTTGAACAGCTCTTCAGTATTCATATAAGGCATATAAACGCCAATGCTACCAGTCAGGGTGGTGGAGTTTGCATAAATTTTATCGCTGGCACACGCAGCAATCCAGTAAGCAGCACTTGCACCCATATCGCCCATGGTGGAAACGATGGGTTTTTTAGTTTCTTCTTTAAAGCGTAGCAGTTCACGGCTGATTTCTTCCGCAGCAGTTGCACTACCACCGCCACTATCAATACGCAATACCAAAGCCTTCACGGTATCGTCCTTAGCAGCATCACGAATTTGACGCATTACGCTGCCACTGGTAACGCCTGTGGTTTGGTCAAACAATGTGTCCTCGCCATCACCGCTCATAATGGGACCTTGAATGTTAATCACTGCCACCCTATCCGGAATAGAAACAGTTTTTTCCGGATTGTTGTTGCCTTTAAGCAGAGAAACAACAAAGCTTAAAACTGCAATGAGCAGGATTGCGCTAATAAATAATTTTTTCAGCATAAAGTACTCCTTTGTGAAAAAAGCAGACTGCATTGGTGCAGTCTGCTTTTTAGACGCAAATTATTTTTGTTCCTTCAAAGCAGCTGCGATGAAATCACGGAACAAGGGATGGGGATTGGTCGGACGGGATTTCAGTTCCGGATGGAATTGTACGCCCATGAACCAAGGATGAACATCGGTGGGCAATTCTACGATTTCTACCAAACGACCGTTGGGCAGAGCACCTGCGATTACCAAACCGTTCTTTTCTAATTCTTCACGGTAAGCATTGTTTACTTCGTAACGGTTACGATGACGTTCGTAAATCAAAGCTTCGCCATAAGCTTTTTCAGTCAGGCTGCCAGCTGCAACTTTGCAGGGATACAAGCCAAGACGCATAGAGCCTTTTTCTTCAACATCTTGTTGGTCAGGCAGGATATCGATAACAGGATAAGCAGTTTCAGCATTAGCTTCGGTAGTGTTAGCATCGGTCATACCAATGTGACGAGCATATTCAACAATTGCGCATTGCATGCCTAAGCAGATACCAAAGAAGGGAACTTTGTTTTCGCGAGCATATTTGATAGCGCTAATTTTGCCTTCCAAGCCTTTGCTGCCAAAGCCACCGGGAACGAGAATGCAGTCAACGTCTTTCAACTCAGCTTCAAGGTCAATTTCGCCTTCTTCAACCAGCTCTGCGTTAATCCATTTAATATCCAGGTTAGCTTCGTTAGCCATTGCAGCGTGACGGAGAGCTTCAGTCAAGCTGATATAGGAGTCTTGCAGTTCAACGTATTTACCAACAACGCCCAAGGTAACTTTGCGGTCGTAGTCTTTCAGCATACGTTCAACCATATCGTGCCATTCTTCCATATCCAGCGGATGATCAGTTGCGTCTACGTCAAGTTTACGCAGTACAACTTCGTCCAAGCCTTGTTTTTCAAGAAGTACAGGTACTTCGTAGATGCTACGTGCAGTCAAGTTTTGGAATACAGCGTCAGCGTCTACGTCGCAGAACATAGCCATTTTTTCGCACATATCTTGGGGAATGGGTTTTGCACTACGGCAAATCAAAATATCCGGTTGGATGCCCAAGCTACGCAATTCTTTTACGCTGTGTTGGGTAGGTTTGGTTTTCAGTTCGCCTGCGCCAGTTACGAAGGGAACCAAGGTAACGTGAATGTAGAGGCAGTCGTTACGACCAACTGCTTTTTTAACTTGACGGATAGCTTCGAGGAAGGGCAAGCCTTCGATGTCGCCAACAGTGCCGCCAATTTCAGTAATTACGAAATCAGCATTGTCTTCACGACCTGCACGCCAGATGCGTTCTTTAATTTCATTGGTTACGTGGGGAATAACTTGTACGGTACCACCGCCATATTCGCCACGACGATCTTTGTTCAAAACAGCAACATAGATTTTGCCAGCGGTGCTGCTAGAAGCTTTAGACAGGTTAACATCAGCAAAGCGTTCATAGTGACCCAAGTCCAAGTCAGTTTCTGCACCATCATCGGTTACGAAAACTTCGCCGTGTTGCAAGGGATTCATATTAGTAGGGTCAACGTTAAGATACGGGTCTAATTTTTGAAGGGTTACTTTAAAGCCGCGGCTTTTCAGCAAGCGTCCCAAGGATGCTGCAGTGATACCTTTACCTAAAGAAGAAACTACGCCGCCGGTTACAAAAATGTATTTTGTCATGATTACCTATCCCTTTCTAATATAATATGGTTACATTCTTTCAGGTGCGGATACACCAAGAATGCCTAAAGCGTGTCTAATTACATGACCTACAGTTTTAACCAAGGCAATACGTGCTTGTTGCAAATCGCTGTCTACACCCAAAATTCTGCATTGGTTATAGAAGGAGTGGAACAAGCCTGCCAAATCATGTACATAATGTGCAACACGATGTACTGCACGTTCCTTAGCTGCGCCTGCCAGCATTTCAGGATATTCACCTAATTTTTTAATAAGCTCCAGCTCGCTTGCTTCAGTCAAAGTGTTCAGCTTAGCTTCGGTAGCAGGCATTACCACAATACCAGCTTCGTCTAACTGACGCATGATGCTGCAGATGCGGGCATGAGCATATTGGATGTAATAAACGGGGTTTTCGTTGGATTTTTCAGTTGCCAAAGTCAAATCAAAATCCAATTGGCTGTCGATGGAGCGCATTACAAAGAAGAAACGTGCTGCATCAGTACCAACTTCTTCAATCAATTCGTTCAAGGTTACGCTTTGACCGGTACGCTTGGACATTTTAACCAGCTCACCATTACGGTACAGGCTTACCATTTGCAGGATAAGCACTTCCAGTTGGTCAGGGTGATAGCCCAACGCGCCAACTGCCGCTTTCATGCGAGCAATATAGCCGTGGTGGTCAGCGCCCCACAAATTGATTACTCTATCAAAACCGCGAGCATATTTATCTTGGTGATAAGCAATATCTGCTGCGAAATAAGTAGGTATGCCATTGTCACGGATAACTACGCGGTCTTTATCATCACCATACTCAGTAGCTTTCAACCACAGCGCACCACCTTCTTCATACAGGTAGCCACGTTCAGTCAAAAGGTCGCAAGCATTTTTGATTGCGTTTGCATCATGCAAGGTTTGCTCGCTGAACCATTCGTCATAGGTTACGTTGAAGGCTTCCAAATCTTCCTTCAATGCAGCCAACTTTTCTTTAAGAGCAATGGTGCGGAACTCTTTAAGACGTTCCTCCTCGCTCATGTTCAAAAATCTATCGCCATAGATACGCACAATGCGTTCTGCAGTTTCAATAATATCGTGACCGTGGTAGCCGTTTTCAGGGAACTCTACTGTTTGACCAAGCTGTTCCAAATAACGAGCGTTTACGGATGCTGCCAAATTGTTAATTTGGTTGCCTGCGTCGTTGATGTAGTATTCACGGCTAACATTCATGCCTGCCGCCTTCATCAAGTTTGCCAAGGCACTGCCAACTGCCGCACCGCGACCATGACCTACGTGCAAAGGACCGGTGGGGTTGGCGCTAACATATTCTACTTGGATTTTTTCCTTGCAGTCACTCACCAGATTACCATAGTTTTCGCCTTCAGCAATGATGCCAGCCAGCATATCGTACATCCAGTCCTGCTTCAGATAAAAGTTAATGAAGCCAGGGCCTGCAATTTCCATTTTTTCTACATAAGCACAGTCCAAATTGTTTACAACAGCTTGAGCAATCATACGGGGGTTGCATTTTAAAGCGCGTGCAGATTGCATTGCAAAGTTGGTTGCAAAATCACCGAACTCTTTTTGGGGAGGTACTTCCAATAATACCTCCGGCAAATCGCCGCCTTTAACAGTGCCCTCATCAATTGCCTTTTGAGCTGCCGCTTTAATAGCTGCTGCCAAAATTTGTTTAATGTCCACCTTCCGTGTCCTCCTCAATCTCTATTAAAATCTTCATATCACCATAGGGTTGTCCACCGTGTGATAAGGTGTATTCTATCTCTAAATTCCACACACCCCTGCGGAAGCCAGTATAAAGATACTTAGTAACTGTTTCCAAAGGAATTTTTATGTAAGGAGTTTGATACAAGCTTTTATCTACCAAACCTTGGCAAAACTCCTGACGATGTTCAAGGCTACCGCTACGCAAAATAATGATTCTTTCATCATTCCATTTAATAGTGGTTTTGGTTCCTTCAAGTCCGGTCAAAGCGCTTTCTTCATAGAAAACATACTTGGTTCCATTCTTTTCAGCCATCTTGCCCAAATAGAACTGCTCCGTAGGCTGGAGCTTACCTTTTTCATCTTTTACAGTACTTACAATACGTATCTTAACAGGTTTCATTACTATCTCCGCAAACACGTTTAGAGCCTGCCCCGTTACTGTCCAAAAACTGTTTCGTTGAAAGGGTGCAAGCTCTCAAAAGATTATATTTTGCCCTGCGAAAATCACGTCAAAAGCAAAATATCCATATCCTTAAAAATTATATAACAGTCAAAAAAACCAGTCAAGAAATTTGTTACCCTATCACCTATTGTTATTATGTATACTTTAATGTAAGAATAATAACCCTTGTAATGTTAATAACTTTTTGTGTATAATATTACTATCTATAATTTGGAGGGGTATTTATGAATATAGTTGAAGTTAGTGTATTTATAGTGTACTTAGCAAGCCTACTAGGTGTAGGTGCTTGGTTCTTCTTTAAAGACAAAAACTGTGGTGAAAAAGGTTACTTCCTTGGTGGACGCCAAATGGGCCCATGGGTAACAGCTCTTTCCGCAGGCGCATCCGATATGAGTGCTTGGGTTTTGATGGGCTTGCCCACTTCCGTTTATGCTCTCGGTTTGGGTCAAATGTGGATTGCTGTCGGCTTGGCATTGGGTTACACCATTAGCTGGATTTATCAAGCTCCGCGTCTGCGTAGCTTCTCCATTGTGGCAAATGACGCCATCACCATTCCCGAATATTTAACTCACCGTTTCTTATCTAAGTCTCGCGCACTGCAAATCGTTTGCGCAATGGTATTCTTGATTGCTTATACCATTTACTCCGCTTCCAGTATCAAAGCTTGCGGTACTTTGTTCAACACCGTAACCGGTCTCGAAGCTAACTTTGCAATGTATTTGGCTGCATTCATCATCATCGCAATTACCTTCTTGGGTGGCTTTAGAGCAGTTTGCTGGACTGACTTCTTGCAAGCGCTCCTTATTTTCGGTGCAATGCTCATCGCTCCGCTCTTTGCTTACGCATTTGTAGATGCAAGCAAAGCTGCAACCATTCCCGCTGAATTCTGGGATCCTGTTTCCAACTGGAAGGACATCGTTTCCGGTTTAGGCTGGGGCCTTGGCTACTTTGGTATGCCTCACATCATCGTTCGCTTCATGTCCTTGGACAAACAAAGCAACATGAAAAAGTCCACCGTTATCGCGGTATCCTGGACCACTTCCGTAGTAGTATTTGCAGGTGTAATTGGTGTTGTAGGTCGTATGTTCTTGGGCTTTGACGAAACCATCAACAGCAACTCTTTGGTATTCATCACCATGGTTCGCACCATTTTCCCGGCACTCCTCTCCGGTCTCTTGCTTTCCGCAGTTTTGGCAGCTTCCATGAGTACTGCTGATAGCCAACTTTTGGCAGCAGCATCTTCCTTCGCCAGCGACGTTTACAAACCCATCATCCGTAATAATAAAGCATCCGATAACGAAATGCTTTGGGTTGGTCGTATCGTTGTAATGGCAATTTCCATTATCTCCGTATTCATCGCAGCAAGTCCTAATTCCGGTTCCATCATGAGCCTGGTAGCAAATGCTTGGGGCGTATTCGGCGCAGCATTTGGTCCTGCAATTATGCTCAGCTTGTTCTGGAAACGCTTTAACTACATGGGCGCATTGGTTGGTATCGTTGTAGGCGCAGTTGTTGACATTTACTGGTTCACCAACTTGGCGCACCTTGGCATTTACGAAATTATCCCCGGCTTCTTCGCAAGCCTCGTAGCAGCAGTAATCGCTACCCTGTGCAGCCCTGCTCCTTCCAAAGAAGTTGAAGAACTCTTCGACAAAGCAGTTAATTTCGAAGACTAAGAAGTTAAAGATTTATATTGAGGCAAAAGCGTATGACGAAAAATTCGCCATACGCTTTTCTTTTTTCCTCTCCTTTATTTCTTTGCCCTCTATTCAAGCAAAGCTGAAAGCTTTGCTACCTTTTCCTGTAGTAACTACATACTTAGAGTTATAAAAAAGAAAGGGAAGCGCAAAAGCAACTTCCCTTTTTATCTAAACATTATTTACTTCTATCAATTACTGCAACCTTGCGTTCTTCCCAGAAGTTGTATTGAATGGTAGTGCAGTGAGCATATTTTTCGTAGCGCGCCTTAGCATCTTCAACAGCTGCAGCTTCTGCCAAATCTTTAAGGCAAGCATCGTTGACAGGATAATATTTGTAAGCTTCAGCAATAAGCTCTGCGCCTTTAACGTAGTCTTCTGCTTTAGCAGCTTGCTTTGCCAAATAAATATTAGCGTAGTAACGGTAAGGGTTCTTGCCAAAATTATCCTTTTCTTCTTCAAGCATTGCTTCTGCTTTGGCAATCGCCTTTTCAGTTTCGCCAATTTCTTCCATCAATTCCAAGCTGCGATGCCACACGCCACCCTTATCCGCACTGCGGAAGGGATGCTTATAGGCACGGCAGATTTGGTGAGCGTGACCAAGGTAAGTAATTGCGATAGGCACGTTGCCCATAACCTTGTAGATGATTTCTGCAATGTCACGCAGGCACAATACCATATGTTCTGCTTCGCTTAAACCTTTTTCGGGAACATCTTGCAGATTAGGTTTAATATCCTTAACGGTTAAAAGCACTGCGATTGCACCTTCGATATCTTCCAATACGTACAGCATACGACCAACAATACTGCGACAACGCCAGTCGTCATAATTTTTAATCATTCCTTCGGGAACGGGGTATTGACTATTTGCAACCTTTTTTACGTAGGCTTGCCATTCTTGCATATCCATAACGAGTCACCTCAATTATTAGTAGTTTTCTATATTATAACAAAAAAGCACCGCACAAGCGATGCTTTTTTATTTTTGTCTTATTGCATTTTTTCTTTAAGCATTTTTTGAACCATACCGGGGTTTGCCTTGCCTTTGGACTTTTTCATAATTTGACCAACAAGGAAGCCGATGGCACGGTCTTTACCAGCCTTAAAGTCAATAACGGATTGGGGGTTTTCTGCAATGGTTTCTTCAACCAGTTTCATGATTGCCCCTTCGTCGCTAACTTGCTCCAAGCCCAGTTCTTTAACAAGAGCTTTAGGCGCTTTATCTTCCTTGAGCATTTCAGCAAAAACTTTTTTCGCCAGTTTGCTGGAAAGCACGCCTTCTTTTGTCAAATTAACAAGCTCTGCCAAGTGAGCAGGGCTAACCTTAAATTCAGAAATGCTGATGCCTTCGTTGTTAAGATAAGCAGATACATCACCCAAGAGCCAGTTGGAAACACCTTTAGCATCTTGCGCATTCTTTACTGCTTCGTCAAAGTATTCTGCCATTGCCTTGCTTGCTACGATAATGGAAGCGTCATATTTAGGCAAACCAAATTGCTCCATCAAGCGAGCTTGTCTTTGGGCAGGAAGCTCCGGCAGTTCTGCACGTACACGTTCAATCCAAGCCTCGTCCAAATCCACAGGCACAAGGTCAGGCTCTGCAAAATAACGGTAGTCGTGAGCTTCTTCCTTGCTACGCATGGAAAGGGTTTTGCCATTAGCATCGTCCCAAGTACGGGTTTCTTGAACTACCTTGCCGCCTTTTTCAATCACTTCTTTTTGGCGTTCAACTTCGTATTCGATTGCACGCACAAGAGCACGGAAGGAGTTAAGATTTTTGATTTCGGCACGAGTGCCAAATTCAGTAGCACCTTCGGGCATAATGGAAATGTTTGCGTCACAGCGGAGGCTGCCTTCTTGCATCTTGCAGTCGCAAACATCGGTGTATTCTAAGATTGCTTTCAAGTTTTCCAAATAAGCACGTGCCTCTTCCGCACTACGCATATCCGGTTCAGAAACAATTTCAATCAACGGTACGCCTGCACGGTTATAGTCAACAGAAGAAGAATCAGAAGTGCTAATGCTAGCGCCGCTGTGATTTAATTTGCCAGCGTCTTCTTCCATATGAATACGAGTAATGCCAATACGTTTTTCTACGCCATCAAGGTTGATGTCGATATGACCATGCTCGCAGATGGGTTTATCAAATTGGGAGATTTGATAATTTTTGGAAAGGTCAGGGTAAAAATAATTTTTACGGTCAAATTTATTGTAAGGTTTGATTTCGCAGTTTAATGCCAAGCCTACACGAATGGCAAATTCCACAACTTGTTTGTTCAAGGAGGGCAACGCACCGGGCATACCCAAGCATACGGGGCAAACGTGGGTGTTGGGAGTGCCACCAAACTCTGTAGAGCAGGAACAGAAGGCTTTAGATTTAGTTTTCAGTTCAGCGTGAACTTCGAGACCAATAACGGTAATATATTTAGTCATTGTTGTTACCTCCCAGCGGTGCGAATACTTTGTGATATTCGGTAGCTTGCTCAAAGGTATAGGCAGCACGCAAAATGGTTTCTTCATCTAAGATTTTACCAATCAGCTGCATACCAACAGGCATACCATCTACAAAGCCACAGGGAATGGAAATACCGGGCAAGCCTGCCATATTAACGGGAATAGTGGTTACGTCCAGCATATAAATTTGCAGGGGATCCATTTTGCCGTCAATGGGATAAGCTACAACAGGAGAAGTAGGAGTCAAAATTACATCGCATTTTTGGAAGGCTTCTTCAAAATCGCGACGAATGAGAGTACGGATTTGCATTGCTTTATTATAATAAGCATCGTAGTAGCCACTGCTCAAAACATAGGTGCCAAGCATAATGCGACGGCGCACTTCCGCTCCGAAGCCTTCAGTACGGCTCATGGTAACCATTTCCGGTGCAGATTTTGCTTCCATATTACGGTAGCCATAACGCACACCATCAAAGCGAGCCAAATTTGCACTTGCTTCCGCAGGAGCAATAATATAGTAAGTAACTACTGCATATTCAGTATGAGGCAGGCTGATTTCTACGATTTCAGCGCCCAGCTCTTGATATTTTTTAACAGCCTTTTCGATTTCAGCTTTAACCTTGGGGTCAATACCTTCGCCGAAATATTCCTTAGGCAAGCCAATACGCAAACCTTTTACGTCTTGCACCAACGCTTTGGTAAAATCAGGAACCTCTACGTTTAAAGAGGTTGCGTCGTGTTCATCCTTACCGCAAATGGTATTCAGCACGATGGCAGCATCAGTAACGTCTTTGGTGATAGGGCCGATTTGGTCTAAGGAAGAAGCGAAAGCTACGCAACCATAACGGGACACACGACCATAAGTAGGTTTAATACCTACACAGCCATTGTAGGACGCAGGTTGACGAATTGAACCGCCTGTATCGGAGCCTAAAGTCCAAATTGCTTCGCCAGCAGCGATTGCCGCAGCGCTACCACCGGAAGAACCACCGGGAACGCAGTCTAAATTCCAAGGATTATGGGTCGCACCAAAATAAGAGCTTGTGGTTGCAGAACCCATGGCAAATTCGTCCATATTAGTTTTGCCAAGGAAGATGGTTTCATCAGCACGCAGTTTTTCGATTACGTGAGCATCATAAACAGGAATAAAATTGCTCAACATTTTAGAAGAACAGGTGGTGCGTAAACCAAGGGTAGAAATATTATCTTTAATACCGCCGGGAATACCTGCCAAAACAGGAAGCTTTTCGCCAGCAGCAATTTTTGCATCTACTTTAGCAGCTTGCAGCAAAGCATTTTCTTTATCCAAGGTAACATAAGCATTTACCTTAGCTTCAACTTCGTCAATGCGTGCATACAAGGCATTAGTAAGTTCAACGGAGCTAAGTTCTTTATTTACCAGCTTATCGTGAAGCTCGTGAGCAGTCAGTTCGTATAATTTCATTTTTAGCGCTCCCTTCTTATTCCAGTACACGAGGCACTTTGAAGCCATCGTTTTCTACAGCGGGAGCATTGCTAAGCGCTGCTTCATGGCTTACGCCAGGCTTAGCAATATCTTCACGGAATGCGTTGGTAATAGGTAATACGTACGGGGTGGGTTCAATACCGGTAGTATCAACCTTTTGCATAATGTCAGCATAGCTCAAAATTTGATTGAACTGTTCAGTAAAGATTTGCATTTCAGTTTCGGGAACAGTTAAGCGAGACAGTTGAGCAATATGCTTAACTTCTTCAGCGGATACTTTCATTTTTTCACCTTCCTGATGCTTGTAAAATTTACAGAGTTTAAATTTTACAGCTTAGTATCTTCCGAACAGCACTCTCGGCAAACTGCGAGTATTGTTCGGCAATTTACAGCAAATTTTCCTTTGATATTATATTTTTTGAGGTGATAAATGTCAATACCTCCACAAACTTTTTACATTTCCCGAACAATAAAACTTCACAACCTTAAAAACAAAAAGTCCGTATTGTAACATTTGCTACAATACGGACAATGTACCCTAAATATTTATAATTATGTTATTATTCTTTACCAGTCCAGCAATAAGTACATACCTTATCGCGGTCAAGACCTATCGCTTCAAGAAGACCGTCTAAGCTTTGGTAGCCAAGAGAATCAAAGCCCATTTGTTCACAAATTGTCTTTAACAGGCATTTGCCTCTTTCGGTTCTGCAATCTGCATATTCAGCAATATGTTCTTTTCCTGCTTCGCCTTCTTTTTCTTGGATAATTCTTCGTGCAAGAAGATCCATTTCAGAATTGCTGCGAGAGAAGTTCAAATATTTGCAAGAGAACATAATCGGCGGGCAAGCAGAACGCATATGCACTTCTTTAGCACCGGAGTGGTACAGGAAATCTACGGTTTCACGCAGTTGTGTGCCACGAACAATGGAATCGTCAACAAGAAGCAGCTTCTTATCTTCAATAATTTCCGGAACAGGAATTTGCTTCATTTCTGCAATCAGATTACGCATTTCCTGATTAGACGGAGTAAAAGAACGTGCCCAAGTCGGGGTGTATTTAATGAAGGGGCGGGCAAACGGCTTACCGGACATATTAGCATAACCAATAGCGTGGGGTACACCGGAGTCAGGAACGCCGGCAACATAATCCACATCAGGAACGCCGTCCATCAAATCTTCATCCCTAGCCATAATTTCACCGTTCTTACAACGCATTACTTCTACATTAACGCCTTCATAATTGGAGTTAGGATAACCGTAGTATGTCCACATGAATGCGCAAACTCTCATTTTATCGCCAGGCTTGGATAATTGTTCTATTCCATCGCCGTCAATTTTTACGATTTCACCGGGACCAATATTGTAGCACAGTTCGTAGCCAAGTTTTTGGCAAGCAAAAGATTCAATGCAAGTGCAATAGCCTGTTTCTTTTTTACCAATTACAAC
Source organism: Phascolarctobacterium sp. (assembly GCA_017623055.1). GTDB lineage: Bacteria > Bacillota > Negativicutes > Acidaminococcales > Acidaminococcaceae > JAHHUH01. The sequence continues at coordinate 34,254 of JAGAPX010000018.1, forward strand.
CGGCAGTCTACCAACCTTATCACGCGCAACGATAAGAGAATCCGGTGTCATAATCAAAATAGTGCAAGAGCCATCAATAACTTCTTGTGCGTAACGAATACCATCAACAATATTGTCACATTGATTGATGAGCTTAGCGACTAATTCCGTAGAATTAACCTTGCCGCTGGACATCAACATAAATTGATGACCTTTTTGTATAAAAATTTTATCAACCAGTTCCTCTGCATTATTGATAATGCCAACTGTAGATATGGCAAAAAGTCCAAGATGACTGCGTACCAAAAGCGGTTGCGGATCAGTATCAGAAATACAGCCAACACCAACAGTACCATTCATTGTTTCCAAATCTTTTTCAAACTTGGAACGGAACGGTGTGTTTTCAATGCTATGGATTTGGCGTTGATAACCTGCATCCTTCTCGTAAAATACAAGGCCACCGATTTTAGTTCCTAAATGTGAATGATAGTCAGTACCAAAAAATACATCATATTTGCAATTAGTGCTGGAAAATGCACCGAAAAATCCACCCATTTCTAACAATTCCTTTCAAACAGAAAAATTACAAAGTAGAGATAAGCTACTCTCATCCCTCTTCATTTTAATAATTTGGAACGTTAAAGCTAAGCTTACGAGGTTATTGTACCACAAACATCAAAAAGATAAAAGAAAGAAATGCCAGCAAGCTAAAAGCTTACTGGCAAATTTTTCATTATTGCAATTTTTCTTTGAGCATTTTTTGAACCATGCCCGGGTTAGCTTTACCTTTGGATTTTTTCATAATTTGACCAACGAGGAAGCCAATAGCACGATCTTTACCAGCTTTGAAGTCTGCAACGGATTGCGGGTTTTCTGCAATTGCTTCTTCAACAAATTGCATAATTGCGCCTTCGTCGCTAACTTGTTCCAAGCCAAGTTCTTTTACGAGAGCTTTCGGAGATTTATCTTCTTTGAGCATTTCGGTAAATACTTTTTTAGCCAGTTTGCTGGAGAGCACGCCTTCTTTAGTCAGGTTAACCAGTTCTGCCAAGTTTGCAGGGCTAACTTTGAATTCAGAAATGGAGATGCCTTCGTTGTTCAGGTATGCGGATACATCACCCAACAGCCAGTTGGAAACGCCTTTGGCGTCTTTAGCAGTTTTAACTGCTTCGTCAAAGTATTCAGCCATAGCTTTGGTAGATACGATAATGGAAGCGTCGTATTTGGGCAAGCCGAATTGTTCCATCAAGCGAGCTTGACGTTGAGCAGGGAGTTCCGGCAGTTCTGCACGAACGCGTTCAATCCAAGCGTCGTCAATGATAACGGGAACAAGGTCAGCATCGGGGAAGTAACGATAATCTTCTGCGGTTTCTTTGTTACGCATGGAAAGGGTTACGCCGTTAGCATCGTCCCAAGTACGGGTTTCTTGAATGAGGCGACCGCCATCTTCCAGAACTTCTTTTTGACGTTGTACTTCGTAGTCGATTGCACGAACCAATGCACGGAAGGAGTTGAGGTTTTTGATTTCGATACGGGTACCGAATTCGGTAGCACCTTCGGGCATAATGGATACGTTAGCGTCGCAACGAAGGCTGCCTTCTTGCATTTTGCAGTCGCAAACGTCGGTGTATTCGAGAATTGCTTTCAGGTTTTCCAAATAAGCGCGAGCTTCTTCAGCGCTACGCATATCAGGTTCAGAAACAATTTCGATCAGTGCTACGCCTGCACGGTTGTAGTCAACGCCGGAGTAATCGGAAGTGCTGATGGTTGCACCGCTGTGAACCAGTTTACCAGCGTCTTGTTCCATGTGAATACGGGTTACGCCAATACGTTTTTCTTCGCCATCAACATTGATGTCAATGTGACCAGCCAAGCAGATGGGTTTATCCAATTGGGAGATTTGGTAGTTGGTGCAAAGGTCAGGATAGAAATAGCTTTTGCGGTCGAATTTATTGTATTTTTGAATTTCGCAGTTTACAGCAAGACCAGCGCGAATTGCGAATTCTACAACTTGTTTGTTGAGTACGGGAAGGGTACCGGGCAAGCCCAAGCAGCCGGGGCAAACGTGGGTGTTAGGTACATTAGTGAATTCTGCAGAGCAGGTGCAGAATGCTTTAGATTTAGTTTTCAGCTCAGCATGAACTTCCAAGCCAATAACGGTAGTATATTTAGTCATTATTTGTTACCTCCTAACGGTGCCATAACTTTATGGAAGTCAGTAGCTTGTTCAAAGGTGTAAGCAGCTTTCAGAATGGTTGCTTCGTCAAGCACTTTACCAATCAATTGCATACCAACGGGCATACCATCAACAAAACCACAGGGAACGGTGATTGCAGGAAGGCCTGCCAAGTTAGCGGTAACGGTGGTGAAGTCCAGTTCATATTTAGCGAAAGCGTCCATTTCAGTGTTGTAAGCTTCTGCCAAAACAGGAGTGGTCGGGGTAAGGAGCACGTCGCATTGTTTGAAAGCTTCTTCAAAATCGTTGCGAATCAAAGTACGAACTTTCATTGCTCTTACATAGTAGTTTTCATAGTAGCCTTTGCTCAGTACGTGGGTACCAAACATCAAACGCAGTTTAACTTCTTCGCCGAAGCCTTCGTCTCTGCTGCGAGCAGTCATTTCGGAAGCGGTTTGAGCTTCCATGTTGCGGTAGCCATAACGAACACCGTCATAACGAGCAAAGTTTGCACCAGCTTCGCCGTTAGCAACTACGTAGAAGGTTCTTACTGCATATTCAGTATGGGGCATGGAAACTTCAACGATTTCAGCGCCCATTGCTTTGTATTGTTCAATAGCTTTTTCAACTTCAGCTTTGATTTTTGCGTCAACGTTTTCGCCAAAATATTCTTTGGGAACGCCAATGCGCAAGCCTTTAACGTCAGCTACCAAAGCTTTGGTGAAGTCCGGAGTTTCTACTTCCCAAGAAGTGGAGTCTCTGAAGTCTTTGCCACAGATAGCGTTAAGAACGGTAGCAGCGTCAGTTACGTCTTTAGTAACAGCGCCGATTTGGTCCATGGAAGAAGCATAAGCTGCAAGACCAAGGCGGGATACACGGCCATAGGTCGGTTTAATGCCAACGCAACCAGCATAAGCAGCAGGTTGACGGAGGTCACCGCTGGTATCAGATGCCAAAGCCCAAATAGCTTCGCCAGCAGCAACAGCAGCAGCAGTAGCGCAGCCACCGGTGGTGCAAGCCAAATTCCAGGGGTTATGAGCAGCGCCATAGAAGGAGTTGTCAGTGGTGTTGCCAATGGAGAATTCTGCCATGTTAGCTTTGCCCAGGAATACAGCGTCTTCTTTGCGCAGTTGTTCAGTAGCGTGTGCGTCAAAAATGGTGCTTACGCCGTGCATCATTTTGGAAGCGCAAGAGGTAACTTGACCATTGATATTAATGTTGTCTTTGAAAACAACGGGAATGCCTGCCAAGGGAGCGATTGCTTCGCCAGCAGCAATTTTAGCGTCAACTTTTTCAGCTTGAGCCAAAGCTTCTTCTTTGCTCAAGGAAATGTAAGCATTAACTTGTTCGTCAACTTCTTCAATGCGAGCATATACTGCGTTGGTAAGTTCAACAGCAGTGATTTCTTTATTTACAAGTTTTTCGTGCAGCTCATGTGCTGTATATTTAAATAAATCCACAGTAGTTCCTCCTTCTTATTCCATAACGCGCGGAACTTTGAAGCCGCCATTGTAAACAGCAGGAGCATCTTTCAATGCTACTTCTTGGGTTACACCTTCTACTGCAACGTCTTCACGGAAAGCGTTGTAGATGGGCAGGATATAAGTAGTAGGTTCAACATTTTCGGTGTCGAGTTTTTGCAGTTCGTCAGCGTAGTCAAAAACTTTGTTGTAATGTTCCAGATAAGCATCCATTTCAGCTTCCGGAATAATTACTTTGGTAAGATCAGCGATGCGGAGAGCAATATCAGCTGTAACTTTCATTTTTTCACCTTCCTGAAATATATAAATTTAATTTTTAGACGATAAACCACTTTATTATAACACAAATCAGCCAAAACTGTGTACATATTTTTTCAAAAATGTTCTTCACCTGACGAACTTCTTCCTATAATATATAGCTTTCTCTCAATTCGCCAACCCCTCTTCCAATTTAGACTGCTCCTTTTAATTTTGAAAACTCTTTTTCATTTTTGAATGCTACTTCTCAAAATCAGATACCCTAAAAATTTTACGTAACGGATAATAATTATTATTGACAGTTCCCTACGGGTATGGTATTATTAAGTCAGTCAAGGACAGTACCAAAAAGACTGGTCCTAATTTAAAATGAAAAACTAAAATTCTAAATAACAATTTTATGGAGGGAATCTACTATGAAAAAATTTATATGCCAAGTTTGCGGTTATGTTTATGAAGGTGAAGCAGCTCCGGCTTTCTGCCCCCAATGCAAAGTTCCTGCTTCCAAATTCACTGAAATGAAAGAAGAAATGGAATGGGCAGCTGAACACATCGTTGGTATCGCAGCTGACGCTCCGGAAGATATTAAAATGGACCTGCGCGCTAACTTCAACGGCGAATGCTCCGAAGTTGGTATGTACTTGGCAATGAGCCGCGTAGCTTTCCGTGAAGGCTATCCTGAAATTGGCCTGTACTGGGAAAAAGCAGCTTTCGAAGAAGCTGAACACGCTGCTAAATTCGCTGAACTCCTCGGCGAAGTTGTTACCCCGTCCACCAAAAAGAACCTTGAAATGCGTGTAGAAGCTGAAAACGGCGCAACCGCTGGTAAAGTTGACGTTGCTGACCGCGCAAGAGCACTTGGTCTCAATGCAATCGCAGACACCGTATACGAAATGGCTAAAGACGAAGCTCGTCATGGCAAAGCTTTCGAAGGCCTGCTGAAACGCTACTTCAAATAAGATTAAAAAAATAAATAAAAAAACTGACAAAGACGCGGAGAAATTTCACAAAAATTTTTCCGTGTCTTTTATTTTTTAGTAATCTGTGGTAATATGACAGTAGATATGTGTCGCATTTGCAAACTGTTTATTTTTTGTACGAAGGCATCCCGTGTTATCTGCCGGTAGTACAAATTTAGCATCCTACGATGCGATATATTTAAACCCGGTCGATAACCGGAAAATTATTAAGGAGGTTTTTAGTAATGGCTAAAAAACTTGGTTTAGTAGTACTCATGCTCATGGTAGCAGCTACCATGCTGTTGGCTGGCTGCGGCGGCAAAAAAGAAGAAAAGAAAGCTGCTGCTCCGAAAGACGGCAAAAAAATTGTTGTTTACACCTCTATGAAAGAAGTTCTCATCAAAGGCATTGTTGACGGCTTCAAAAAAGCTAACCCTGGCATCGAAGTTGACTATCAATCCGCTGGCGCTGGTAAATTGATGGCTAAAATCGCTGCAGAACGTCAATCCGGCAAAATCCTCGCTGACGTTATCTGGACCTCTGAAGTTCCTGACTTCTACAAAATGAAAAAAGAAGGCATCTTGGCTACCTACAAGAGCCCTGTTGTTAAAGAAACCGTAAATCCGTTTAACGATTATGATGGTTCCTTCACCGCAGCTCGTCTCGGTACTTTGGGCATCATCATCAACACCGATAAAGTTAAAACTGCTCCGACCCAATGGTCCGACCTCATGAAACCGGAATTCAAAAACGGCTTCGCAGTTGCTAACCCGGCTCTCTCCGGCACCGCTTACATGTCCATCGCATTGTTGAACAAACAATTCGGTCCTGACTTCTTCAAAGACCTGAAAGCTAACGGCGCTCGCGTTGGTAAAGGTTCCGGCCAAGTTATCGACGATACCGCTTCCGGCGAATTGACTGCTTGCCTCGGCGTTGACTACATCACCAACGCTAAAATCGCTAAAGGCGCTCATCTCAAAATGTGCTATCCGCCCGAACTGCTGATGGTTCCCTCCCCGGTTGCTATCTTCAAAGACACCAAACAACTGGACGCTGCTCAAAAATTTGTTGACTACCTGCTGGGTAAAGAAGCTCAACAAATGGTTGCTAACCAAGGCACCATCCCCGTTCGTGAAGACGTAAAAATCGATCCTAAATTCGGTTTGGTTTCCCCGAAAGTTGCTATCGAAAAAGGTATCAAAGTTAACTACCTCGACATCATCGACAGCAAAGAAAAAATCGTTAAAGACTTCACCGAACTTATGCAAGTTAAAAAATAATCTGTTATTGTAATACTGCTTTAACAATTATAAGATTTGTATGGTAAATCAATGGCAGAACGGAAAATCCGTTCTGCCATTTTTGCAATTTTATATTTACACCGAAAACTTCTGCGTTACGCAAAATTTTCTGGAGGTTATCTTATTTATGGAAAACATTATCAAGGTTGAAGGCGTATCTAAAAGCTACGCTAAACACCAAGTTCACCAGAACTTAAGCCTGGATATCGTACGTGGCGAATGCTTTACCCTGCTTGGTCCTTCCGGTTGCGGTAAAACCGTTCTCATTCGTATGATTGCAGGTCACGAAGTTCCTGATGAAGGTAAAATCAGCATCGATAACACCGTTGTTACCGACAGCGCTACTGGCGAATACATTCCGCCTGAACGCCGCGGCTTGGGCATTGTGTTCCAAGACTATGCTGTTTGGCCTCACATGACCGTATTTGAAAACATCGCTTATCCCTTAAAAATGGAAAAGCGTCCTAAAGCTGAAATCGACGAACTGGTTATGCGTATGATTGACATCGTTGGTATGAAAGGCTTGGACAAACGCTTGCCCTCCGAACTTTCCGGTGGTCAACAACAACGTGTTGCTTTGGCTCGTGCTCTCGTAGCTGACCCTTCCGTTATGCTGCTTGACGAACCCCTGTCCAACTTGGACGCAAACCTGCGTGAAGAAATGCGCTTTGAAATTAAAGGCCTGCAAGAAAAATTTGGCATCACCGTACTTTACGTAACCCATGACCAAGAAGTTGCACTGGCACTTTCTGACCGCATCGCAATTATGGATACCAACGGCGCTATCCGTCAAATTGGTACTCCCTATGAAATCTTTGAACAACCGGCAGACTTGTTCGTGTTCAAATTCATGGGTATTGCAAACTTCCTCCACGTTACCGAAAAAGCTGGCAAATTCTGCGTTGGCGAAGGCGACCAAGTAGTTCCTTGGGATGCTCCCACCGGCAATGCTGCAAGCTGGGTAGCTGGCTTCCGTCCTTCCGACGTTACCATTAGCCGTGACCCCCAAGGTTTGAAAGGCAAAATCCGTCGCGCTAACTTCTTAGGCGCAACTATGGACTATATGGTTGAAATCGACGGCGAAACCCTGCGTACCGAACTGGAAACTCACCATGCAATCAACAACAACTTGATGTTTGAAGAAGGCGAAGAATGCTACATTACCTTCAAGGCATTGCACTGGTTCGACGCTAAACAACTTGAGGAGGTGGCTGAATAATGGCAAAAAACACCATCAAAAAAGATAGCGGTTTTGGCGTTGCTCAACTTATCCTCATGATCTCCATCGCCATCCTGGTTATTTTCGTAGCATGGCCTGTACTGTTGATTTTGTTCAACGCATTCTTCGTTGAAGGCAAATTTAACAGCATCGACTTCTACAACGTTCTTACTGAACCCGAAACCTTCCAAGCTCTCAAGAACTCCTTCGTTATCGCTTGCATGACCACCGTTGGTTCTGTAATCGTAGGTACCTTCTTCGCTTGGCTGGTAACTCGTACCGACTTACCGTATAAAACCTTTATGAAGAGCCTCTTCCTCGTTCCCTTCATGCTCCCCTCCTTCATCGGCGCATTGGCTTGGAAAATGCTGCTCTCTCCTCACTCCGGTTACATCAACAAAATGTGGATGGATCTCTTCAACACTACCGAGCCCCTGTTTAACATTTACAGCTATGCAGGCATCGCGCTGGTAGAAGTTATGTATCTGTTCCCCTTCGTATTCATTCAAGTATGCGGCGCGTTGGAACGTATGGACCCCACTTTGGAAGAATCTGCACGTATTTCCGGTGCTGGCCTCTTGACCATCACCCGCAAGATTACCATTCCTCTGGTAATGCCTTCCATTATGTCCGGTGCACTCCTCATCATGTTGTACTCCATGGCGCACTTTGGTACCGTAGCAGTTTTGGGTATTGAACAAGGTATTTACAACATCCCGACTCTTATCTACGAAAAGATTCACCAATCTGCAGGCAGCTTCGCATCCATCCGTACCGGTACCGTATTGGCAACCGTATTGATTGCTTCCGCTGCTCTCATCATCTGGACTCAACAAAAAATTCTCAGCAAAGGTCACTACCAAATCATCGGCGGCAAAAGCTTCCGTCCTATGGAACTTAAACTCCGTGGCTTGCGTTACCCCTTGTTGTTCTTCTGCTTGGCTTACATTGGCTTCACCATCGTATTGCCGACCGTTGTAATCTTCCTCGTTGGCGGCGTTCAAACTTATGGCTTGTCCATTTTGGATCCCAACAACCTGTCCTTGGATAACTACAAATACATTCTGTTTGAATATGATGTTACCCGCGACGCTATTTGGAACTCTGTTACCTTGGGTCTCGCAGCAGCATTCATCACCATGTTTGCAGGTGTAATGATTTCTTACGTTATCGTTAAGATGAAAGTAAGAGGCAAAGGCATCCTGGAATTCTTGGGGATGTTGCCCTTCTCCGTGCCGGGCTCCGTTATCGCACTTGGCGTAATCCTCGCTTGGAGTGGTGCGTATGGTATCAACATCTACAACACCGTTTGGATTATCCTTGTTTCCTACATTGCTCGTTACATGGCGTTCTCCTTGAAAGCAAACTCTGCTGCTTTGGAACAAGTACATGACTCCTTGATGGAAGCTTCCCGTTCCTGCGGTGCTTCTATGTGGCAATCTTTGAAAGACATCGTAATCCCGCTGGTTAAACCCGGTATGATTTCCGCTTTCTTCCTTATCTTCTTGCCTGCTCTCCGCGAATTGACAGTATCCATTATGCTGTATGCTCCGACCACTCGTACCATTGGTGTAGCAATCTACACCTTGAACGAAGACGGTGAAACAGTTATGTCCACTGCACTTGCAGGTATCGCATTGATCCTCATCGTATTGGGTCAAATGCTCATCAATCATCTTACCAAGAAAGCGAGTGAATAATCGACATGTCCTACATCCGCTTAATTAACGTTACTAAAAAATTCGGTGATGTTACCGCTGTAGATAACTTGAATATCGAAATCGGCAAAGGCGAATGCTTCTCCATGCTCGGTCCTTCCGGCTGTGGCAAAACCACTACCTTGCGTATGGTTGCAGGCTTCGAAGATTTGAGCGACGGCGAAGTTTGGGTTGGCGACCGCCTCCTTTCTTCTCCTAAAAAACGTCACTATACTCCCCCCGAACATCGTAACTTCGGTATGGTATTCCAAGCTTTCGCAGTTTGGCCCCATATGAACATTTACGAAAACGTTGCTTTCCCCCTGCGCTTGCGTAACCTGCCTTCCGCAGAAATCGACAAACGCACCAAAGACGCTTTGACTTCCACCAACCTTTTGAAATATGCTGACCAAAGTCCGGCAGACCTTTCCGGTGGCGGTAAACAACGTGTTGCTTTGGCTCGTGCGCTGGCAATCAACCCCGACGTAATGCTTTTGGACGAACCTCTTTCCTCCCTTGACCCCCATCTGCGCGAAGAAATGCGCTTTGAAATCAAGGACCTGCAAAGAAAATATGGCTTCTCCATTATTTACGTAACCCATGACCAATCTGAAGCAATGGCTCTATCCGACCGCATCATGGTTATGAAATTGGGCGTAATGCAACAAATCGCTGCTCCCCTTGATATTTACAACAACCCTGTAAATAAATTCGTATTCAGCTTCATCGGCGTATCTAACTTCACCGATATGGAATGGCGCAACGGTCAAGCACACATTAAAGGTGCATCCAATGCTCTGCCTAACGGTATCATCATTCCCGATAAAGTTAAAGGCGAAGAAATTTTCAACTTGGCTTCCCGTCCCACCGAAATTACCTTTACCTCCAGCACTGACCCCAATGGCGTACAAGGCGTGGTACTGCGTAAATCCTTCTTGGGCGAAATCATCGACTACTTGGTACAAGTTGGCGACCAAGAAATTCGTGTACAAACCGGCCGTCGCGACCTCGGTCCTGCAATCGGCGAAGTTTGCTACTTGAACTTCATGCGTCCTTTCTGGTACAGAGTAGACGAATAATTAAAATTTAAACTCCCGTTGTCATCGACAGCGGGAGTTTTTGTTTTATTTCTTATTCTCTTTTTCGCGAGCCTTACGTTCTTCCTCTAAGCGTTTTTTCTCAGCCTTTTCTTTAGCTTTACGCTCTTTTTCTAAACGTTTTTGTTCCTCTTTCGCCTTTTTAGCCTGCTCTTTTTCCAGCTTCTTCTGCTCTTCGGCTAAACGTTTTTGTTCTGCGGCAAAGGCAGCGTCCTTTTTCAATTTATCATTGTAGTTGGCGATAGGCGCCCACTCACGCAGCATCTTTGTGCAAGCCGCAGCATAGCTTCCCGCATCGGGGGTAATGCCCACAGCGTCTTGATTATACACAGTCAAAAGCTGAATATCATCATAATAAATATGTGCGTAGCTACCGTTATCGTACACTACGAAATAATCCGGGTTGATAGGACCACGTTGGCGCGCAACCCACAAGGAGCCTGCCAACATATAAGCGCGGTATTCTGCCTTGGTACTGCCAATGTCCTGACCAATATTAAAAGTCCAATCGCCTTCCGTAATGGTAGCAACACCATTTTCGTTAAGCACAACCATAGGAGTGATGTCGTACTCTTTCAAATATTTGTTGATGCGTTTCACACGTTCTTCCGGTTCCGGGTGACTGCTGAACAAACCATAATTAGCACCGCCGCCCTGAGCAGCCAAGTCTTCCAGCTTACTTGCGGTAATCAGCATTGCGTAAGGATTATAGCCTGCTTTCACCGTATTGTAGAAGCCTTCCTTGTCAGCGCCACGTTCATCCGTACGACTATAACCAGCAAAAAGTGCCTGCTGTGCCGCACCGATCAAGCCCATTCCCCCACGACCACCAGTTGCTACGATGAGGGCAAGAGTTGTCCACATTTGCTTTTCAATAGAATTAACAGTATGCTTTTTGGCAACGTGCCCAACTTCGTGACCGATTACCCCTGCCAGCTCCGTATCGCTGGGCATATAATCAATCAAGCCTTTGAAAACATAGATGAAGCCGCCGGGGCAAGCCAAAGCGTTGACCTCGTTGCTGTTCAAAACCTTAAAGGAATATTGTATTTCGTTACGTCCGCACACCGCCGCCAAGCGTTGCCCAATATTGTTAATGCGTTCCTGCAAAGCGTAGTCCTGCACCACACCGTACTGAGCTTCCAAATAATTGGCGGTCTCGCGTCCCATTTCTATCTCTTGTTCAAGGCTAATCATTCCTGCGTGGGTAGGCGGAGTGATTCCAAAAACTACGCACAACGCAAAAACAAGCGCCAAAAAAATCCGTTTCATATTGCCTCCTTACTTAACCTTGCCTGACTCTTGCATTTGGCTAGCCTCTTCCTCGCTGAAGCCAAGCTCTGCCAAAATTTCACTACCATGTTCGCCAAGACGAGGTGCTCTACGGCGAATGGAGCATTCGTAATCAGAAAACTTCACCGGCGCACCAACGTAGCGAATTTTTCCAAGGTCACACTCCTCTGTAAAGAGCATATTTTCTTGAGCAGTCAGCTCCGTTTCCAGGGCTTCTGCTACATTGAGGACAGGAGTAACGCAGAACTCTGCGCTACCAATCAGTTCGAGCCACTCTGCCTGCGTTTTTTGAGCAAGCTTTTCAGAAATAGTCGCTACGATTTCTTCCTTGTGGGCAAAATCGTACTGACGCTTTTCAAGTTCAGGGCAACCAATCAAATGGCAGAAGCTTTGCCAGAATTTAGGCTCCAGCGTACCAACGGTAAGGTAACGCCCGTCCTTAGTCTTGTAAATATTATAGTAGTGAGCAGTACGCCCGAAAGGTTTGTCTCCAGTTTCCTCGCAACCCCACACACTGCTGATGCCAGTTACCTGCATGCTCAAAGCAGTTGCGTAAAGATTTACGTCAAGGAACTGCCCAATTCCCGTGCGTTCGCGAGCAAGGAGCGCCATACAGATTGCACTCAGAGCGTTGAGGGAACTGCCAATTGCAGAAACCTGCACTTCGGAAACGCAGGCACTACCAATATCATCCATCGAGTTCAGTCCCGCCAAGCCGATTACATTTAAATCGTGGGCAGGCTTATGACAATTTTGTCCAAAGCCGGTAATGGAGCAATACACAATGCGAGGATTGATTTTCTTAATGCTTTCGTAATCCAAACCGTAACGAGCCAAATAACCGGGACGGAAGCCTTCAAGGAACACGTCCGCATCGCTCAACAAGCGACGCAATACCTCTTGCCCCTCCGCAGAACGAATATCCAAGGCAATCCCCCTCTTGTTACGATTCAGCATCAAGTGCCAGTAGCTCATGCCGTCTTCCTTTTCCGGGAAGAAGCGTCTGGTGCTATCGCCACCCATATCTTCAACCTTAATTACATCTGCACCATAATCGCCCAACAGCATACCGCAGTATTGACCGGGCAACCATTTGGAAAAATCTATAACCTTAATTCCTGCTAACGCTTGCATAATTTACCTCTCCATAAATTCAATTTTAAATTGTTTCACGTGAAACAATTTTGACTTTTTGATCTTTGTTTAAATTCCAGTTACTTTAGTTATTCTACAAAAGTAGTTTTTCCCCTGCAACACCTTGCGTGCCACCAAGCGAATGCGTATAATTAATGTAGCATTTATAATTTTGAGGTGGGTTATGCAAACTCGCAAACTGACAACCGCTGCGCTCTTAATCGCCATTGGCACCTTAACAGCGCATTTAATTTACATACCTGCAGGCGTATCCCGCTGCTTCCCCGTACAGCACGCCATCAACGTCATGGCAGCAGTACTTCTTGGAGCAGAGCACGCTACTGCAATTGGCTTCATCATTGCTTGCCTGCGTAATATGTTCGGTACAGGCTCGCTCCTTGCCTTTCCCGGAAGTATGGTGGGGGCTTGCGTGGCAGGCATCCTTCACCAACGCTACAAAACCTTGTCCATGGCAGTAGTGGGCGAGATTTTCGGAACAGGCATCTTAGGCGGCTTCCTCGCTTGGTGCATTGCCTACTTTATTTTGGGAAGCAGTGCTGTGGCGTGGTTCTTCATTCCGCCGTTCTTAATCAGCTCTATTGGGGGTAGCCTCATAGCGCTCGTACTTTTGAAAAGCGGTGTGCTCCAACATATCGCTATTGTTAATAAAAAATAGGAGTTTTCTTTTTCTATGACATTCGGAGAAATTTGTAACTATTTCCTTTACGCACTGAGTGGCTTCTTCTTTGGCATCTTTGCCTCCCGCTACAGCATCCTTGCCGCAATTAAAATTGTTGCCAACGTAAAAGAGCAAGGTGTTTTTAGCGGAGTGCTCGGCTCATTCCTGCAAGTTGTCTTTATCGCCGTGGCCTTCTTCATTTTCCCGGTTTGGTTCATTACAAGAACTCAAGTTGGCGGCTTCTTCTACTACGCCGTGCTGGTTTACTTCTTTAACAAAGGCTACCGCACTTACATTCAAAACAGGTGATACCATGACTGAACACATCCATAAAATTCACGTTCCCACTCCTGACGACGAAAAGCATATTGAGGAAATGTCTAAAATTTTTAAAGTCATTAGCGACCCGACACGTATTCGCATCCTATCTCTTTTGGCTCATCAAGAAGAGCAGTGCGTAAACTGCATTGCTGAAGGCTTGGGCATGACCCATTCTGCCATCAGTCACCAATTACGCTTACTACGCGACGCAGGCTTGGTAAAATTTACGAAAGAAGGCAAGGAAGTAATCTACTCCTTAGACGATGACCACGTCATCACCCTCTTCGCCCAAGCCATGGACCACGTAAAACATAAAAACACTCTCTAAATACTAAACCCTCCTGCACACCGTACAGGAGGGTTTAATTTATGACTTCTTCAAGCATCTAATTTTACCTCTTTCATTTTTAGCATCTGCAGTGCTCGCACCACATCGCCTATTGTAAATTCATTAAGGATAGAAATTTCCTTAGCCATATCTAATTTGGATTGTCTGTTTACTTTACGTCCCAAAAGAATTTCATCCAAGCTGCAATCTAAAACTTCTGCCAGCTTCACCAAATTATCCGTAGTCAAACCAACTTTGCCAGTTTCGATATTGCTTAAATGAGTTTGGGATACACCAATTGCCCTTGCCAGTTCAGTTTGAGCAATGTCTTTTTGGATACGCAAATTCTTCACTCGACAACCAATTTCCTTTTTATCTAACACTTTCGTCATAGCAATCATTCCTCAATTCTGCTATAATCGCCTCTTATTCGCCTTCTTTCTTAATTTCACATCAAACTTTATTTACGCTGCCGGTTCCTCTTCGATTGCGGGAGCTGCGTCAGCTACAACTTGAGCCAATTTGCTGCCATAATCGTCACGATCTTCGTAATCGTTTACACGAACACGTTCAACTTTGTTAGCGTCGTCGTCAGCACCTTTAATACGGTCGATACGGATTCTGCCAAGCTCAGCTTCGAATTCTTTCAGCAATCTGCCGTCAACGGGGAAGCCTTTTTCAAGAGCTCTGTACAGCATTGCTGCGTATTCGTAACGGGTCATGCTACGGTCGCCGCCGAAGTTGCCATCGGGATACCCTTCGATGATACCGCGTTTTTGGAGGTTTTCAACATAATCGTATGCCCAGTGATTTTCAGGAACATCCGGGAACATAACAGTGTCGAGGAGCGGGTTGCCTTTGCCTGCGATTTGGCTAACCAGTGCAGTGAGGGCTGCTACTTGATCGCGCAGGTCTTGAATTTCGTGAGCCATTGCCACACGAGAGTTGCTTACATTATTCTTACGGTCGAGAGCGAAGGTTACGCCTGCATTTACCATGTTTTCGCCATTACCCATGGTACCTGCTACGCTGAACATAACTTTTTCAGTGGGACGATAGAATGCGCCCAAAGCCGCAGCAGTTTCGCCACGATAGTTACCTACGCCTGCGCTGAATTGGAGTTTGTCGTCAGGATCAAAATCCATGGGGTGAAGTGCTGCCAACGCTGCTGCACCTGCGCCCACTTTGTCCAAACGAGTACCGAGTTTGTCAAGACGATTGCCAAGCATATTATCGCCTGCAATGCGGTCTTGTTGTTCTTTCCAAAGTTGGCTACCATTGATAGCGTCTTGAGAAGTTTCGGAAACTTCGCCATCAGCAAGTTCAGTAATTTTATCTCCGTTCATCTCGATACCATTATTATCGATTACCAAACCATCAGTAATTTGAACTCCATCCATATTTCGAAGAGTGCTCGCCAAAGAAATTGTATAGTTACCTAAACCTCTCGCTTTTTGAGTTACCTCAATGTTTGCACCAGCTTCAGTGCTCAAGGACTCAGCAAACAAAGTAGCAAAGTCTACCGCACCTTGCACTACATTACCAGAAGTATCTTGGAATTCCAAAACGATTTCCGGAACACCAGTAGTTTGGTCGATGTAACCGATTAATGCGTTATTGTTTACCATATCTTGGTAAGCAGCTACCTGACCAGCATCATAGTTTCCATCTGCATCAGGAGTCATAACACGAGGAACAATAACATCAATCGCTCTTACGCCTTCGCCAAACAAATTCTTTTGAACCAAAGTAGTATCTTTAATAGTGGTAGAAGCATCTTCACCATTCTCGGTTTGAGTTACATTGTAGTAATTAACATTGTAGGTCTTACCATAATTATCAGTTACTTGCTCGGTTTGTCTTTCAGAAATATTGGTTACATTGTTATTTTCAATATTAACAATCTTGCTGTAGTTATTGTTGATAGCTTGTTCAATAGTGCTGTTGCCACCTTCTTGAGTATCACTTTCTTGGTTGGTATCACCAGCGTAGTCAATGGTAGCATTGCCAATTCTCACATAGCTGCTATAAGTATCGCCAAAATTAGTAGTAATAGTAGAATCTAAATAATCACCGTTCAAAGCCATTTCGTGACCAGTAATGTGCTTGTCTTTAAATTCTATAGTTTGTTGTTGTCCACCAACATTTTGGTCCACATACCAAACGTCACCATCTTCTCTATTCTTATAGATGTTAGTCACATAATCATTTTTTATCTTAGTGATTTCGTTGGTGTTGTTCTGAATATTAGTGGCGTTGTTTTCAATATTAGTTACATTATTATTGATAGCCTGTTCAATAGTAACAGGATTACCATCAACAGTTACAGTAGCATCGCCAATTTTTACTTCATTGGAAACTACTTGTTTAGTATCATCGTTATGAGTAATAGTAGTTACAAGCTTACCATCTTTAATCTCATGTTGCACTACATTAGCATAAGTATCAACAGCATTAATAACATACGGACTAGTATCAGTTCCATTACCAGTAATATAAACATTCTTACCATCTTCTACCATTGCTTTAACATCATTAATAATGGTAGTATTTAAAATTTTATTGAACGCTGCGGTTGCATTGCTAGAAACAGTAGTATAGGCATACGTATCATTGTATAAATTGCCTAATGCGGCTCTAGCTTGAGCTTCGGTCATATAGTGTACGCCAGGAGTTTGATAAATATCTTTCTCTGTATTCTTACGATCACCACGATACAAAGTAATACCTAAGCCAGTACTACCATCTGATTTTTCTGTAGCAGAAAGTACTACAAGCGCTTCATAAGAGTTGCCATGATTTGCAGTATCATCCGCCCACGCATTACCCATTCCAGTTGCCCACACGCAACCTGCTGCGATAATGCTTGCTAAAATTCTCAAATTTCTTCTTTTCTTCGTCATAAGTCGTTCCCTCCTTTTGGTTGGAAATCTTTCGTCACACCAATCAAAAGTAGCTTTCGCTACGTTGTCGTCAACGGCAATCGAGTTTGCGGCTTGTGGCTTTTTAATAAATCCCTCCTTTATTTTTTCTTTCATTTAGATTTGCAATACCTTCTTCCTTTTGTATTGCCTTTTAATTTATACACGTCCTGTTTGATTTTAATTTAACATTATTTTTACAAATCCGTCAACTCCAGTATGATTACACAAATTTTTCACGATGTCTTTCACTTATGGAAGCCCTGTCCAGCTCTTGTGTTATGTTTTAATTGAATGAGTAATTTTTACCACAAGAGGTTTACAAATAAAAAAATAATACTACTTTTATATGTTTCATTTTTTCACCAAAAAATTTTCAAAAAATTTTTTCTTAGCGCTTTAACGAGCTACAATTTGTAAAGGAAGTTACAGGTTTTATATTGCTTTTCCAAATAAAAAGGAGCGCTTCCGCGCTCCGAAAAGTTGTTAAATATTTGAAAGGTAAATATTTAGAAGGAGCGTTGCAAAATGCAACGCTCCAAATTTTTTCAAGGCTTATTAAATTTTACGCTCTTAGTTTGCCCACACAAGTTTCATGATGCGCGGATATTCTTCTTGCAAATGTTTCAGAACAACGTCGATTACAGCGTGTACCAAACCGGGAACGAAGTCTTCGTCAGTAGAAGGAATGCAGCTTTCAATTACGATATCGCCAGCTTCGTTGATGTAGTATTTGAAAACTTTATATTTTTCGTTAAGAGCATTGATGTGTTCCATTACAGCAGTGCGGTTTGCTTCTTTAATAACTGCGCCTGCAACACGAACTTGTACCATTACATAGATGCTGTCGTCAACAACAACCATGGTGGGCAAGTTTTGACCGTTAACTTCCATAAA
The DNA here is from genome assembly GCA_017623055.1 of Phascolarctobacterium sp. GTDB lineage: Bacteria > Bacillota > Negativicutes > Acidaminococcales > Acidaminococcaceae > JAHHUH01. The sequence goes on from JAGAPX010000018.1 coordinate 51,994, forward strand.
GGAACGGTACAAAACAGAGTGCATTTCGTTAGCAACTTCTTGCGCTTGGAAGCAGTTAATGTTGTTTTCTTGCAGGAATGCGTTAAATTTAGTAGCTTTTGCGTTCATTGGTTATACCCCCTCACCCAAAGGTGTTTATTTTTTATTTGCACTTAGCCAAATCGTCTTCTTTAATCTTCAGCGGTTTCTTATTGTCAGCAGAATCCATCAGCACGATTTCGAAAGGAATTTGGCTTTGAGAGAAAACTTTTGCCGGGAAGGGCCACAGTTGTGCAGTATCTACCTTCGCAGCTTTCAATGCGTTTGCAGGCATATAAGCATCTTTTTCCAAATGATAGAAGTAGTCGTTGTCTTTGGAACGAATTACTACGTTTTCAATGGTGGGAACAGGATTGTTGTTCATAATATTGTAGCTGCCGCTATTCCATACCCAAACCCAAACAACGTCTTTGTATTTTGCAACTTCGTTAATCAGTTTTTGGTCAGGAGCCACCAATTCTTTATCAGCCAAGAAATACAGATACTTGGTCAAGGAATAAGGAGTGATGAGCTGCACTCTTTGAGGACTCCACATAGTGGAAACAGCATAATCTTTTTCGCCCAGGTAATATGCAACACGACGGTTCCAGTCGCTGATTTCTTTCAGTTTAGGAGCAGTGCGTTTAATTTCGCGCATATCTTTGCTGGTAAGTTGAGCCATATGAGTTTTGCCGGTAAGGGCAGGATAGTTTTCCATGGTAACGTTGGAAGGAGCAGCGATTGCAACAGGAGTAACTTCTGCGTCAAACAAAGGAGCAGCAGTAAATGCTACGGTCAAAAGACCAGCTGCCAAGATTTTTTTCAACATAATATCACCATCCATATCTAAGATATTTTAATTATATCATTTTAGTAACTTTTCCGCAAACAAGTTGGCAAAAGCAAATGTTTCACGTGATACATTTGGTAATCAGAAAAGCTCGTGGTTTTTATTTGCCCTATCGCCAGCAAGCCTATATAATAGAAGAAAGAATGAAAAATTTCGGAGGTGCTGTGATGTATATTCCTAAATTACATAAAGTTTGGCTGTGCCAAAGTAGCGAGGGCAGCATTCATCTTACTCCTAAAATGGCTAACCGCCACGGCTTAATCGCTGGCGCTACTGGTACCGGTAAAACCGTAACCTTAAAAGTTTTGGCAGAATCCTTTAGCGAAATGGGCGTGCCTGTATTCTTGGCAGATATTAAGGGCGACGTTTCCGGCATGTGCCTGCCCGGCGAAGATAGCGAAGGCTTCCAAAAACGTATCCGCAACAAGCTGGGTTTAGAGATTGATTGGAAATTTGAAGGCTATCCCATCCGCTTCTGGGATGTGTACGGCAAAAAAGGTCACCCCGTACGCACTACCATCTCCGAAATGGGTCCGGAACTTTTGAGCAGATTGTTGGAATTGAACGATACCCAAACCGGTATCATGAACATCATCTTCCGTGTGGCAGATGAACAAGGCTTGCTCCTTTTAGATTTAAAAGATTTGCGTAGCATGGTGCAATACGTTGGCGAAAACGCTGCTGCGCTGAAAACTAAATACGGCAATGTTTCCGCGCAAAGTGTGGGCGCAATCCAACGTGCGCTTTTAAGACTGGAAGACCAAGGCGGTAACATTTTCTTTGGCGAGCCTGCTCTGGAAATTAAAGACTGGTTTGCCCAAGACGAAAAAGGCTATGGCGTGATTAATATGCTTCACTGCACCGAGCTGTTCCAAAGTCCGCTGCTGTATTCTACCTTCCTTTTGTGGATGCTTTCTGAACTGTATGAAAGTATGCCTGAAGCTGGCGACTTAGACAAACCGAAAATGGTTTTCTTCTTCGACGAAGCACATCTTATTTTCAAAGATGCTCCCCGTTCCCTGCTGGATAAGGTTGAACAAATCGTACGTCTCATCCGCTCCAAAGGCATTGGCATTTACTTTATCACCCAATTGCCCAGCGATATTCCCGACAGCGTACTGTCCCAACTTGGCAACAAACTCCAACACGCTTTGCGTGCCTACACCCCCAAAGACCAAAAAGCTCTTAAAGTTGCGGCTCAATCCTTCCGTCCCAATCCCAAACTGGATGCGGAGGCTGCTCTTTCCGAGTTGGGTACTGGCGAAGTTTTGGTATCCCTTCTTGACGAAGAAGGTATTCCCGGAATCGTTGAGCGTGCTTACGTGATGCCTCCCCGCAGCTTCTTAGGCGTTGCGGAAGAAAGCAAACGCCAAGAAATTATTAACGCTAGTCCGCTCCACAGCAAGTATGCTAAAACTGTGGACAGGGAATCTGCCTACGAAGTTTTACAAAAACGCGCAGAGCAAGCTGGCAAAGAAGCAGCGGAAGAAGCTGGCGAAGAATACGTTCCTGAGGAGGAAACTCTCCAAGAAGAAATCCGCCGTAATTCTCGCTCCACTAGCACTAAAACTAAAAAGACTACTACTCGCCGCACTACTACCAAAAAAGAACCCCCTTCTATGTTCGAAAAAGTTGCAGAAAAAGCTGCCACCTCTTTCGGACGCTCCATTGCCAACGCATTAGCTCGTGGTATTTTGGGTAGTCTCTTGAAAAAATAACGATTTATAAAAGCTCATCTTTTTGTTTAACAAAGAGATGAGCTTGTTTTTTGTTCGCAATTCTCACCACAACACCCAAACAAAATTTATTAATACGAACAAAATTTTCAAATTATCGTTGACAAAAGAAACCGTTCGTTGTAAAATAAATTCAACAAACAGTCGTTTTGAAAGTTGGTGAATGTTGTGAATAAGATTTTAGCAATCCTCTGCTTAGGCTTTACTTTATATACTGGAATGAATATGGTTCTTGCTGAAGAACCGGTTTACTACAACCAAAAGATTACCGTTCACAGTGGCGACACCATGTGGTCCATCGCTAACCGTTGGAGCGATGACAAAGAAGATGTTCGCGAAGTAATGCACCGCATCTGCGAAGCAAACAATCTGAAAAGCAAACACATTTACCCTGGTCAAGTTCTTACCATCCCCGTGAAGGCGGTTACTACCAACGATTATATGTTGGCTAGTAAATAAGTTCATAATCTAACACTCCTCCCTTATGACAAAAGGCGTTCTCGAAAATTCGAGAACGCCTTTTTTATTTTACTATATTTTAAAATCTATATACCACTTCAGACCAAATTGCTTGGTCACTCAAATCTTCACGACGAGTGGTCAAATCAAAGTATCTTACGGTTGCAACAAGATTTTTCGCCAAAGTATAGTTGGCTGCAATTTCAAAACCTTTATAACCATCTTTATTTGCTTTGGGATCATTATTATAAGGTTCCCATTCAGGATCTTCTGCCCAGGCAATGAAGTAATTTGAATACTGAGAATTAGTGGAGTAAATATAAGTAGAAGCAGGAATATCGAAATAGTTAAAGCTTACGCCCCAAGTACCTACTTCTCTTTCTTTCGCACCCTTATACGCCAAGCCTGCGTTCCAGCCATGGTTACTCAACCTATGCTTTTTGTCAGAAGATTCACCATAAGCATATTCCGCATTTAAAACAAGGTCTTGTGCTATTTCTGCACCAGCACCAATATTGAAGATTTCTTTTCTGTAATCAAGATCAGCATTATAGTAGGTAGCGTAAACATCAGTTGCGCCCAATTTTGTCGCAGCATCAAAAACAAAAATTTCAGTTGCATCATCTTGGGAGAAGAATCCTTTGTATTGAGGCTCTTGAATGTCAATATCAAGAGAACTACCTGCATAAACAGTAAGCTTCACTTCCTCACCATAAGTTGCCTTAACCCCATCAAAAATTCCATCGATGATGTTGCCCTTGTTCAACATAATGCTTTGACGTCCAGCATCAAACTTCACTCCGCCAAGCTTACCGGAAACATAAGCAAGCTTAAATTCTGTATCCTCATCACTACTGTCACCCACAAGATTTGCTTCATTTTGCAACCGAGCAGTAAGACTCCAATTTTCATTGAATTGTCCTTGCAAATTTATGCGTGTACGCAAAATAGAATGACAAAGTCCCACATCAGAATCCCCATAATGAGCACGTACATCTCCACTTATTTTGATGGGTTCAGCAGCATTTGCCGCATAAGCAGAGGCAGTTACACCAAGTGCTAAAACCATAGCCAAAGTTAAAGCTTTCTTCATCATCAAATCACCCCTTACGTAATTTATCGTAGTCTAACATATTCAAATCTCCTGCCAATTCCACAAGCTCTGTTTGTAAGCACAAGAGATTAACTGCAGTACAGATAAAGTCCATAATAACTTCCACTGCGATAATTATGGGTACTGCTTCTGCAGGAATATTTAATTGTAAAAACAGTAATGTATAACAAGTTAAAGAGCCACCGGGAATAGGCGGTGTTGCAATTGCTAAAACTACGCTGATAAACAAAGCGGTCAAAAGCCAGTTCAGAGAAATAGTTACACCATAAACTTCTGCCATACACATAGCTGCAGTCATAAATAAAATACAACCACCAATCATATAAATGATTTGTCCCATGGGCACGCCAAAGTTTACAACACGCTTATCAATACCAAGTTTCTTTTCACAGGTTTCCATATTGCTGGCAAAAGCTGCGGAAGAAGAAGCAGTACTTACGGCAATAAAGAAAGTTTGAGAGAGCTTCTTTAATAGCAAAATAGGAGAAACCTTTTTGCGTAAGGAAATCATACCTACGTAAAAAGCAATTGCTACCACATAACCAATCACAGTCACCAACAAAATCTTATAAGCTTGAACCAAGATGGAAAAGTTATCGCTGATAATCATTCCCAATACACTCATAAAGATAAAGTACGGTACAAACTTACTGATAGTTTCCATAATAAGATTGACGATATAGTTGGACTGCTCTACCAAAGAAGCCGCAGTTGTAGTCTTATTCCCAAGAATCAACATCGAAAGACCAATGACAATGGAAACAAAGATAATCTGTAAAGGATTGCCTGTAACGAAAGGTTCTACAAAATTTTTAGGAACCATATTCAACACAATCTTGTATAGGTCAAATAATTTGAAGCTTGTAGCCCCATCCATAGCAATATCAAAGAAAGGCAGAATAGGTAAACAACCTACGATAGTAACGACGAAGGACATAATTACGAACCGCGCCATCATTCTTTTACCAACGATACTAAAGGTAGTTGTATCACCAATACTATAAATACCCCAAGCAATGGAAAAGAAAATCAAAGGCCCTGCAATCGCAGAGAGTATTCCCATAAAAGTATCAAAAAGCGGATTAATAAGATAAGTCCCAATGCCAAGACGAATATCGTCAGGCAAAAACAAGCACAAGCCACCGCAAACAATAGCAGAAACAATGGAACCAATGAGCTGTTCCATTTGGGAATGTCCTTTTTTGCGAGGAATAAAGGTAATGCGGTTGATGCCATTTACATATTCCCAGTTAGGTGCAAGCCCCATATTAACCATTACGCTGTTAAGCACTTCACTGCTCTCACCTTGTTCCACTTTTTCTTCAATTGGATTGAAGCGAGCAGAGTTAATGTTTAGAACAATACGCGGTCTGCCAAAACGCTTGCGGCAATCCAAAGCAACTTCTTGTTCTTCACCAAAACGCTCTTGGTAGTTAAGCAAGATTTCTTCAGCAGCAAACTTAATGCGCATGGCATCCTTACGATCAACTTTGCACTTATCTAAAAATGCGCCAATCTCCTCGCTGATGATATCAATATTCAAATTCGATAAAAGATAATTCGCCATAACAGTTTCCTCTAAAATTAATTAGCATAAACAATTCTATTTCATCGGTTTACGCAACTTTTCGTAGTCCAACATATTCAAGTCCCCTGCCAGTTCTACCAGATCCAGTTGCAAACAGAAAAGGTTTACTGCTGTACCGAAGAACTCGGTAATAACGTTCAAAGCAATGATAATGGGGATTGCTTCAGAAGGGATGTTTAACTGCACGAAAAGCATGGTATAACAAGTAAGCGCACCACCAGGAATGGGCGGAGCTGCAATTGCCAAAACTGCGCTAATAATAAGTGCGGTCATCATCCAAACAGGAGAAATGGCTACGCCATAAATTTCTGCCATGCAAAGAGCAGCAGCAATAAACATAATTGCACCGCCAAGCATAAAGACAATTTGTCCAAGGGGCACGCCAAAATTTACAATGCGTTTATCGATGCCAAGTTTCTTTTCACAGGTTTCCACATTCGTTGCAAAAGCTGCTGCTGAGGAAGCAGTACTTACTGCAATCACGAATGTAGGGAACAATTTTTTTATAAGCAAAGAAGGAGAAATCTTCTTGTGCACGCTCACCAAGAACAAATAAAAAGCAATAACTATCGCTAATCCTGCCAAAGTAATAGGAAGCACCTTGTAAGCTTTCATCAAGGCAGAAAAATTATCGTTGAGGAACATATTGAAGATACTGCCAAAAACAAAAGCCGGAACAAATTTACTAATGGTTTCCATCATAAGCTGCACTATGTAATTGGATTGTTCCATCATACTTGCCGCAACAGTAGTTTTGTTGGCTAAGATTAACATAGACAAACCAATACATACCGCCACAAAAATAATTTGCAAGGGATTGCCTTCGACAAAAGGAACGAAAAAGTTATTGGGAACCATTCCCAAAACAATTTTTAACAGCTCTTCTATATCAAAGGAAGCACCACCCTCCAAGGTGACAGGAAAGAAGAATAACATCAACACCCCTGCAACGGTAGTTACCCCAAAAGTCATAAACAGAAAACGGCTTATCATTCGCTTGCCAATCTTACCTAGGGTAGCAGTATCACCAATACTATAAATGCCCCATGCTACAGAAAAGAAAATCATCGGTCCTGCGATTGCAGATAATAGACCCATGAAGGTTCCAAAAATGGGACCAATTATTTTATTTGCCAAGACAAGGCGCAAGCCGACAGGCAACATTAAACACAAGGAACCCAAGCCGATTGCAGAAAGTATGGAAATCGCCAACTGCATCATTTGGGAAACAGGCTTGCGTTTAGGTGTAAATATAACAATGTTATTGCCAGCCTTGTACTGATAAGTGGGAGCAATTCCCATATTTACCAAGATACTTTGCAAAACACTACTGTCTTCTTCTGTCACTTCCACTTTTTCATATGGGTTAAACCTTGCAGAAGGAAAGCGCAGTTCAACACGTGGTCTACCAAAACGTTTGCCACATTCAAAAACAACTACCTGTTCTTCGCCAAACTGCTCTTGATAATTGAGCAATGTTTCTTCCGCCACAAGCTTTATACGCATGGCATCCTTGCGATCAACCTTACATTTATCTAAAAATTCGCCTATCTCTTCGCTAATGATATCTATATTAAAATTGGAAAGCAGATAATTAGCCATAAACACTTCCCCCAAGCATTAAAATATCTATTCAAATTATAACACAAATCCCCTACACACGAAAGAATGTCTAAAAACAAGGTCTGCTTTATGACAATTAACACAAAGTATTCTCCACTTGCTTTAAAAAATAGACAGTACTATAATTTTACTTAGATATGTAAAAAAATTACACGCTTTATTTTTATATAAGAGGATTAAATAATGAAGAAAAAATTTTTTAGCCTGCTGGTATTTTTAGCCACATTGCTAACTGTTCTCCCCTGTTTTGCCGCTGGCGAGCAGAAAGTTTTTAAAACCTTAAACGATTTTAGCGAAGCCCGTTTCAGCACTTATAGCGGAAGCACCGCTGTTTATCATACTCAAAATGCAATTCCCCATGCAAACAATTTTGTTTATTACAGTACAATTGCAGATGCTATTGTTGCTTTGAAATCCAACAAAGTAGATGCTTTCGTTTGTGATGACCCCGTTGCACGCTTGGCAGTTTCTAAAAATCCAGCGCTGAAAGTTTTTCCTGAACCGATATATCCTGACAATTATGGGTTCGCTTTCCCAAAGAATAGTCCTTTGACTCCGCAGTTCAACAAAATCATCCAAAAATTTGCTTCAGACGGCACGCTCCAAAAGCTTAAAGATATTTGGTTAGGGTCTGATGAAACCAAAAAGATTTTACCCAAGCAAGATTGGACTGGCAAAAATGGAACAATCCGCTGTTTTCACGACTATACTTCCGAACCAATTATCTATGTTGGCAGCGATGGACCCTTGGGCTACGAAATGGATGTTCTCCTGCGTATCGCTAAAGAGCTTGATATGAAAGTAGAACTAACCATGTGTGAATTTGACGGCTTACTTGCCGCACTGCAAAGCGGTAAGGCTGATGTTATTTGTGGTTGCATGTCCATTATGCCCGAACGTAAAAATGTAGTAGATTTTTCTGATCCTCATTACAAAGCAGCCTTAGTGCTTCTTATACGTAACGAAGCCTATGTTGCCTCCGAGGAAAACTTTTTCGATAGCATCATAGCAAGCTTCAACAGAACTTTCATCGTAGAAAATCGTTGGAAGCTTATTCTTGATGGTCTCTGGGTTACCATTTTAATTTCTGCTTGTGCAGGCGTTGGTGGGTTACTCCTTGGCTTTATACTGTGTATGCTCAAGAGGGAAGGCAGTAAAACGCTTCGCCAAATCGTCAGCACTTTTATCCGTTTGATTCAAGGCACTCCCATCGTAGTTTTCTTGATGATATTATATTTTATTATCTTTGGCTCCGTTAACATCTCCCCTTTGCCCATTGCCATTTTAGGCTTCACCATTAACTTTGGCGTGTACGCTGCAGAAATTTATAATTCAGGGCTTGATACTGTAGATAACGGACAGAGAGAAGCAGCCCTTGCCCTTGGTTATACTCCTAAGCAAACCTTTTGGAAGGTAATATTCCCCCAAGCTGCGCAACACTTCCTTCCAATATTAAAGGGCGAGTTTATTTCTATGGTGAAAACAACTTCCGTTGTAGGTTATATTTCTGTACAGGATTTAACTATGGTTACAGATATTATCCACGCACGTACCATGGAAGCCTTTTTCCCCTTGATAGTTACTGCGGCAATCTATCTGATTATCGCCAACCTGCTCACATCATTTTTAGATTTAATCGAAATCAAAATAAATCCTAAACACAGCAAACGAACTGTAAAGGGGGTTAAAATGTAATGACTAAAGAAGCTCTCATTAAAATTAACCACCTTCGTAAAGAATATCCTAACGCCACTCCCTTAAAGAATGTTACTGCCACAATTTATAAAGGCGATGTAATTTCCGTTATCGGTCCTTCCGGTACAGGTAAGTCTACCCTTTTGCGTTGTATTAATATGATGGATCCACCCACCAGTGGCGACATATACATTAACGATGAAGCAATTACAGCTCCTAACTGCCAACTGCATTTACTTCGCCGTAAAATGGGTATGGTTTTCCAATCCTTTAACCTTTTTAACCACAAGACCGTCATCGAAAATATTATGATGGCGCCCATGGATTTATTAGGCAAAAGTGCCCAAGAGGCTTACGACAAAGGCATGGAACTTTTACGCACTGTAGGCTTGGCTGATAAAGCACTTAACTTTCCCGACGAACTTTCCGGTGGACAAAAGCAACGTGTTGCCATCGCCCGCACCCTTGCCATGGAACCGGAGATTATTCTTTTTGACGAACCTACTTCTGCTCTTGACCCTACAAAAGTTGGCGAAGTATTGGAAGTTATCCGCGAACTTGCCCAAAAGGGAATGACCATGCTTATCGTTACCCACGAAATGAATTTTGCCAAAGATGTTTCCAACAGAATTTTTTATATGGATCAAGGCGAAATTTATGAAGATGGTACACCTGAGCAAATCTTTGAACATCCTCAAAGAGAATTAACTCGTCATTTCATTATGCGCACTAAGCTTATGGAAGAAATCATCACCTCTAAAGATTTCGACTTCATCGCTATTCGTAATAACATTGACCAATTTGGCAAAAAGTATCTGCTTTCTCCCAAATCAATTCATAATATGCAAGTTGTTTTTGAAGAATTGTGCGTGCAAACATTATTACCCTATCAAGGAGAATCACCCAATCTACAATTTAAGATAGAGTATTCCGATAAGACAAACTCTACCCAAATTCGCATTGCTTATCCTGACAAGGACTTTGACTTGGAAGAAGATATGGATATGATTTCTTTCGCTCTCTTAAAAAATGCAACTACTTCCATTAAAACAGCTTTAACTGAAAATGGCGAAAACGAATTCATTTTAGATATCAAATAAAATTCTGTTATAGCTTATGCAAGAACAGAATGATATAATTAAACCATACAAAGAATAGTGCTTAAGTTTCTTCATATTACACAAGCACATTAAAAATACAGGAGGCTTTTTATTATGATTATTGATAAACAACTCAACGGCAGCGAACTTATCCTTTCTTTGACTGGTCGTTTAGATACCACTACTGCACCTGAACTGGAAGCAGTTATTAAAGAAAATATTATCGGCGTTACCAATTTAGTAATGGACTTCGCAGGTTTGGAATACCTTTCTTCCGCTGGCTTGCGTGTAATTTTGAGTGCTCAAAAAACCATGAACAAACAAGGTGAAATGGTTATCCGCAATGTAAACGAAACTATCAACGAAGTTTTTGAAATCACCGGTTTCATCGATATTCTCACCATTGAATAATATAAGTATGTCATTTTCAAGCGAAGCATGGGATGTGCTTCGCTTCTTTTGAATATAAACTACTAAAATTAAGAAAGGGGTATGGCTATGAAAAACAAAGGACAAAAAATATCCCAAGCCTTTCAGCGTTGGCTATTAGCCTTGGTTGCCATTGCCTTTTTAACAAGCACCGCCTTCTTATGGTTCTCCCAAACAAGGCTATCTGAGGATAATACTCATAACCTTTTAAAATTAAATATCTTAGACGTGGAACAGGACATTAAAGATTTGTCCGACGAAAATCTTTTGAAGGTTACCCACCGCATTGCCAAAGAATTAAATAAAAAAGACAGCGTTAGTTCCTTTGACCTGATGGTACTTGCAGATAAACATTCCGTTCCTGAAATCAATCTTATTGATACTAATGGTATTATCTCTGCCAGCACATTTCCTAATTTCGTAGGCTTTGATATGTCCAGTGGTACACAGTCCGGCGCATTTATGGTGCTTTTAGAAGAACAGAACGAGCTGGTGCAAAGCTATCAGCCTTTAACTTACGACGAAAATATTTGGCGCAAGTACGCAGGTGTTGCTTTAAAAAATGGAGGCTTTGTACAAGTTGGTTATGATTCCTACTCTTTTTACGAAGACATTTCCAACAAGATTACCCAATCCACCCGCAATCGTCACATTGGTGAAAATGGTTCCATCATTGTAGCTGATGAAAGATTAAACATCGTCAGTAACCGTGGTGGCTATGTTGGCAGTGAACTTTCTACCATTGGTATTGATTTGGATAACTTTGCCCCGGAAACACTATTTACCGTAACCGTGCAAAGCGTTCCTAGCTACTGTATGTACGCCATCAGCGAAGGCTTCCACATCATTGCAGTCATTCCCCAAAGTGAAGCAGTACTTTCCCGCAATGTTTCCGTAGGCATCACCACTGTTATGGAAGTTCTGATTTTTGCAGCACTGTTCCTGCTCATCTACTACCTCATAAAAAAATTAGTAGTTAACAATATCGAACGCATCAATGACTCTTTAGCAAAAATCACAGATGGTGATTTAAACGAAGTTGTTGACGTACGTTCCCATATGGAATTTGCCAATCTTTCCGATGATATTAACAGTACCGTAGACACTCTAAAAAAATATATTGCTGATGCTGCTGCCCGTATCGACGCAGAGCTTGCTTTTGCAAAAGCTATCCAACACTCTGCTCTCCCTTCCGTTTTCCCGCCCTATCCTAATCGCAAAGAGTTTGATATTTGGGCAACTATGGATACAGCCAAAGAAGTTGGCGGTGACTTTTATGACTTTTACTTCGTCAACGAAGACACCCTTGCCTTCCTTATTGCAGACGTTTCCGGCAAAGGTATTCCTGCAGCAATGTTTATGATGAACGCTAAAGCAGTTCTCAAAAGCTATGCAGAAAGCGGTCTGGAAGTAAACAAAACCTTTACCCTTGCCAACGAAAAACTGTGCGAAGGTAACGAAGCAGGTATGTTTGTAACTGCTTGGATGGGCTTCCTCAATACTAAAACCGGTGAAGTAACCTTCGCTAACGCTGGTCACAATCCGCCGCTAGTTCGCCACGCAGACGGTAGCTTTGAATACCTTAAAGTACGTGCTGGTTTTGTGCTTGCAGGTATGGAAGGTGTTAAATATCGTAAAAACGAACTGCAACTGGCAGCTAACGATGTAATCTACCTCTACACTGACGGCGTAACCGAAGCAACTAACATAAATGATGAACTTTATGGAGAAGTTCGTTTGCTTGACTTACTCAACGCTCACAAAGATGCTACTATGGAAGAACTTTGCAAGCTGGTTTTAGATGATGTCTTTGCCTTTACAGGCGAAGCTCCCCAGTTTGACGATATCACTATGGTAGCCTTGAAATACAATGGCACATCTGAACCCACCGAGGAGGTGCAATCATGAAAGAAATGAGCATTGAAGCAACTATTGATAATATTCCTACCGTTACCGCTTGGGTTGACGAACAATTAGAAACAATGGATTGCCCCATGAAAGCACAAATGCAGATTGATATTGCTATTGACGAACTTTTTAGTAATATTGCCCGCTATGCTTACAATCCGGAAACTGGTCCTGCTACTGTCCGCGTTGAAGTTGTAGAAAATCCTATGGCAGTTGTAATCACCTTTATTGACAAAGGCATCCCCTATGATCCCTTGAAAAAAGAAGATCCCAACACCAAACTTCCCATTGAAGAAAGGGACGAAGGTGGCTTAGGTATCTATATGGTTAAGAAAACTATGGATGAAGTTACCTATTCTTATAAAGATGGACAAAACATCTTAACTATTAAAAAGAATATCTAAAAGCGACAAAAATAGACACCTTATGCAGTACACGTTTAAATATGCTACATAAGGTGCCTTTTTCTTACTTTTAAAACAAATTAAGGACAAATGTGATAAGACAATATTTAGAGAACCTTGGAACCAGCTAAATAATTGATAAATTGTTGAGCAGTACGACCAGAAAGTCCACCATGCGCCATTTCCCATTTGGTAGCCTCTGCTTTCAAGGTTTCATCGTCAATTTCCAAAGCGTTCTTACGAGCAAGCTCTTTAACAATGTGGAAATATTCCTTATAGCTGGGTTGACCGTAGTAAATAGTGCAGCCAAAACGATTTACCAAAGAAAGTTTTTCCTGCAAGGTATCGGATTTATGGATGCCTTCGTTGATGGTCACATCATTACGATCCTTCCAGGTTTCGTTAATCAAATGACGACGGTTGGAAGTAGCGTAAATCAAAATATTATCGGGTTGAATTTCCAAACCACCTTCGATTACAGCCTTTAAGTATTTGTATTCAATTTCAAAATCTTCAAAGGAAAGATCGTCCATATAAATTACAAAACGGTAGTTGCGATTCTTAATCTGCGCGATAACTGCGGAAAGGTCGCGGAACTGGTGCTTGTAAATTTCAATCATACGCAAGCCTTGAGGATAGTACTTGTTCAAAATCGCCTTAATGCTACTGGATTTACCGGTACCGCTGTCACCAAAGAGCAGTACGTTATTTGCCTTACGCCCTTGCACAAAGGCTTCGGTATTTTCCATAAGGCGTTGCTTTTGCAGTTCGTAGCCAATCAAATCGTCAAAATCTACGGAAGCAGTATTGCTGATGGGTACAAGCTCTACCCCATTTCCCTCGTGGACGATGCGGAAGGCTTTATTCAAGCCCAGCTTGCCTACGCCGTAAGCTTTGTAGAAGCCAGTTACCAAGTCAAAAATTTCGTTTTCATCAGCAGCTTGTTCAATAGCAAGGCTAAGCTCCTGCACACGCTCACTGATATTTTTATTGTAGCGACGTTCACTCTTTTTAATGGAATGGTAATTGCTAATGACGCTAAAGCAGTTAATGCCCAGCTCTTTTTCCAGAGGAGCGAAGTCATAATCAAAAAGCTTTTTAAAAATTGCAAAGTCGCTCTTCGCAAACTGGTTTACACTGCCAACGCAAGCTCCTTCTTTTTCGCAGGTAATGCTAAAGGGATTTTCACAGCTTACCAAAAGATAAGTCAAATAGTTGTGCCACAGGTTGGTATCAAAACCACAAACGGTAGCAACGTCAAGGAGCTTATGGATTTGCTCATAAATGCTGGTGATGAGCTGTTCCTTTTGGTAATTGCCAGTGTAAAATTTTTCGCAAATGTCCGCCAACGGGAACAGTAGGTTATCTGCGTCCAAGTTGCGGTATATAACTAACTTCGAAGTTTCTCTATACATATTTAGTCACCCCTCAAATAAATTTGAAGTTTTCTGCATCGAACACACCAATATCCGTCACGCGTAACTTAGGAATTACTGGAAGCGCCATGAAGCTGAGCGTAATAAACGCATCAATGTCGCGAGGCACGCCCATCGCCCAAGCTTTAGCGGTAATTTCGTCAAGACGCGGAATAAGTTCTTCGGCAGGAGCATCGCTCATCAAACCACAAATCGGCAAGGGCAAAGTATCCACCACTTCGCCGTCACGCACCAGAGTGTACCCGCCTTGCACGCGGATAAGTTCTTGCGCCGCCACGTACATATCGCGAGAGTTTGTACCCGCCACTAAAAGGTTGTGGGAATCATGAGCAACAGTTGTCGCCGCCGCACCTTTTTCCAAACCGTAGCCACGAAGCAAGCCTATGCCAATGTTTCCTGTAGCGTGATGACGCTCCAAAACTGCAAGCATACATAATTTTCCTTCATTTAATAAACGGGCAACATCCTTACCGTGAACGCTACCTCGCTCCGTAACAATTTGCCCAGACAAAATTTCTATAACAGGGTAATCTTTATCTTCAGCAAATTGTGCAGGGTCAAAAGCCTTTTCAGTGAAATCTGCAACGTGCACGCTACCGCTAAGGCTTTCGTCAGGCACAACAACAGGCGCCGCCTCTAAGCTAACCAAAGCGTCTTCCCCTTTGTGGAAAACAAATTCCGGTTTCAAATTAAAGAGATTGTCCACAACGAGAACATCCGCCTGCCAACCGGGAGCAATGGCACCAAGCCTACGCAAGCCAAAAATATTCGCAGCGTTAATGGTCGCCATTTGGATAGCACGGATAGGTTCCAATCCCAAAGCAATGGACTCCTTAACGCAGTAACGAATGGTTCCTTCATGACGAATATCTGCCAAATGCTTGTCGTCCGTACAAAAAGCCATACGAGTTGTATCAACTTCGTCAGCAACTACACCTTGAATGAGAGCAGTTAAATTTCTGGAAGCACTCCCCTCACGCACAAGGACGGCAAGTCCTGCACGCAGCTTTTCCTTAGCTTCTGCCCAAGAAATGTTTTCATGGTCAGTATCAATGCCGCTGGCAACATAAGCCTGCAAAGCCTTGCCACTTACCATGGGAGCGTGTCCGTCTATAATTTTATCTTTAAACAATTCCAGTTTCGCCAGTACATCAGGCGCATTGCCCAAAACTCCGGGCACATTCATCATTTCGCCCAAGCCAAGCACGCCGTCTAAATCAATCAGTTCTGCCATTGCCTCTGCGTCCATTACGCAACCTGCGTGTTCAAAGGGAGTGGCAGGCACGCAGCTGGGAACTTGCACGTAATAATTAACAGGCAAATTACGGGTAGCTTCCAGCATATACTTAACGCCTTTAGCTCCGGCAACGTTGGCGATTTCGTGAGGGTCTGTAATCAAGGTAGTTACGCCCCAGCGAAGTTCCTCTGCGCAATAATTTTGCGGAGTTGTCATAGAGCTTTCCACATGACAGTGGGTATTGATAAACCCGGGAAGAATATACTTACCCGTAGCATCAACAACTTTCTTGCCTTCGTGGTAATCACCCACTCCGGCAATCACTCCGTCAGCAATGGCAACGTTAGCTTCATAAATTTCTCCGGTCAACACGTCGACAACCCTGCCGTTTTTAATAAGTAAATCAGCAGGGTCGTTACCTAATGCGACCGCGCGAATACGGTCATTCATAAAATTGTACCTCGTTATCAATTAAACGAAAATGTATTTTAAAACAAAAAGCACAGCCAAAATATAAATAATGCCACCGATATTTTTAAATCGATAGTTACCAGAGGTAAGGTGAATCAAAACATAGGAGATTACACCCAAAGAAATACCTTCAGAAATAGAATAGGTGAAGGGCATGGCGATGATTGCCAAAAATGCAGGAATAGCTTCACTGAAATCAGTAAAGTCAATATTCATAATACTGGTGAGCATCATAAAACCTACGGTAATCAAAGCAGGTGCAGTTGCAAAGGCAGGAATTGCCAAGAAAATCGGGGACAAAAGCAAGCTAATCGCAAAGAAGCCTGCAGAAACAACACCAGTCAAACCAGTACGACCGCCTACTGCTACACCTGCAGAGCTTTCTACGAAAGTGGTAACAGTAGAAGTACCAAGCATTGCGCCACCAGCAGTAGCAATGGAGTCCGCAAGAAGAGCGCCACGAATCTTAGGTAAACGTCCATAACGGTCTAACATATTTGCTTTAGAAGCAACACCAATAAGAGTTCCCAAAGTATCGAACAGGTCAACAAACATAAAGGAAAGCATAATAGTAGCAAAGTTAAAGGTAAAGATGCCGCTAAAATCCATTTGCATTAAGGTAGGAGCCAAGCTGGGAATGGAAAGACCTCTGGAAAAATCCGGCATTACACTGAACATACCCAGGTGAGGATTAGGAACATACACACCAATAACTTCACAGCCCATACCGGCAAACCAAGTTGCTACTATACCCCACAGGATTGCACCGGGAACTTTTTTCGCCAACAGTACAGCAGTAAACAGCACACCTAAAATCGCCAAAACTGCACCAATACCAGTGGAAAAGAATTCACCATTGGCAATAGCCGCCTTAAACGGGTACAAGCTAACCAACGTGGGACCATCAACTACAAGCTTAGCGCTTTGTAAACCAATAAAGGTAATAAATAATCCGATACCGCCACTAACGCCAAACTTTAGTGCAGGAGGAATACAGTTAAAAATGGCCTCACGCACATTCGTCAAGGAAAGAATCAAGAATAAAATACCTTCTAGGAAAACTGCACCTAATGCAACCTGCCAAGAGTAACCCATTTGTCCAACAACTGTATAAGCAAAGAAAGCGTTCAAACCCATACCGGGAGCAAGGACGAAGGGGTAGTTAGAGCAAAACGCCATAATCAAAGTACCTAAGCAGGCAGAAAGAGCTGTTGCAACGAAAACAGCGCCCGCATCCATGCCCGCAGCACTTAAAATCAGGGGATTTACTGCTAAAATATACGCCATCGTCATAAAGGTAGTTACACCAGCTAAAAATTCAGTTTTAACATTAGTGCCATGCTCACGCAATTTAAAGAACTTTTCACATAGAGAATTCACAACGCCATCTCCTATTTAGTATACTTACTATCCACAGCAGCAGTTACAGGAGCAACTTCTGCGTATTTACTCAAAGCAACTTTTGTCAGGCGGAAGTCGCCAACAGTACCCGGTCCATCAATGCAGCCATTGGAGCAAGCCATACCTTCAAAGTAGCTGCAATCAATTTCGCCTTTAGTTACTGCGGTCAAATCAGTCACGATTTTATCCACTCCCGAAGCGTAATGAGCAGCACGCACGCTACCACCTTTGGCATTTACAGTAGCGTTCACCGCCGCAGTTACACCTGCTGCCAAGGGGAAGCCCAAGCCAACTTTGGAACCGTCACGTTCAAACTCAGCAGCTTCTACGTTTTCTACCTTGATATCCTTGCCTTCCATCAAGCACATTGCTTCTTCGAAGGTCAGCACGTAATCAATGTATTCAGGATATCCTTTAGCTTCACCTTTTTTAGCAATGCAAGGCCCAATGAAAACAGTAGTAGCATCAGGATATTGTTCTTTAAGCCAGCGACCAGTTGCCACCATGGGAGAAACCGTGTGAGAAACCTTGTCCGCCGCATCAGGAACATATTTTTTAACGATATTTACGAAAGCAGGACAACAGGAGCTAGTCATGAAAGGCTGCTTCGCAGGAACTTTTTCGATATATTCTTCTGCTTCTTCCACGCTGACGATATCCGCACCAATTGCAACCTCTACTACGTCAGCAAAGCCTGCCATTTTAAGAGCAGTATAAATTTGGTCAGCCTTAACCTTTAAGCCAAATTGACCTACGATGGAAGGAGCAACCATGGCGATAACCTTAGAACCAGTTTTGATGCTCATAATTACAGGCACAATACTGCTACGCTCGTCAATTGCACCAAAGGGACAAGCAGCACGACACGCACCACATTCAACGCACATCTCGTGATCAATCTTTGCTTTTTTATTTTCGTCAATGGTAATTGCACCTAAAGCACAGGCACGCACGCAAGGACGATGAATTTCAATAATTGCGCCGTAGGGGCAAACTTGTTTACAACGACCACATTCAACGCATTTGGTTCTATCGATGAAGGCTCTGTCCTGAATAATGCTAATTGCTTTTTTAGGACAGTTACTCATACATTTATGGGTAATACAATGACGGCAAGCATCAGTTACGTAATAAGCATCGATGGGACATTGGTCGCAAGCCGCAGGCAGTACGTCAATAACGGGCAAGGTTTTGTCAACGTCGTTGCGCAGTGTTTTTTTAGAAGCTTCGATGATATTTTGGTCGCAGGTTTGACCGAGCGCCATATCAATACGATTCTTCAGAACCGCTCTTTCTTTGTACACACAGCAACGATAACGAGGAGTATCCTCGCGTACCTCTTGCAAAATATCGTACACACTATCAATAAGCCTGTCTTCCCAAGTGTAGCGAGCTAAATGCTCCAACACCATGCGCCGCAATTGAGCAACAGCAGTTAATTCCATATATGTATCCTCCTGAATCAAATTCGCTGGTTCAGCAAAAACTTTTATTTTCGTACCAGTTAATATTCTATATAACCTTTAAATTTTCCTGCCACCACTCCAAAACGCGTTAGAAGTACGTAGTGCTTATCACGCAAAGAGGAAGCCTTCCCTTAATGGTAGTATCTACAAATCCATTTCTATGTTATACTAAAAATATATTACAACACAAAGGAATTAAAATTCATGAGCATTTACGCTATCAGCGACCTACATCTATCCGGCGAACCCGCCAAAAAACCAATGGACGTTTTTGGGGAACACTGGTTAAATCATAAAGAAAAAGTAAAAGAAAATTGGTTAGCTACCATTACGGATGAAGATACCGTAATCATCTGCGGTGATATTTCCTGGGCAATGCAGCTACGTGAAGTAGAAGAAGATTTAATGTGGATAGCACAGCTTCCCGGCAAAAAGATTTTAATGCGAGGCAACCACGATTACTGGTGGACAAGCCTTAAAAAAATGGAAGCTACCTTCGGCGAGCACTTCCAATTTTTGCAAAACAACTGCATTATGGTAGGCACCACCGCCATCTGCGGAACCCGTGGTTGGATTTTGCCGTCTTCTGATAACTTCAACGAAGATGACCAAAAAATTTACCAACGTGAAGCAATCCGCTTGGAGCTTTCACTGCAAGCAGCGCAAGCTAACGATGCAGAGCATATTATCGTAGCCTTCCACTATCCGCCCCTCTTCGCCCCCACGGAGCAAACCCTTTTTACTGATTTAATGGAAAAGTACAAGGTAAAAGATTGCGTTTACGGACACATTCACGGCGAAAATCATTTGGCTGTCTTTGAAGAAGAACGCAGTGGCGTACAGTACAAGCTTGTCTCCTGCGATACCCAAGGCTTTAAACTTTATAAGATTGTTTAAAAATAGTTTTTACGCATGGAAAAAGGCGTTCCCAAATCGGGAACGCCTTAGTTTTTTAAGGTTACAAAATATAAAACGCTGACGAGAAGCGCGCTACAACTTCTGCGTCATGAGTTAATTTAGAAGCTCCCAGCAATTCAATATTACTGTCGCTAAAAATCACGCCGCCAATTTCACAGCCTGCTTCCACACTTACCTTTCCGTAGGCAAGTAGTAAAGCTTGCGGTATTTTCACACCACGCTTAACAGTAATGTTACCCTTGCTCAAAAAGATTACCCTTTCAAAAAACTGGCAACCTTCCCCAATGATAACACTTCCTTCCGTGGCGATAACCGCAGTACCATACACTTTTAGATTTTTAGTAAAGCTTAAAGGACTGCTGGCATTTGTAAGATAGTAAAAGCGATTCTCCAAGCCATACTGCTTCACATCTTCCATACTCAAGGCAGAAATGCTCCGTTTGGCATCGCTGGTATTTTTCAAGAATTCTATCTGAGGAATCTTTACTTCTTCTGTGCTTGTGTATATCGTTTCCTCTGATAAAAATTCTGTTCCTAGCAATTCCTTGCGACTTATCAACATACCCTGCCTAGCTTGAAAAAGCTTTTCTTCATCAAGGATAAAGCTTACGTGCCTTAGGTTATAGCTTTGTTCGCCTGCCTCTATTCGCACTTCAAGATGGCGAAAACAACCATCGTCACTAAAAATCAACTTGCTATTTACGGTAGCAGGAACATTTCCCGGCTGCAGGGTAATGGGTAGTGGCGCACATTCCCCTGCCTCCAAGTTTTCTTCTGACAAACGAGTGATGACGGAACCACATAACAAACGTAACTGACAACTTCGCCAGTAGTCCTCTTCCAAAAAAGCATTGCGATGCACGTAGGTCATTAGTAAATGAGCCACTGCCGCTAAGAATAAACCTATGACTAAGAGTACAAGGCTTATGTTTCCACGTTCACTATTCATAAGCAACCCTTCCGTTGAAGCAATGGTAAATCCGCTCAAAACTTTTCTTGCGCCCTTGCTTTTCAAGAACAAACTTTACTTTAAAAAAATGCTCGCCCATTTTTTCAAACTGCATGTCCTTCACAAAGCAATCTGGCACAAACAAAGGATTCTTACCTGTAGTGCTGGTGGTCTTAGTACTTTTGTAGAAAGCAGTATTTTCCCAAGTGTAGGTGTAAATTTTACCTGCGTGTCCCGTTTGGCAAAAAAGCTTCGCCCTACCTCTCGCATTTTCACCTATGGTAAGCAATCTGCCTTCGTAGCATAAATCCTTTTCCAGAACACTACACATATAACGCCCTGCATCCTGCAATTGCATATCAAGAAACATCCTGTGCCAACCTTGCATAATTTGCTGAAAATCTCCATAGAGCAAAGCAACTACAAGGGCAAGAATTGCCACGCTAATTTGCAGTTCTGCCAAAAGAAAGCCACCCTCACGGCATCCACCATAAATTGAAAATAATCCTGCCACTACTTTTTTCAACCACCTGCACCTCCAGTAAATTTCTTCCCTGCACAACATGCTCTAATTTGTTAATTTGCCAATGCTCCGGCACGTCAACATTTTCCGTTACTAAAGCTTGTTCTGCCAAGGCTTGTGCTTTTCTTACGTCATTTGCAAAGTTAAGCTTGTGAGCACAGCTTCTAAAATTACCGCTAACAAAAAACAGCAGCGTTCCTACTACCAAAAACACTACTGCCAAATCTAAAAGCAAAAATCCCTTATTCGCTTTCACTTACAACAACCCTTCCTGTTACAGGTTGCACTGCTACTACATAGCCATATTCACTTTTCTCTGCGTGCCGTAAAATCCAAGTGCCACTAGCTGTTGGACTTCCGTTGACACCAAACTGAACGTTAAAACGTTTCGGCCAGCTTAGTACCACGTTCCAACCATAATCAGCAAAACGAACCTGTTCCACCTTCTTTCCTCGCACATAAAAATCGTAGCCACTGCTTAGAGAGCGCATATATCGTTGCTCCCCTTCTCCAAACATGGACTGCTGCTGAAGCTTACGCATATCTGCCGCCAAAAAGTTTGCCGCTGCCCGCACCTCAAGCTTAGCATAAATTTTAGTATACCCTACGCTTTGAGGTAAAAGGCTTGCCACTACCAACCCAAGTAACACAATAACTGCCAAAGCTTCAATTAAAAGGAAACCACCTTGTTTATTCGGATGCCTTGCTGCCACCGGAGGTAATCACTTCCCCTGCAGCATTCTTACCCGTTAAAGTATAGGTAGTATCGCTGGCAGTATAAACGAGAGCTTCGCCTTTAGCATCCTTAAACTCGCTATTGCCGGCAATGTATTCCGTTTGCAAAGCTTCCAAATTTGTAGGCACGCTACCATTTTCCATTTTGTAAAGCTGAATAGCTTGATCAACTGCTGCCAAATCATTACGTAGTTTGGCGTTCTTCACCTTAGTGTTAGCACCATCTAAAGACGGCATAATCATTGTAACTAGCACGCCCAGAAGTGCGGCAACCGCTACAACCTCAATCAAAGTAAAACCTGCTTGTTTGTTTTTCATAAAAATCCTCCTTAATTATATTCTGGTAAAGCTGCAAATAAATCAAACAAAGGACCAACCACGGAGCAGACCACCGCCGCAGTCACCAAAGCTGCTACCAAAAGCAGTAAGGGTGCCAAAAGCTCACGCACTTTTTCTAAACGGTCGCGTAAATCCTGTTCCAAAATTTGCGCAGCTTCATTCAGCAAATTTGGTAAATAGCCTGTTTCTGCACCAATGCAAATCAGCTCCGCAGTTAAAGGAGAAAATATTTCAGTTACAGTTCCCACTGCCGTACTAATAGCTTCGCCACGTCGCAGGGCAGCATTAAAAATTTTTAACTGGCGTACACGCTCCTTGTGGCTGATGGTAGCAGTTGCCACCTCCACCGCATCCGTAATATTAATGCCCTTATCCAAAAGCAAGCCTAATAATTTGCAAAAACGTATTTCTAAAACCATGGCGTGTAAATTTCGTACTAAAGGTAAGCTAAGACAAAGGAGTACCAATTGTTGTCGACTATGGTAAATACAAAGGAAGATTACCAATAATACTAAACATACTTCGAAACCATAAGCGCTTAGAAAATTATTAACGCTAACTGCAAATTGTAAAAGCTCGTTGGGTTTGGCACCTAAACTACTGTACACGCTTGCCAGCATCGGCAGCACGTACGCCAGAAAAAAGCACAACACGCTTAAAGAAGCAATCAGTAGAAACAAAGGATACAAGGTTGCCTTGTAAAGAAATTCTTTCAGCTCTGACTGTTTGGCATAATAGCTTGCAATTTCTAAAAACACGTTGTCCAGTTCCCCACTGCGTTCCCCCGCCGCTACTAAAGTTATTGCTAAATTGGAAAAAGCCTTTCCGCATTGCTGCATGGCACTTGCCAATGACGTACCCTTTTGCAAATTACCACTAAGCTCTGCACAAACCTTCCCAATCACAACGTCAGTCCGTTGTCGCAACAAGTCCAAACCTTGTAGCAAGGGGACACCGCTATTTAAAATTACTGCCAACTGTTTGAAAAAGACTGCACTCTGCTTGTCAGAAAGCTTCAACCTCTTACTACTTAGCTTTGTATGCCAATGTTCCCAAAAATTTCTTTCTTGCAGTTTTAATTCAACAACAAAACCATAACTGTTTTTTATTAATGCAGCAGCTTCCCTTTTTGAAGAGGCACGTACCTTACCTCGTAAAAGCTTGCCATTTTGACTGCGAGCCTTCCAAGAAAACTCCTGCATTTTTTCTCTCCTCCCTTCGTTACCAATACTATTCTTGCAAAAACTTCTTTCGCCTGTATTTTTTTTGCGATTTTGTGAAATCCAGGTGAATTCTGCAGAAAAATTTTCTACCCACAAAAAACAGCAATTGTTTCACGTGAAACAATTGCTGTTTTCTGCTTATAACGATTTTAATATTTAGAATTGTTTTCTTTGGCGCGACGTCCTCCAAGTTCATTAAGCAGTTCCGTCGGAGTGATATTGTGGTACGCCAAAAGCACTAAGCAATGATACCACAGGTCGGACATTTCATAGAGCACTTCGTCTTTAGCGTGGTTCTTAGAAGCGATGATGGTTTCTGCTGCTTCCTCGCCAACCTTTTTAAGAATTTTGTCTTGACCGGAAGTAAACAGATACTTGGTGTAAGATTTTTCTCCACCATTAACACGTTTCTCTTGGATAACACGGTACAGCTCGCTAAGTACACCGGGAATGCCGTCCATTTCGGGAACGGGCAGGTTGTCACGCTTCCAGAGCAAATTATGGAAGCAGGAATATTCGCCAGTGTGGCAAGCCACGCCAGTTTGTTCAACTTGTACCAGCAGGCTGTCGCCATCGCAATCGTAGCTGATATCTACAACCTTTTGCAAATTTCCGCTGGTTGCGCCTTTATTCCACAATTCTTGACGGCTACGACTCCAGAACCAGGTGTAACCAGTTTCAATGGTACGTGCCAAAGACTCGCCATTCATATAAGCAAGCATTACTACGGCGTTGGTGCGCACGTCTTGGACAACGGCAGGCACCAAGCCTTTTTCGTCAAATTTAATTTTAGAGAAATCAATCTGCATTATATTCTCACCTCGATACCTCTATCTCGCAGATACTCCTTCACCTGTTGAATGGTAAAGGTTTTATAGTGAAAGACGGAAGCTGCCAACACTGCGTCAGCACCGCCTTCTGTAAGCACTTCGTAAAAATCTTCTAATTTCCCGGCACCGCCACTAGCGATTACGGGAACATTTACTGCTTCGCTCACGGCTTTTGTCAGCGGAATGTCATAACCATTTTTAGTACCGTCTGCATCCATACTGGTTAAGAGAATTTCGCCAGCGCCAAGGGCAACGCCTTGCTTCGCCCATTCGATAGCGTCAATACCGGTAGGGGTACGACCGCCGTGTACATAAACCTCCCATTTATTTTCGCCACAACGACGAGCATCAATGGCAAGGACAATACATTGGCTACCAAAAAGTTTAGCACCTTCGGCAATCAGTTGGGGGTTCTTCACCGCCGCAGAGTTTACGGAAGTTTTGTCCGCCCCGGCACGCAGAGCATTACGGATATCGTCAACAGTGCTAATGCCACCGCCAACGGTCAAGGGCATAAATACTTCGCCTGCAGTTTTGTTAATAACGTCAAGCATTGCCTTACGTTCTTCAACGGAAGCAGTTATATCTAAAAAAACAAGCTCATCCGCACCTTCAATATCGTAAGTCGCCGCCAGCTCCACAGGGTCGCCGGCATCACGCAGGCCTACGAAATTAGTGCCTTTTACTACACGTCCAGCCTTAACGTCCAAGCAGGGAATGATTCTTTTTGTATGCATCTTAACCCTCCTTCGCCAAAGCCAGTGCTTCGCGCAAATCAACTGCGCCTGTATAGATTGCCTTACCAATAATGCATCCGGTTACTCCGTCTTTTTGGTAGGGCAGTAAATTTTTAATATCGTTTAAAGAAGCAACACCACCGCTGGCAATAACTTCAATGCCTCCGGCACGGGCAATCTCTGCCGTAGCTTCCACATTTACGCCAGTGAGCATACCGTCACGGCTAATGTCAGTATAAATAATTTTGTCAACGCCGTACTGCGCCATTTGTTTGGCAAGTTCAGTTGCAGCAACGCCACTACCCTTGCCCCAGCCTTCAATGGCAACCTCGCCATTTTTAGCATCGATGCCAACGGCAATATGTCCCGGGAAATTTTTACAAGCTTCGTCAACTAGCTGAGGATTTTTTACAGCGGCACTTCCCAAAATCAAACGGGTAACGCCCAGCTCCAAAAGTTTTTCGATGGCTTGCATATTACGAATGCCACCGCCCATCTGTACGGGAATGTTGACAGCTTCTAAAATTCTTTTAATAACAGGAATATTTTTACCTTCCCCAGCCAACGCACCGTCAAGGTCAACAAGGTGCAAATATTCTGCACCGCACGCCATCCATTTCAGTGCCATTTCTGCAGGGTCATCAGCAAAAACAGTTTCCGCATCAAAACGACCTTCAGTTAAACGCACGCAGCGACCGCCGCGGATATCTATTGCAGGATAAATAATCAAGACGATCACTCCTTACATTTCAACAAATTTTTTCAGCAGGGATAAGCCTGCACGACTGGATTTTTCCGGATGGAACTGGAAGGCTTGCACATTGCCTTTCCCAACGGAAGCAGTAACTTCCATTCCGTAATCACACACTGCGGTAATAAGGCTCTTATCCTCAGGCTCGCAGTGGAAGCTGTGAACGAAATACACAAATTCGCCTTCTGCCTCGTCCAAAAGAGGAGAAGCATTTTTCAAGGACAATTTGTTCCAACCCATATGAGGAATTTTATGGGAGGTCTGTAAATATTTTACCTGACCTTTGAAATAGCCCAAGCCTTCCACGCCAGGAGCTTCGTCGCTACCTTCAAAGAGCACCTGCATACCAAGACAAATTCCCAAAAAGGGCTTACCGCTGTTCAAAAGCTCCATGATGAGCGGAACTAAACCACTCTTGTGCAAATTAGCCATGCAGTCTCCAAAAGCACCAACACCCGGCAAAATAATCTTTTCTGTCTTGGCAATTACTTCTTTATCCGCAGTGATAATGGGCTTGCCGCCAACAGCAGCAATCGCCTTGGTAACACTATGGAGATTACCCATACCGTAATCTATAATAACAACTTCTTTACTCATAACAATCCTTTACTGCTCATTACTCCTTGCACTCTGCTGTCGAAAGCAACTGCTTCTGCCAGGGCACGAGCGAAGCCTTTGAAAATGGCTTCAATAATATGGTGAGTGTTCTTGCCGTACAAAACTCTGATGTGCAAAGTAATGCCTGCGTTCATGGCAAGGGCACGGAAAAATTCTTCCGTCATCTCTGCTTCGTAAATGCCTAACTGCACTTTGGGAATATCTGCGTCAAAAACAAGGTAAGGACGTCCGGAGAAATCCATAACTACTTGCACTAAGGCTTCATCCATGGGCAGGAAGCAGTTTCCGTAGCGGTGAATGCCTGCCTTATCGCCAACAGCTTCTTTCAAGGCTTGTCCCAAAACGATACCGCAGTCCTCAATGGTGTGGTGACTATCCACATCAAGGTCACCCACAGCCTTTAATGTTAAATCGCTAAAGCTATGCTTAGCAAGCAGGGTAAGCATATGGTCAAAGAAACCAATGCCTGTATTCACTTGGCAAATGCCACTGCCATCTAAATTCAGTTCTGCAAAAATTTCAGTTTCTAAAGTTTTGCGTTCAACGCTGCCACATCTCATAATTGTACCTCCGTACACAAGGCAGTAAGTTTTTGTAAAATGGTTAAGTTTTCTTCAGGAGTGCCTACTGTAATACGCAAGCAGCCTGTCAATTTTGCGTGACCACTGTAATCACGTACCAAGATGCTGTTTTCCATTAAATATTTGAACATCATCTTGCCACTGGCAACTTGGGGAAGCAGGCTAAAATCTTTGTACCTGCTTTCGTAAGCACGCGCAAGGCATTTTGCCAGCTCGCCCTCCGCACGGAAGGTTACGAAATTGGTAGCAGTGTCCCAAACTCTAAAGCCAAGCTTCGCCAGATAGGCTGCCATTTTGTCCCGTTCACTGCGCACCAGCTTAATCTGTTCTTTATATAAATTTTTATTTTCGTATAAGGTCTTCGCCACCATTAAGGTATAGGCGTTAACGTGATAGGGCAAAAGAGCTTTGCCCAAAAGGCGCATTACGCCAGCCGCACCAACTGCGTAACCACAACGCAAGCCTGCCAAGCCGTAAGCCTTGGAGAAAGTGCGGAACACCATTAAATTACTGTACTTGCCAACAAGGCTAAGGGTAGAACCTGCCACCAGCCACAGCTTGTTCAAAGGACGCATATCATTAGGAGGAAGCTCCTTGCCGTCGGCAAATTCCATATAGGCTTCGTCCATGATTACAGGGCATTCCACGTTGGCAATAATCTTTTCCATTTCAGAAAGGTTGTTATAGTTGCCGGTGGGATTGTTGGGATTGCATACAATGAGAAGTACAGGACGTTCCCTTTCGCAAAATTCAATAACAACATCTGCATCAACATAGCCATCTTCCGTCAAAGGATAGGGTGCCGCCACACTGTCGCTCAAGGTAGCGTACTCTCCGTACATGGAAAAGGACGGATAGGGAATAGCAATCTTCTTGCCGTAGCCACCAAAAACGTAGCAGGCAACCTGTAAGAGCTCGCTAGAGCCATTACCAATTTTTATATTAGCAATGTCTAAATCCAGCTCCTCTGCAATTGCTTCACACAGATTCTCAGATTTAATGGGCGGATAGCGGTTAAAGGGAAAGCTTTGAGTTCTTTCCAGCACAGCTTGGCGCACCGCTTCGGGCATTTCGTAATTACTTTCATTAGCGTTTACGATGATGTCCGCGGCAACGTGCTCTACGGAATACTCTTCCATAGATTCCAAGCCTTTGCGGATTGCAAATTCTTCCATTGGCTCACTTCCCTTCTACGCGTTTACGGATAGCGTTGGCATGAGCACGTAAGCCTTCCGCTTCAGCCATGGCAATAACGTCATCAGCAACTTCTGCCAAGGCTGCGCCTGTATAAGCAATAATACTGGTCTTTTTCATAAAGGTTTCTACATTTAATACAGAGTAGAATTTAGCAGTACCACCAGTTGGCAAAATGTGGTTAGGCCCTGCGTAGTAGTCTCCTAAAGGTTCAGGAGAGTATTGTCCCAAGAAAATTGCCCCTGCGTTGCGAATGTAGGGCAAAATTTCAAAGGGAGCCTTAGTCATAACTTCCAAATGTTCCGGTGCAGAAATATTAGCCATTTCAATTACAGTTGCCATATCGTTGGCAAGGATAATCTTGCCGTAATTTGCGAGAGCAGTAGCTGCAATTTCTTGACGAGGAAGTTGTGCCAATTGCACTTCAATCTCTTCTGCCACAGCATTTGCCACAGCTTCGCTATCAGTTACAAGGATAGCGCTTGCCAAGGGGTCATGCTCTGCTTGGCTCAGAAGGTCTGCGGCCAAATAGGTGGGGTCAGCAGTTTCATCTGCAATAATTAAAATTTCACTGGGGCCTGCCAGCATATCTATATCGCAGTGACCATACACTGCTTTTTTCGCCAAGGTAACGAAGATGTTACCAGGGCCAGTAATCTTTTCAACTTTAGGAACGGTTTCCGTACCAAAGGCAAGGGCTGCTACCGCTTGAGCACCACCCATTTTGTAAATTTCTTTTACGCCAATTTCTTTAGCAGTAACAAGCACGTAGGGATTTACCTTGCCATCCTTGCCACAGGGAACTGCCATTACGATGCGGGGCACTCCTGCTACCTTGGCAGGACAAGCATTCATAATTACAGAAGAAGGGTACGCCGCAGTACCACCGGGCACGTAAATACCAACGGAGTCAACAGGAGTAACCTTTTGTCCCAGCATTGCACCATAGGGACGATTGGTCAGCCAAGTTTTAGGCATTTGTTCCTCGTGGAACTTGGTTACATTGGCAATGGCACGTTTAATGGCAGCCACTACTTCCGGTTTAGTCAGAGCTTCTGCTTCCGCAAACTCTTCCTCGCTAACGCAAATATTGCTTGCGTCAATACCAGCCTTATCAATCAAATTGGTGTAATAAAAAAGTTTAGCATCGCCTTCCGCACGCACGTCTGCAACGATGCGGTCCACTACCTGCGCCGCAGTCAAGGGTGCGCCGAACATAGCGTTAACACCTGCTTGCACTCCGGGGGAGAGCACGCACTCGTCAAAGGCTTTTTTCTTCATTAAATCTGCAATTTCTTGAGCATTCATAGCTCTTGCATCGGTAACTTGCATTTTATTTATCCCTCTCATTCAAAACAGCTCGTAAATCTTCTACTAATTTGTGCAAACGTGCAAATTTCAGCTTAAAGCTGGCACGATTGGCAATAAGGCGCGCGGTAGCAGTAAAGATGGAATCAACTTCCACCAATTTGTTCTCGCGCAGGGTAGTGCCCGTTTCCACAATATCTACAATAACTTCGCTAAGCTCAATCAACGGACCAAGCTCGATGGAGCCGTTAAGCTTAACAATCTCGTTTTGCACGCCAAGCTTGTTAAAATAAGCTCTTGCGCAGTTGGGGTACTTGGTCGCCACACGAATGTGAGCGTAATCTGTAAGTTTAGCACGTTGATTTTTTTCAGGCACTGCCATCATCAGGCGACATTTGCCAAATCCCAAGTCCACCAATTCCACAACGTCCTTGTTTTCTTCCAATAATACATCCTTGCCAATCACGCCAATATCTGCGGCACCATACTCAACGTAAGTGGGAACGTCCACAGTTTTAGCAATGATGAAGCGAATTTTAGCTTCTTCGTTGGTAATGACAAGCTTGCGGGAATCTTCTACAACATTTTCCCCGGTGAAGCAAACCTTTTCCAAAAGGGCGTAGCTTTTTTTGAACAGCTTGCCCTTGGGCATGGCGATGGTAATATATTCGTCGTTAGTATTGCGTTCCAAAGCAAGGAGTACGCGGTCAACGCCAATAGCAAAGCCGGTAGCTGGGCAATCCAGTCCGAAGCCACGCATCATTTTGTCGTAACGACCGCCGCCGGCAACAGGATAACCCATTTCCGGAACGTACACTTCAAAAAGCATACCAGTGTAATAATCCAAGGAGCGGTACAAGCCAAGGTTAAAGCTTACGAATTTGCCTGCTCCGTGTTTTTCAACCAGCTCGTAAATTTGGCGCAGGTCTTTCAGTGCGGCAAGGCACTTTTCATTTTGAACAACAGCGCTCATTTTATCTAAAATCTCTACTCCACCTTGCAGGAAGAGGAAATCCCTAAAGAGCTTTTTAATTTCTTCATTAATATTAGTAGCGGAGGCAGCAAGTTCTTCCATGGCAACTGCATCGTGGCGACGGAGGCAGTCTTTTAATTGAAGAATTTGTTCTGCGGTGAAGCCTGCTTCTTCTGCCAAGCCGTTGATAAAGCCAACGTGACCAACACTAAAAGCAAATTTCTCCAAGCCAGCCGCTTGCAATGCTTGCGCCGCCAAAGCGATAATCTCCGCATCAGCCTCAGGACCTTGCACGCCAAAGAATTCTACGCCAGCTTGCTCAAACTCGCACTGGCGACCCATTTGGATTTCTTCGTAACGGAACAAATTGGCAAGGTAGCATAAGCGCTTTGCCTTTTCCCCTTGCTGCAAGCGAGTTGCTGCCAAACGGGCAATGGGGGCAGTCATGTCATTGCGTAACACCAGTAAATTATTATTACGGTCGAAGAAGCGGAAGTCGCTATCCTTAACCATACTGCCAAAAGTATCAGCGTATTCAAAACCGGGAGTCTTAACTTCCTCGTAGCCCCAGTTTTCAAAAACCTCTAAAATAGCGTTCTCAATTTTACGGCGACGCTTCATTTCGCCGGGCAATATATCTTTAGTACCGTAGGGTACTTGGTAAACCTTATTCAGCATTGTCCTTCCCCTTCCTAATCACAGGCATTACAGAATTGTAACCATCTGCGCCATACACCAAGCAGCGTTTTACACGAGAGATGGTAGCGGTGCTGGCACCTGTTTTGCTAACAATTTCTTCATATATACTACCTTCATCCAGCATACGGGCAACCTCTAAGCGTTGGGCTAAAGCCTTCAGCTCGCTAATAGTACAGATATCTTCAAAAAAGTTGTAGCATTGCTCTTTATCTTTTAAACTCAAGATTGCTTCAAAAAGTTGGTCGGTCAAATGGTCATGTATTTTAGATGCCATGGTATTCCCTCCTATAAATTCACTTGCTTCAGGCAAGACTGCTTTCCTTTTTAAAGAGCTTGCTCCCAATTGGGAGGCGCCTCTAATTTTTAAAACACTTTACTACACTTTAACCCTTTAGTTTGTGAAAGTCAAGGAAAATTTTGTGACCTAGGAAATATTTTTGTTGACAATTTTTGAAAGATAATATAACATTAAGACATTAAGTTAACAAAAAATTCATCAAGAGTAGCTGAGGGACTGGCCCAATGAAGCTACGGCAACCACACTTTAAGTGAACGGTGCCAAATCCAACGGAGCATTCCGACAGATGAAGAGATACTTAGCGCAAGAAATGTACCCTTCATCAGTAGGTGAAGGGTTTTTTGTAGTGATACGACAAATCGTATAAGCACCATTATGCTGTGTCACAGCTTATTTATTTGCTCGACGTACCTCAAGTACGCCATCGCTTCATAAATTTCGCTGTTCCTTGCCTTCTGGTACTTCTCCAATTTGTCTGGATGTAAAACAATTTATAGAAAGGACTTCTTTCGTATGATAGAGTTAATAAATGTAGAAAAAACCTATTATAGCAAAGCTGGCGACATCCACGCTTTGAAAACTACCAACCTGTCTATCAACGCTGGCGAAATCTTCGGTATCATCGGTTTGTCCGGTGCAGGCAAGTCCACTTTGGTACGCTGCATCAATATGCTGGAACGCCCCACCGCAGGCAAAGTTTATGTTGACGGTGCAGAGCTGACCTCTATGAACAAAACCGAGCTGAACAAAACTCGTCAAGGCATTGGTATGATTTTCCAACACTTTAACCTGTTGGCATCCCGCACTGTTTATGACAACATTGCTTTCCCCTTGGAAATTCAAGGTATGAGCAAAGCTGAAATTGATAAACGTGTACGTCCCCTTTTGGAATTGGTACAACTGGAAACCAGAGCTAACTATTATCCCAGCCAACTTTCCGGTGGTCAAAAGCAACGTGTAGGTATCGCACGTGCATTGGCTAGCAACCCGAAAGTTTTGCTGTGCGACGAAGCAACCAGTGCGCTGGATCCCCAAACTACTAAATCCATTCTTGATTTGCTCAAAGATATCAATAACAAAATGAAGCTCACCATCGTGCTGATTACTCACCAAATGGAAGTAGTAACTGAAATTTGCGACCGTGTTGCTGTAATCGACAATGGCGAAATCATCGAGCAAGGTAATATGGTAGAAGTGTTCACCAACCCGCAACACGAAACCACCAAAGAATTTACCAAGAGCGTTATGAACGCAGAGCTTCCTGAAATCATCAAGAACATGCACCTGACCGAAAGCTACGTTGATAACAGCAAGCTGATCGTGCGTATTTCCTTCTTAGGCGATTCCGCAAGCGAACCCATCGTTTCCGGTATGGTTAAGAAGTTTGATGTAGATGTAAGTATTCTTTTCGGCAACATCGCTCAACTGAAAGATGTTCCCTTCGGCACCTTGATTATCGAAATCTCCGGTTCTCACGAAGGCATCGACAAGGCTCTGGAATACCTGCACAGCCAAAATCTGAAAACGGAGGTAATTGGTTATGAGTCCTGATATGATTGATCTTTTGATAAAATCTTTCTGGGAAACCTGCTACATGGTTTTCGCCTCTGCAGCACTCGCTACCGCAGTAGGTATGCCTTTGGGTGTGATCTTAACCGTTACCCGTAAAGACCACATCCTTCCTAACGCAGCTATCAACTCCGTTTTGGGCGCAGTAGTAAACGCAACCCGTTCTACTCCGTTCATCATCTTGATGGTAGCAATCATTCCTGTAACCCGTATGATTGTCGGCTCCTCCATTGGTACCACTGCGGCAATCGTTCCGCTGACAATTTCTGCAGCTCCCTTCATTGCCCGCATCATTGAATCTTCCCTTTTGGAAATCAACCCCGGTATCATTGAAGCAGCACAAGCAATGGGCGCAAGCCCCATGCAAATCATCACCAAGGTTCTGCTTCCGGAAGCACTGCACTCCATCGTGCTGGGCGTAACCCTTGCCATCATCAGCTTGATTGGTTACTCCGCAATGGCTGGCGCGCTGGGCGGCGGCGGCTTGGGTGACTTGGCAATCCGCTACGGTTACCAACGTTTCCAAATGGACGTTATGATTGTTACGGTTATCGTCCTCATCGTCATGGTACAAGTTATGCAATCCTTTGGCGATTGGATGAGCAAAAAGCTTAACAAAAACAAACTGTAAAATCTTCTAAGTGATCTTCTCCTTAGAGCATCATAAAATTAGGAGGAACCCCCTATGAAAAAATTAGCAAAAATTTTGAGCATCGCTGCTCTTTGTGCCTTCACCGCTTTCGCAGTAGGTTGCGGTGGCGATAAAAAAGCTGAGAAAAAAGCAGACACCAATGCTCCCATTAAAATTGGCGTAACTGCTGGTCCTCACGCTGAAATTATGGACAACGTAAAAAAATTGGCTGATAAAAAAGGCTTAAAAATCGAAGTTGTAGAATTCTCCGATTATGTAACTCCCAACGTTGCTCTTCATCAAGGCGAACTTTTTGCAAACTCCATGCAACACGCTCCTTATCTGAAAGCAACCCTGGCTAAAGAACCCTCCTTCAAACTGGTAGAGGTTTTCAAAACCGTAAACTTCCCCATGGCGGTTTACTCTCAAAAAGTTAAAAAAGGCGAAGAAATCCCCAATGGCGCAGTTGTTGGTATTCCTAACGACCCCTCCAACGGCGGCCGCGCTCTGCTCCTTTTGGCAGACAAAGGCTTGATTGAGCTTAAAGACAAAACAAACGTTGTAACCACCGTTAAAGATATTACTTCCAATCCGAAAAACCTGGTTATCCGTGAATTAGACGCAGCTATCATTCCTAATAGCCTGCCCGACTTGACCGTTGCTGTAATTAACTGCAACTACGCTCTGCCTGCAGGTCTTAACCCCACCAATGATTCCATCCTTTTGGAAAACGCTAACAACCCGTTCTTGAACATTTTTGTTACTCGCGAAGCTAATGTAAACGATCCGCGTATTAAACAATTGCAAGAAGTTTACCAATCCGCAGAAAACAAAAAATTCGTAAACGAATATTTCAAAGGCACTATTACTCCCGCGTGGTAAGAATTTAAAACTATCTAATACGACAAAAACCGTTCCTCAAATTGAGGAACGGTTTTTTAGTTTGTGCAACCAAATAAAAAATAAATTTTTTCAAAAAAGATGTCCGCTTTTGCATTCTCGCGGGCAACTTATATAATGAGAGATATTTTTAAACCTGTACCTTTTTTCTTTTAGTATTTTCTTTTTTGGGTGTAGTCTACCTTTTGCGATTCTTCGTAGTAATATACAAAATCCCGCAAGCTACTTGCCTACGGGATAAAACCATTCAACTTAAAAGCTCCAATACATTTTGCTTGGAGTAAAAAATATGCTCTACAACCATCACTTCTTCTTTTAATGAATAATACACAACATAATTATTGACATATATTCGATAATATTCTTTTGTCAATCTATCACTTTTAAAAATTTCATACGCATCAGGAAATCCTGTTGAACGACTTTCTATTGAACCAATTACACTTTTGTAAAGCCTACGAGCTGCATTTCTATTATGTAATGCGTATAAAATATAATTCACAATACTGCTTAACTCTTTATGAAAAGCATTACTGTAAATTATTCTATACAGCTTTCGCTTCGTCAAAATCCGCGAATATCCTCTCAATAGAATTTAC
Source organism: Phascolarctobacterium sp. (assembly GCA_017623055.1). Taxonomy (GTDB): domain Bacteria; phylum Bacillota; class Negativicutes; order Acidaminococcales; family Acidaminococcaceae; genus JAHHUH01. The sequence goes on from JAGAPX010000018.1 coordinate 87,304, forward strand.
AAGCTCTTCATGGGTTATATATTCTGCTTTTCCCATAGCTTCTTGCTTTTCTGATTCAAGGAGTGCTTCAAGATGTTCTTGTGGAATTTTTTGCATTAAAAACACCTCCGTTGATTTCATTATAATCAATAAAGTTATGTTGTCAAATTATTACTTCTGATATGTGTTGTGTTTTCTCGATTTAAACATACCTATCTAACACTCCTGCTCGCAACATCCTTTTCAATTTTCTTTTTCCAATCCGCACAGTAAGGTCTGCTTGCTCGCAAATTACTGACTACTTCACTAACCGCTTCGTAATTTAAGGCAGTGCCTACTTCGTCGCAAATATATTCTACAGCCATTTCTTCTCTAATTCCAAAGCGTTTTGCTTCGGCAATAGCATCAATATTCGCACCTAAGAAAATAAATTCCCAACCGTAACGCTTTTGCTGACGTTCAATCATACTTTTAACTTTTTGGTAAGTATAACGCTTGCTGGAATTTTCAAAACCATCAGTGATGATTACAAATAAAGTCTTGATAGGTCTATCCTCTTTGCGAGCGTATTTGTGAACATTTCCAATATGATGAATTGCACCGCCAATAGCATCAAGTAGCGCAGTACAACCACGCACATAATAATCCTTTGCTGTCATCGCTGTAATGTTTTGTATAGGTTTACGGTCGTGTAAAACTTCGCTTCTGTCATCGAAAAGAACTGTAGAAATGAGAACATCACCTTCAACTTCCTTTTGCTTTGCCAACATACCATTGAAGCCACCAATGGTATCTTTTTCTAGTCCATTCATAGAACCACTACGGTCTAAAATAAAAACTACTTCTGTTAATTGTCTCATAAATAAAAAACCTCCTTTGCTTTTACAACTAAAGTATAGTCGTTTTAAACAAAGGAGAGGTCGCCCATCAAGCGACATTTAATCCAAGAAGTGGTTGGTCAAAAGCGAAGAGCACTTCATTGATTTTGAAAATGTCATAATCGCCATTCTTAATAAAGAACTCAACAATTAAATCCATTTTGCTGCTATGCGTTAATGCGTACCCTGCCTTACCAATAAAATCTTTCGTTTCGTCAAGATTAAGCTCCAAAGCAATAGCAAGTGCCAACGCTGTGTTCTTGCTGGGTTTGTAATTTTTGTTATTTCTAATTTTCGAAAAATGTTTTCTGTCAAGGTTCGCCTTTTTATAAACCTCTGGGTCAGTTAAACCTTTTTCGTCTATACGAGCAAAAAGTTCTTCCGTAAAGCTACGCTCTAATTTTTCAACTATGTCATCAAGAGTTGTAAGCCATTTGCACTCCAAATTCTCTTTGACGCAAATAGGTGGCAGTGATTTTTCAACAACTTCATCGTACATTGAACTGCTGGCAGTTCTGTTATAAAAACGATTTTTGGGATACTCTTTCTTCCAAATTTCTTCAACGTAGTTTTCGTCAATGTAAGATTTTACAAAAGCAAAAGTCTCCGCAGAAACTTCATATGATTTTTTATCGAAAACTACTAGATAAACCAGCAAATCGTGTTTTTCCAGATAGCTTGCAATAACTGCATTAGCAATCTTCAACGCTAAAGTTTTTGGAAAGCCGTAATTGCCCGTGGAAATAAGAGGTACTGCTATGGACTTACATTTATTTTTCGTAGCGGTCTTTAAAATATTAGCGTAACATTTTTCCAAAAGCTCCGCTTCTTTTTTATCGCCACCTTCCCAACATGGACCTACTGCGTGAATTATAAACTTAGCGTTCAAATCAAGAGCAGGAGTAACAGCAACATTACCTACTTCTATATTTCCTATTGCTCTGCGCAGTTCAAGCAATTCTTTCCAGCCAGCTTTGGTATAAATTGCATTATCCACACCGCTTCCAACCATTGGTAACGGATTTGCAGTATTGACTATGGCATCCACATTCATTTCTGTTATGTTGTTCCGTACAATTAAAAGTGGCATACTTTATTCCTCCGTCGAGCAAGCAATTTTATGGCAACACAGTTAGATGGTGCTTATCACGCGTTTAACAGCACTGACAAAAATACTGGCACCAACAACGACAGCACCAATCCATTTATAAAGGAAAACATACCTGTGTGCATTCCTGCGGAGTTAATAACCAAGGGCAAAAGCGAATCCATAGTCGCCGCACCACCGGGAGCAATGCACATCAGCTTATGCCAACGCGCCAGAAGCGGTATCAAAACGAAAGACGAAACCTCGCGAATCATATTGCCAAAAAAGGCGATAGCGCCCAGCTCCGTGCTGTGCATAGTGCTAATAACAACGGAAGAAAGACTGTACCAGCCTAAACCACTCGCCACCAAAATAGAATCGTAAACGTTCAGCCCTGTAATGAAGCTGCTCAAGTACCCTCCAGCAAAACTACCAATGATTGTGCCAACAGGCAGCGCCAAGGCAAGCACCATATTCTTAGGAGTACAAATCTTGGCTATCAGCTTACGGTTGCCGCCAATTTCAATACCTGCAACTAAAATCATAAAGTTAAGGGCTGTCATCAAAGTAGTGTCTAATACAGGCTTATCGCTTACATCAAAGCACAGATATCCTAAAAGAATACCGCCTGCAATTGCACCAAACAAAGAATAAATCATTGCTCCTCGCCCCCTTCTTCATCGAAGTTTTTAGCGAAAAGCTTAATTATGATATAAAACATCACCATCGTACCAATGATGGTACAGCCTCCCAAAATAAAAGCCTGCTTGCCAAGAGTTTCAATTTGCGCCAGCAAGTTACTGTCGCAGCCAATCTTCGCCCCCAAGCAAATGAGCATTAGATACAGGCATGCCAAGGACGCTCTGTTCAGCCACAGCTTTACCTTGTAACTAAGCACGTCAAACCAACCCAGCAAAATGCCTACCGTTATACAAAAAATGATTTCTTCCATATAAGTCCCCTCAAACTAAATGAAAATCATACAGGAAAGGCTCCGCCAAAGCGGAGCCTAAATTTTTGTGTTCTTTTATTCCATGGACATCAGCAAAGGATAGAGCGGTTGTCCGCCGTGGAACAGTTCAATCTCCCAATCTTCGTTGATTTCTCCCAGATGTTCAACAATTTCTTCTGCTTCGTCTTTGGTGATATCTTCACCATAGTACAAAGTGATGAGTTCGTAATCGCCATCTTCGAGCATTTTATCCAGTACAGCTTTTACGCTCAAGCCAGTGCAGAAAATCTTGTCGTTAATCAAGCCAAGGTATTCACCTTTATGAACTTGTACGCCATTAACAACACTATCACGAACAGCGATGGTAACAGCACCACTAGTTACGCTTTTTGCTGCTTCAGACATAACAACGTAGTTTTCTTCCAAACTGCTTTCGGGATTGAAGTTGAAGAGCGCTGCCATACCTTGTGCCAGGTTAGCAGTGGAAACGTAATTAACATTGGAATCGCCCAACATTTTTTTAACTTGATCTGCTGCCAAGATAATATTTTTGTTGTTAGGAAGGATGATGTATTGTTCATATTCGCCATTTTCAATAGCGTTTACGAAATCTTCAACAGGAGGATTCATGCTTTGACCACCGCTGATAATTTCTGCAGCGCCCAAATCACGCATAATCTTCGCAACACCATCACCTGCAGCTACAGCAATAATACCTACGCCACTACGTTTAACAGGAGTTTGAATAAACTCTTCGTCATCAGAGAAGATACGGTTTTCATGTTGGTCAACCATATTTTCAATCTTGATATCGTGCAAGGTGCCCCATTGTTGAGCAGTGTTCAGTACGTTACCAGGATTTTTGCTGTGAATATGTACTTTAACAATATCTTCTACAACAGCAACAATCAAGGAGTTACCAAAGCCCTCGATAGCACTTACAACAGTCTTTTTATCTACATTTGCACCTTTTACGATAAACTCGGTGCAATAGGGGAATTCCAAATCCAGAGGTTCTTCATCGTCAGCTTGCATTTTAACGTTAGCCTTTTGGGTAACTTTGATTTCTGCACAGTCTTCGCCACGCAAACCAGCCAAGCAACCTTCGAGGAAAGCAATCAAACCTTGACCACCTGCGTCAACTACGCCGGCAGCTTTAAGAGCAGGAAGTTTTTCCGGGGTTTCTGCCAATTCCAATTTGCCAACACGAATAGCTTCATTAAAGATGTCTTCCAAGCCTTCGCAGTTACGAGTTGCGGTATAAGCACCCTTTGCAATACCACGAGCTACTGTCAAAATAGTACCTTCTACAGGTTGAGAAACACTACGATAGGAAAAGAGAACGCCATATTGGAAAGCTTTACCTAATTCGTTATTGCTAGCAAGATTTTTGCCTGCTAAACCACGACCAATGCCGCGCAGCAATTGGGAAAGAATTACACCGGAGTTACCACGAGCACCCATAATCGCACTCTTTGCTGCAGCAAGACCAATCTCGCCAACAGTGGAGTCATCACTCATTGCGCTAAGCTCACGAGCAACAGAAGCCATGGTGTGCATCATATTTGTACCGGTATCGCCATCAGGAACAGGAAAAACGTTCAAGTCGTTAATAACTTGATAGTTTTTCTCGAAGCTATGGTACGCACCAAGCAGCATATCCTTAATTTGTTTACCGGTAATATATCTTTTATTTTGAGACATAATAAAAACACCTTTCTATTTTGCTTTTTGTCTTACAAAAAGCCCAATTGCACCAGGACCAAGATGAGCTGCCAACGGAGTACCGATTTGAGTAATCCAGATAGGCACGCCCGGATGTCTTGCTGCCATTTCAGCGCGGAAATATTCTGCGTCTTCAGGAACCAGAGCGTTAGGAATGAAGATTTCTTCCAATTCGCCTTGCTCATTCGCAATTTCCAAAAGGCGTTTCAAAGCTTTCTTACGAGTACGAACTTTATCATAAGGCTCAAGGTTACCATCTTCAAGAACATGAATAATGGGACGGATACCGAAGATGCTGCCTAAGAGAGCACCAACAGCACCAATACGACCACCCTTAGCCAAATATTCCAAGGTGTCCAAGGTGAAGTAGGTTTTAGTGCGTTTTACAAGGTCGTGAGCATAAGCTTCCGCTTCGTCTATGGAAATGCCTTCTTCTTCAACTTTTTTCAGAATTGCATTTGCCATACCACAGATGGAGCATCCTGCTGCTTTACTATCGATAACGCGGATATCCGCACCGGGAACTGCGTCCATAACTTGTTTTGCTGCAACGCAGCAGGTTTGGTAGGTACCGCTAAGCACGCTGTCGCAGTTAATTACGATAAGTTTTTTGCCTTGCTTAACAAGCTCAGAGAACATTTCAATCATATGACCGATGGGCGGTTGAGAGGTTGCAGGAAGCTTGCCGGTTTTCTTAACCAGGTCAAACAAGTAAGCAGTGCTTCTGTCACCATCGAACCATTCATCATTGCCATGACGAGCAATAAGACGCAATACGCTAATACGAGGATCATTCATTAAATGAGTATCCTGAACATCAGAAATACTGTCCAAAATAATATGTATATCGTCGTGCATAATAAGCCTCCTTAAAAAAGCATAGTTAGGCGATTTTATTCTATAATTAACTTTTATTTTACCACAACATATTTCCTTTTGCCACAATCTCGTCACAAAGTTTCCTACATATATATAAGGCGCTTTTTAATTACACGGTTAACTTGAAAAAGGACAAAAAAAAAAGCCCTTGCGAGAAGGGCCAAATGAGGGGCTGTTTTATGTCTTAAGTATAACAAAGTTGTATACAAAATGCAAGCCAAAAACCCCGCTATTGTCAGAATAATTCAATGTTTTCCTGCTATTCTCTTAATGTAAATCCATAGTGTTGCCACAGTCACTTTTTGACAGAACCATCAGGGTTTCCGCCATTTTTCAAGATAACATTCACAGCGGTATCAACACCTTTTTTAGCTTCCACTTCGCTACTGCGAATACTGGGAGCAAGTTCCTTCGCCGCCTTGCTTTCGCCACTTAAATCTCCAGCTTCAGCTTTTAGTAGCGCAGCGTTATATTCTTCTTCAAAAAGTCTGGAAGATTCCACAAATCTATCGCTAGGGTTCACCCCTTGCATTTGGGCAACCTTGGAGCGCAACGCAGTCATATCGGGAACCCAATAAGCAGTATCGTTAATATAGGCAGGTGCGCCAGGAACGGTTTCAATTTTAATACCGGGACCTCCGTCACGAACGCGAATGTAAAGGGCAGTACCAATGTGTCCCAAATCGCTAACGGAAAGGTCGCTGACCAGCATTGCCAGTAATTTTTGGTACAAGCCGTCAATATACATAACCATTAAGTTATCTGCGATCTTTTCGTACATTTTTACGATGAAGCGTTGCTGACGATGGATGCGGGCATTGTCTCCCTCTTCGTCACGGAAGCGAACAAATTGAATTGCTTCCTTGCCGTTGATGTTCTGAAAGCCTTGCTTCAAATCAACTGTAAAGCCGTCGTTCTTATCCACGGAATACATATCCTTTTCTACAAGGAAATCCAAGCCGCCAATATCGTCAATGATTTCTTCAAACTCTTTAAAGCCAATCAAAAGGTGACGATGAATCTTGATACCCAAGAATTCTTCCATAGTTTTCATAGTCAGCTTAAAGCCACCGTAGGAATAAGAGTGGTTAATTTTATCCCAACCGTAGCCAGGAATATGCACGCGAGTATCGCGGGGAATGTTAAGCAAATAAGGAACCTTAGTGTTTTCGTCAAACATCAGCATAAAAAAAGCATCACTTCGGCCATTGGGACCATCGCCCTCACGGAAGTCCTTACCCATTACGAGAATATTTTGACGCGCGGACAAAAGCTCCCTTTTGTCAAGACGACTAGTTACAGGAGTATCAACAGTAATTCTGCCCCCGCCCATCATAATATAAATAACAGCAACTAAAACACCAACGATACACAGGGTAGTGCCGTTTAAAAATTTCTTCATCAAACAACCTCTTCCAAATTAAGTAAATTCGTGCAGAACAGGCTTGCAACGTTTTAAAAATGCGTAAAGCATTCTAGCAGTCAAGCCCCAGATTACATAATCCTTATACAGATAAAAATAAACATTATAGGTTTTACGATAGCGCCATTCCTTATCACGGTTAGGAACTAATTCCAAGGGAAAGTCGTCTAAAGGACGGTCCGCCATTTCCATACCGCACACCTTGGGCTCGTGGTTTAAGAGCCAGCTCAAAGGCACAGTGAAAACTTCGTCCACCTCGTCAGGATTGAAGGTAATCTTTTCGTGATTGTGCAGCAATCCCACAAAGGGGTGAATGATTGGCCCCATATGTGTTACGAGAGAATCAAGCTCACCGCAGATTTCGATATCACTTTCTTGCAAGCCAAGCTCCTCGCAAGTTTCACGAATGGCAGTGTGCTGAAAACTATTGTCCTCACATTCATACTTACCTCCGGGAAAACAAATCTCTCCCGGCTGACGCTTCAAAGTCTTCGCCCGCACTTCAAACAAAACTGCAGGTCCTTCCTCCGTACAAACTATGGGCAAAAGTACAGCTGCTTCCCACAATCTATCCATACGGTCAATGCCAGCAGGACGTCTATGTAATTTTTCGTAAAGTCGTTCTTGTAATCTTTCCATATCAGCCATAATAAACACCTACGCAATATTATACATATCTTACGAAAAAATTTCTATGCTTCGGCAAAATTATCCTGCCAACAAAAATGAACAGTAGGTAAAATAAAAAATGCGTTGGCTTTTGCCAACGCATTTTATTTTGAATTAATATAAGGGTTCTTCTTTGGTTTCGGAACGATCTACAACTACAGTTACCGCTGCGTCACCAGTTACGTTAACAGAAGTACGCGGCATATCCAGAATACGGTCGATACCTGCGATAAGAGCAGAACCTTCGAGGGGAAGACCAAGAGCGGTTAAAATCATGGTCAACATGATGAAGCCTGCACCCGGAACGCCTGCAGTACCGATGGAAGCAAGGGTACCGGTAAGCATGATAGTAATGTATTGTGCGCCAGTAAGTTCAACGCCGTAGATTTGTGCTACGAACAGTGCGCATACACCTTGGTACAGTGCGGTACCGTCCATGTTAATGGTTGCACCAAGCGGAAGTACGAAGGAAGAAATGTTTTGGCTTACGCCCATTTTACGCATGCAGTCCATGGTCAGCGGCAGAGTGCCGGAGGAAGAGCAAGAGGAGAATGCCAAAAGGGAAGCAGGAGCAACGCCTTTGAAAAATTCCATGGGAGACATTTTGCCAAGAGTTGCAACCAGTGCACCGTAAACGATGATTGCGTGGAGCAAGCAGCCTACGTATACGCAGATGATAACTTTGAGGAGCGGAAGGAGAACTGCAGGACCATTTGCTGCAACTACCGGAGTAATCAAACCGAACACGCCAAAGGGAGCGAAGCTCATGATGATTGCTACCATTTTGTAGCAAACTTCTGCCAAACCGTCGATGGTGTTTTTCAAAGCTTCTGCTTTTTCACCAACTGCTACGATACCAACGCCAACGAAAAGTGCGAAGAGGATGATTTGCAGCATATTAGCTTTAACCATTGCGCCAAGCGGGTTGGTCGGGAAAATATCGATGATAACTTTCATAATGGGCGGAGCTGCTTTAGCAGTTACTTTCAAACCTTCAGTGGACATATTCAAGCCAGCACCCGGTTCTACCAGAACACCAAAAGCGATACCAAGAGCGATTGCAAAAGCGGTGGTAATCAAATAGAGCGCTACAGTTTTCAACCCAACGCGTCCCAATTTGCGAACGTCGCCCAAGCCACAAACACCCATAACAAGAGAGGAGAATACCAGAGGTACGATAACCATCTTAATAAGATTCATAAAGATGGTACCCAAAGGTCCAATCCAAGCCTTAGCAAATGCAGCACCTTCTGCGCCCAGTTGCAAGCCAGCAATAATACCAAGACCTAAAGCGATTAAAATTTTGGTTGACAAGTTCATAAACAAACCCCCTAACAATAATTTTTACAAAATTATTTCTTGCTCCGTATTATAGCAAAAAACTTTACAAAAATCTCATTTTTAGTGTATGTATACAGTATTTCTGAAAAGTTTTGCATAGGCAACATTTTCTCGAGCAAAAACAAAGACACCCTGCGCAAACACAAGGTGTCTTGAAATTTTAAAAGTTATTTTAAAGATTTTTTGTAAGCCGCGTGATTAGTGCAACCGCTAAATTGATTCAGCTCAAAAGAATGACGAAGTGCTTCGGTGATAAAAGCTTTAGCTTGCGCCACAGCATCTTCCACACTTAAGCCATTTGCCAAGCCTGCAGTAATCGCCGCCGAATAAGTGCAGCCTGCACCGTGGTTATAGGAAGGATAAATTTTCTTTGCGGACATCTCTTTAAATTCTTTGCCGTCATAGAAAACATCTACCGCTTCGTCCCGTTCCATGCGTTCGCCACCTTTGATAACAACGCATTTCGCACCCAGCTCCTTAATACGACCTGCCGCTTCCTTGATTTCGTCCAAGGAATTTACTTTAGGCATATCCGCCAAGTAAGCAGCTTCGATGGTGTTAGGAGTAATGACATCTGCTCGTTTCACCAAATACTTTTTAATGGCAGCAGCTGCATCGGGTACCATAATGGCGTCAATACCCTTGCATACCATTACAGGATCGATAACAACATTTTTCAGGCTGTAGCGGTCAATACTTTTAGCAACTAATTCTACCAAATCTGCACTGCCCAGCATACCAGTCTTCATGGCGTCAATACCAATGCCATCCAAGATAGTTTCCAGTTGTTTTTCGATGATGTGCATCTCAATCGGGTACACATTGTGGAACCAGTTATTGTGCGGATCCATAGTGACAATAACTGTCAGAGCTGTCATGCCATAAACGCCCAGCTCTTGGAAAGTTTTTAAATCGGCTTCCATGCCTGCACCGCCGCTAGTATCGCTACCAGCGATGGTCATCGCTTTACGCATTGCACACATAAAGCATTCCCCTCTTTTCTCGTGGTTAAGTACTTAACCAAATATTTCAAAAAGCACTATGGCTAATGCCCCCGGTATTCCAAAGAATCCGGCAATAAGTGCTTTTATGACAGTAATTTTTAACCCAAAACCAACTAAACCGCCAACAAGATTTATCAGCCATAGCATAGCTGCGCCTACTAACCCATTCCAAACAAGTTGGAAAGGCAGTTCAAACAACTGCACAACAAACAAAATTAAAATCAAGCCTACGATGTAGGGCCAGAAAGATGTTAAATCACCAACATCGCCTATTTTGCCCAAAGAGGAACCTACATCTCCAAAGGAATCTAAAAATTCCAAGGAACTAATGGAGTTCCACGCATCTTTAGCCATTTTCATTACTTCGTCCATAAGTTACCCCTCCCTTTCTTACATTTCGCGCCTATTTTCCAAAGCGCGGGACAAGGTTACTTCATCTGCGTATTCCAAATCGCCGCCAACGGGCAAGCCATGCGCAATACGGCTCACCTTAATGCCAACGGGTTTTAAAAGCTGTGCCAGATAAGTAGCAGTAGCTTCGCCCTCCACGTCAGAATTTGTAGCGATGATAATCTCGCTGACACTTTCTTTTTGCAAACGTTGGAACAATTCACGGATACGCAAATTATCAGGACCAATACCATCTAATGGAGAAAGCACACCGTGAAGCACGTGGTACAAGCCGTGATAGCCCCTACTACGCTCCATGGCAGCAATGTCTTGCGGCTGCTCCACTACGCACACGGTAAACTTATCGCGGGTAGGGTCAGCACACACTTCACAAACCTCACCGTCCGTCAAGTTAAAGCAGGAACGGCAGTAGTGAATTTGCTCCTTAGCATTGGTCAAGGCCTGCGCCAAACGACGCACGTCCTCTTCCGACATATCAATAATATGATAAGCAAGGCGCATGGCAGTCTTGGAGCCTATGCCCGGCAAGCGGCGCAATTGCTCGTGAAGATTTGCCAAAGGCCTAATCATTCTTGCCATATTACATACCGGGCAGTTTCATGCCACCGGTAATTTTAGCCATTTCTTTTTCAGACATTTCGTCAGCTTGACGGATGCCTTCGTTAACTGCGGAAACAATCATATCTTCCAGCATTTCGATGTCGTCAACATCTACTGCGTCCGGATTAATTTTGATAGAAACCAATTCTTTGCGACCGCTAACAACTACGGTTACAGCGCCACCACCAACAGTAGCTTCTACAGTACGTTTTTTAAGTTCTTCTTGTGCCTTCAACATTTCGTTTTGCATTTTTTGAACTTTTTTCATCATTGCTTGCATATTGCCCATGCCGCCACCAGGAAACATAATAAAATTCCTCCTTAAATTTACATTTTAATTTTTACAGTTCTTTTAGGGTGCCACCAAAAACATTGTGAGCCTTCTTAACCGCGTCAGGTACGTTTTCAACATTTACCTGGGGCAAAGGAGCCTCTTCTTTTTTCACCGGAGCTTTCGCCACGGGTTTAGCCGCACCGGGTACAATACATTCCAGTTTGATGGCTTGCCTTGCGATACGCAAAAGCACATCCTCAAAAACCTTCCTGTAATCATCTTTATTCATACGGTCGCATTGGAAAGCTGCCTTAAAGCCAACTCGCAACACGCCGTTGACATAACTAACTACTTTACCGCCTTTGGCACAGGATACCATAGCGATTTTCTTTTCAGCGGATAAGATTTCTAAAGCTTTGTTCCAATACTCTTCGCCAGTTGCAAAGTCACCGCCGAACTCTTCCACCTCTACAACTTGGGCTTGAGCTTTTGGTAAATCCGTCAATGCAAAAGCAAGAGTTTTTGCCTGCACAGGCTTTGCTCCCATTGGGAAAGTTGCCTGCTCTTTCGGAGTAGAAGCTTTCATTTTTGGAACTTCTTCTGCTTTTTGGAAAGAAGCTTTCGGTTTGGGAAGCTCTTGTCTAATTTCAGAAGGAGCATTAGATTTTGGAACACTGCGTTCCATTTTGGCAGGAGCTTCTTGTTTTGCAAAGGTTATTCCGCTTGCCAAACGTTTTTCCAGTTCTTCTACCCTCATCGCCAAAGCAGCAAGAGTACTGCCTTCTTGACGGCACAAGTCAAACAAGCACAGCTCTGCGGTAATGCGAGGACGTACTGTCCAACGCAACTCGCTTAGCCCTGCGTGCAAGCGTTCTTCCGCCGCCAGCAATCTATCATTACTAAAAAGAGGTGCATTTTCTGAAAGAGCCTCTTCTGTATCTGTCAAATAAACCTCTTGATAAGAAGGTGCTGCCTTGTATAGAAGCAAAGCGCGGAAATATTCTGCCAGCTCCGTCAAAACTTGACGCACGTCCTTACCCTGTTCCAAAAGGAAATTAAGCTTCGCCAAGGTTGCTGATAAATCTTGCTTACCAATGGCACCAACAAGCTGGCGCAAAGTTTCGCGACCAACAATGCCCAACACCTCACGAACGGTAGCAGCAGTAATCTGCTGAGCCATTACACCACATTGGTCAAGAAGGCTAAGCGCATCACGCATACCACCTTCGGACTGAATAGCGATTAAACGCAAGGCTTCCCTATCAGCGTTGATACCGCTTTTTTCCGCAACTATCGCCAAATGGTCAGTAATTTCTTCCACGGTTACACGACGGAAGTCAAAGCGTTGACAGCGAGAATGAATGGTCGCAGGAATTTTGTGAGGATCCGTCGTCGCCAGAATAAAAATTACGTGGGCAGGCGGTTCCTCCAAGGTTTTCAAAAGCGCATTAAAAGCTTCTGTAGAAAGCATATGCACTTCGTCTATGATGAAAACCTTGTATCTGCCGTTGACAGGAGAGTAAGCTGTTTGGTCTCGTAAAGATTTTATTTCATCAATACCACGATTGGAGGCTGCGTCAATTTCGATAACGTCCATGGAAGCGCCTGCTGCAATACGCTCACAGTTAAGGCACTCGCCACAGGGATGAGCAGTAGGTCCCTTATCGCAGTTAAGCGCCTTGGCTAAAATGCGCGCCGTACTGGTCTTACCTGTACCGCGAGGTCCTGTAAACAAATAAGCGTGAGCAATTCTGCCACTTGCCAAAGCGTTGGACAATGCAGTTTTAACAGCGTGCTGTCCAACAAGAGTATCAAAATCTTGAGGACGCCATCTGCGGTATAACGCTACATAAGCCATAAAGGGACGCTCCTTTCGTGAAGTCTTCTAATCCTTATAATTATATTATAAACGCCAGAAAAAGAAAAGCACTGACTTTTCCAAAGTCAGTGCATAAAAAATTCTCTGCACAATCGTGAGACCGGGCACCCCTGCGGCACATGATAGTATCCGCTTAAGGCTGCTACCTTCCGATCCTGACCTGGTTCACGGGCTACCATTGCGCAGGACCCGACCCCACGATTCTACAGAGAATTAAAAAAGCCGCTTGCTGCGGCACGTTTTTAAGTGGCGGAGAGAGAGGGATTCGAACCCTCGGTACGCTTATCACGTACACACGCTTTCCAGGCGTGCACCTTCAACCGCTCGGTCATCTCTCCAAGGTTGAAAACTTTAAACAATTTTCAATTTTGTGCCAGTACATACGTACTTGCAGTAAAACAACTGCAAGTAGTATTATACTGGCTTTTATTTTTTAAGTCAAGCCTTTTTTACAAAAAATGTTAAAAAATTAACATCAATCATCTAAAGCATCTTCTGCCGGCAGCAGAAGGATACCGCAAGTAGAATTGAGCACTACGTTTTGCGCAGTACTGCCCATTACCAAGCCTTTTACAAGACCTGCGCCTGTTTTGGAAATGATGATAAGATTTGCGTGCTCTTGACGGGAAAGATGCACAATCTCCTTAGAAGCCGCACCACGACCAATGCGAAAATCTGCGTTGATGCCAAAAATCTTCAGCTCGTCAACCAGCTCTTGTAAAAACATACGGGCATTGCCATATTTTTCCCTGTAATCTTCCTTGCTACGGAAGCGTTCAATAACGTGGACGAAGATTACATTGCCAACAAATTCACGCAAGCCACGCACTACGTTCAATGCAGCCAAGGACTTTTTAGAAAAATCCGTAGGGATAAGGATGGTGTCTAAAAGTTTGGACTCATCCACTCCGTCATCCTTGCTAATAAACAAGGGCAAAGTTGTCGCACGGGCTAGGTCAAAGGTAGTGCTACCCATAAGGGTACTTTTCAAAAAGCCTTTGCCGTGAGATGCAACCATCAGCAAATCAGCTTCGTGTTCTTCACCAGCATCACAAATTGCTTCAAAGGGTTCGTCGCCAACGGGAGTAATAAGTTTTACATCCTCGTAGCCAGCCTGTTCAAGCTCATTCTTATACCCTTCCAAACGACTATTAACTTTTTTATAGTTACTACCGTCAGGGTCGGCGTCATCGTCGTCATCAAAAACGTGCGCCAAAACCACTTCAGTTTCTGTGTCGGGGCAAAGGCTGAACAGACACTCGGTAAGATTATCGGACTGGGGCGTTAAATCGGTCGCCAGCAGTACCTTTGCGAATGTACTCATCTAAATGCTCCTTTAAACGTTAAATACTTTACCAGGATTCAAAATATTGTTAGGGTCTAAAGATCTCTTGATAGTGCGCATAATCTCCAGCTCTACGGGGTCGGTGTAGGTTTCCATAGCAGCTAACTTTTTAGCGCCAATACCGTGTTCACCACTAATGCGTCCACCAAGGCTATAAACATATTCATAAGCTATAGCGTGGAAGCGTTGCAATTCATCTTCCCATTGCTCGTCGCTCATATCGCACTTAAGAATTTGGAAATGGAGGTTGCCATCGCCAGCGTGAGCAAGACACATCAATTTGAAGTTGTAGTCTTTAGCAACTTCTTGGAGATGTTCAATGCAATCAGCAATTTTATCTACGGGAACAACAAGGTCATCAGAAGTGCTAACCTTACTCAAAACGCGAGTACCTTCCAAGCAGTTACGGCGTACTCTCCACACGCGTTCATCAGCTTCCAGAACGTCGGTCGCACCACATTGAGTGCAAATCTCGTCCAGCTGTTCCATCTTCATATCCAGCTCGTCTTCGTTAAAGGTTTCTACAGTAACGATAACGTAGCTGCCATCTTCATAGTGGGGCAGGCGGATTTCAGTAAAATCACTTGCAGCACGTACGAAGCCATTATCCATAAATTCAATACTGGTGGGGTTAAGACCAGCTTTAATCAAATTGGGAACAAGGTCAACTGCCTTTTGTACGTCGGTAAATACAGCAAGAATATCCAGCTTGTAGGGGCACATGGGCAAAAGCTTCAAGGTTGCTTTGGTAATGATACCCAAGGTACCTTCACTACCCATAATAAGTTGGTCAAGGCAGTAGCCAGTGCTACATTTTTTCAGACGATTACCCAGCTCGGTAATTTCGCCGGTAGGAGTAACTACTTCAATGCTATAAACTTGGTGGCGGGTAGTGCCATAACGAACAGCCTTGTTACCACCTGCGTTAGTAGCAATGTTACCGCCAATCAAGCAGCTATCTGCACTGCAAGGGTCACCTGCGTAAAGGAAGCCTGCTTCATTAGCCATCTTTTGAATTTCGATGGTGCGAGCGCCAGCTTCAACTACCATATACATAGCTTCGGTATTCATTTCAATAATCTTGTCCATACGTTCCAACAAAAGGACAATGCCGCCGTGAACGGGCACTGCACCGCAGGAAACGCTGGTTCCCGCACTACGAGGAGTTACAGGCACAAGATATTTATTAGCAATTTTCATAACCTCTGCTACTTCTTCAGTGCTACCGGGCAGTACAACTACTTCCGGCAGATGGTGGTAGCGAGGGTCAGTTTCTTCATCAGTTTTGTAACGGTCTAAAGTTTCTTCGTCAACCTTGACGTTTTCAGCTCCAAGAGCTTCACGCAGGGCAACAAGAACTTCTTCCGTTACAGGGTTATAAGTGGACATTTGGGGACAGTTCCTTTCTTACCCCTCAGTCAGCTTCGCTGACAACTCCCCTTTCAGGGGCGCCAAGGGTTATTACATATTAAAGATTTTGCCAGGATTCAGAATCAAGTTCGGATCCCAAGCAAGTTTAATCTTCTTCATCAAATCAAGTTCAGCAGCAGGGGTGAACTCTTCCATATAGCCAAGCTTTTTAGCGCCGATGCCGTGTTCGCCAGCCATGCGTCCGCCCAGCTCGTAAACGTAAGCATAAACTTCTTTGTGGAAGTCGTAAACGTGTTTTTCCCAATCTTCGTCGCTAAGCTCGCCTTTGCACAGTACAACGTGGAGGTTGCCGTCGCCAACGTGAGCATTAATTTTTGCAGGAACGGGGAACGGATATTTTTTGTCGATTTCCATAATCTTCTTAATGGTATCAGCAATTTTATCTACGGGAACAACGATATCGTCAGTCAAGGAAACAAGACTGATAAGGCGTACGGATTCTTGACAATTACGACGCATGCTCCAGATGCGGTCGTCTGCTTCCAAAACGTCTACTGCGCCAGCTTCTTCGCACAAATCGTTGAGCTGTTCCATTTTCAAATCCAGCTCATCTTCGTTATAGGTTTCTACGGTAATGATTACATAAATACCATCTTCGTAGTGAGGAGCTGCCTTGAAATCCAAGTAATCTGCGGTGCTACGCACGTAGGAATTATCCATATATTCGATACTGGTAGGATTCACGCCAGCTTTGATAAGCTTGGGAACAACGTCGATTGCGTTTTGAGGTTCATCGAACACAGCAAGCATATCAAATTTATAAGGAGCCATGGGCAAAAGCTTTAAGGTCGCTTTGGTAATAATGCCCAAAGTACCTTCGCTACCCATTACCAATTGTTCCATGCAGTAGCCAGTGGAGCATTTTTTCAGACGCGCACCAACTTCTACGATTTCGCCGGTCGGAGTAACCATTTCCAGACAATAAACTTGGTTACGGGTTACACCATAGCGTACAGCTTTGTTACCACCTGCGTTGGTCGCAAGATTACCGCCGATTTGGCAGCTTTCTGCACTACAGGGGTCACCAGCATAAAGGAAGCCTGCTTCGTTCGCCATTTTTTGGATATCGATGGTGCGCACGCCAGCTTCAACAATCATATACATAGCTTCGGTGTTCATTTCGATAATTTTGTTCATGCGCTCAGTCAGAAGCACGATACCACCGCAAACAGGGATTGCGCCATCAGCCAAGCTAGTACCGCCACCACGAACAGTTACGGGCACATTATATTTGTTGCACAGCTTCACAACTGCAGCAACCTCTTCTGCACTTGCGGGAAGCACTACGGCTTCCGGCATGTGGAATTTTTTCGGGTCAGTTTCTTCGTCAGTTTTATATTGGTCCAGTTTGTCAGCAGCAGTCCATACGTTTTCTGCGCCAAGGACAGCTTGCAGTTCTGCTAACATTTCTTCGCAAAACGGATTATAGGTTTTCATTTTTGTTCCCCTTTCATCATTTCTAAATTTATATTAGGATTCACATAACGTTTGCTATTATCCAAGGTCAGCTTGCCAGCGCTAATGGCACTTTGCGGACACCAATGGAAGCAGCCTAAACAGCTGGCACAATTATTACCAAAAGTAGGCTTGCCATCAACCATTTTAATGTTTTCCATTTGGCACACATCAGCACAAATACCACAGCCTACACATTTGTTAGCGTCAACAGTCAGTTTTTCAAAGTTTAATCTATTTTTAAGGTACCACCAGCTTGCAGAAGTACCAAAAAGCTTCCACAGCATTGCTTCCTTTACGGAGCCAAGGTCTTCTTTAGCTTGAGCAATGTCTTGGGCAAATTTCGCGATGGTAGGCTCTGCTACCTTTAATTGCTCAATGCGTTTTTCCAAGGGAATACCAAAGAAATTATCCGGCATGATAACAGTTTGCGCGTAATTTAAGGCAACGCCTTTGGCACTTAAGGCTTCGCTCATTTGCTTCAAGGCACGTCCTTGATTTCCACCCATGGTAACAACACCAAAGCAGTAGTTAGGTTTAGCGTTAAGCTTTGCCAAAAACTGCGCCATCATCGGTGGCAGAGCGAAGCAATACACCGGGCTTACGATACCAACAATTTCATCTTCAACAGTATAAGGTTTACGCAGATAGCTACCAATGGTTTCTAATCTACACTCTTCTAATTTTTCAGCAATCTGCTGCGCAGCATAAAGGCTATTGCCACTGCCGCTCAAGTAAAATATAACAGCCATGTTGCCTCCTAAAAGTTCTTCCTAAAAATATTTACAGTATAGAACTTATTATATCGTAAAAAATGTTGGGGAGCAAGAAAGGAAGCAACGCTTAAGGTTAAACGAAGACATAAGAAAAAGGCGTTCCGTAAGGAACGCCTTTAAAAGCGAGATTAGAAGTTGTATTGGTAGGAGATGGATACCAATTTGGTGTAGGAGTCATACATTTTAGCATGATCATAGAACATAGAGGGATCTTTGCCACCATCACCTTCAATGGACAAATCGCCAACTTTCATATAACCGATAGTCAAAGCAACAGTTTGTCTTTCATCATGATATTGACCACCAATGGTAAAGGTAGTTCTAGTACCGGTGGGAACCATAAAGTCTGCGCCAATAGAATCAGGATCATTAATATCATGGTCGGGAATGCCAGATTCGTCATAAGCAATACCACCGAGCAAGGAGTATTTATCACTCAATTTATGTTCTACGCCAATTGCATAACGCCAGCCATCTTTCCAGTTTTTCGGATCCGGATGCTCAGCACCACCAGGATTAAAGGTCATATCCAAAGCATCAAAACGACTCCAACGAGTCCAAGTACCATTCAATTCAACACGAGTTTTATCATTGAATTTATGACCATAACCAATCATTACGCTTTCCGGCAAAGTTACGCAGCCATACGCGTCAGTGGCGCCACCAGTCATAATCGCAGAACCTCTAACATTTGCTTCCATAGAATGATTTACAGCACTACGATAAACGATACCCATTTCGTTTTTCTCGTCAAAAGCATAGTTAGCAGCAGCATTCCAGCCCAAAGCATAGCTTTCGCCTTCAATTTGCATACTGCCAGACATCGGAGCTACGAAAGGCATAGTTTTATCAACTTGCAACCATGCATAGTTAACTTCTGCACCTAAGGAAGCAGACCATTTGCTATCAAGCTTTTTCGCATAGTTAAGACCAACACTCATACCATTTACTTTAGAACTGGTATTGTTAAAACCAGGCATAGAGCCTTGTTTAAATTGGCAGGAATTACCAAAGCGAGCGTAGGAACCAAAGCCCAACCATTCTTTGTCATTGATTTGTTTTACATAGTACATACCAGGAGCCCACGCGGGATGCACTCTGTTATGACCAGCACCACCCTTGCTAGAATCAATAGGATACAAATTGCCACCCACATCTTTGTAACATTGATATTTACCGTGCGGGCTGATGTAGGTTGCAGAAATTTTAGCAACTTCGCCTTTAATTTTGGTCAAGGAAGCAGGGTTGTAAGCCATGTTAGCTGCATCATTTTCAGCAAACATACGAGCACCGCCCATTGCGAAGCCTTCTGCGGACCATTCGTTGACGGAGAAGCCTTCTGCACCTACAGCGTTAGGAGCCAAAAGTACAGCTGCTGCGCTCAAAGCCAATAAATGTTTTTTCATATTACACCTCTCAAAAAATTTCTCTCTTTAAAATAAACAAAACTAGACGTTAGCATTGTAACAAATTTTTCGCATTTAATATACAAATTTTGTTAATTGAAAAATTAAACAGAGCAATTAAAAAGCGGCTCTTAGAGCCGCTTAAGTACTATTTTATTTGGTTATAAGTATTGGTCAACGCTGCAAAATCTTCCAAAGTTAAGGTTTCGCCACGGCGTTTACCGTCAATGCCGGCAAGCTCGCACCATTTTGCAACTTGCTCGCCTTTAATGCCCATATTCTTCAGCGCGTTGTTCAGCATTTTTCTTCGCAGGGAAAAAGCTGCTTTAACAACTCTAAAGAAGAGCGCTTCGTCGCACACTTCAACAGGCGGTTTCTCGCGACGTTTGCAAACGATTACCGCGCTATCCACTGCAGGAGCAGGGATGAAGCTAGTGGGCGGTACGATAAAGGCAATTTCTGGTTCGGTGTAGTATTGGATGGCAACGGAAAGAGCGCCATAATCACGACCACCGGGTTGCGCCGCCATACGTTCTGCCACTTCCTTTTGCACCATAACAACAAGGCGTTCCATAGGCAAGCGTTTTTCCAAAATGGCAAAGATGATGGGGGTAGTAATATAGTAGGGCAAGTTAGCGCAGCATTTGAAATTTTCTACGCCTACTTCCTTCATTATATCTACTTTTAAAATGTCGCCACTTACAATGCGCACATTGTCGTAGCCTTCAAGGGTAGTATCCAGTACGGGCAAAAGGCGTTTGTCAAGTTCCACCGCTACTACCTGCGCACCACTTTCTGCCAAACCTTGGGTAAGGGTGCCAATGCCGGGGCCAACCTCTAAAACGGTGTCCTCCGGAGTAAGCTCCGCCGCTTCTACAATGCGACGAACAATATCTTCATCAATCAAAAAGTTTTGCCCCAATTTTTTATCCGCACGCAGTTTAAACTTGTGCAGGATGTGGTTCGTAACTTGGGGAGATGCAATTACGGGATGCTGCATAAATTTATTCTCCTATCTTCGCCAGTGCGGCTTCAAATTCAGCGCGGGTTACGCCGTAATGATTTAAACGTTCCAAAAAGCGTTTTGCGTTTCCGTAGCCAATGCCCAGCTCCGCACCGAGGGCGTCGCGTCTAACGGAAGCTGCTTCGCTACCGTTCAAATCATTGGCAAACATATCTTGCATGGTAAATTCTTGTTGGGGCTTGTATTCGTGGTGGCGCACCTTCGCCAATGCAGCAAGGATTGCCTCAGGTTGAGCTTGCTCTACCCCAACGTCGTTGTTGGCAGTTGCCTGCACCTTGGGGATGAAAGCTTGCCCTGCGTTGGGAAAGCGTTCCGTCAAAAATTTGCGGATGCGCTCGCCTGCACCATCCGGGTCAGTCAGGATGATGATGCCACGTTTTTCATAAGCAGCAGCAATTTGGCGCAAGGTATGCTTGGCAAGAGTGAAGCCACCAGTTTCAATGGTGTCTGCTTCCAACGCCTTTTTGATGGCAACCGTATCCATTTTGCCTTCTACAACAAGAACTTCTTTCAGCAAAGTTTGTTCCTCACTTTATTTTTCGTCTAAGATATAAACTTCGATAGTACGTCTCCCCCAGTTCCAAGCAGCTTTACGGCTATCCATAGCAATGTCGATGATTTTGCCTTTGATGGCGCTACCGGTATCGTTAGCTCTAACCTGACCAATGCCGGGAATATAAACTTGGGATTGCAGGGGAATAACTCTGGGGTCTACTGCAATAGTTTTGTACGGGACAGCAGGAGTGCCGTCATAAGCAATGCCTGTACCGCTAGCGTCTACAGGGTCATGGGTCCAGTAAGCAGTAGCCTGTACGGTCATTTTCTTTTTAACACGTTTGTAGCCATCTTCAGTTTTTACGCTGGGAGCAGTACCAACGCGCACAACTTGAGTAACAGGCTCAATCAAACAATTTTGGCTAATCTTTTTAACCTTTACGCTACCGTCAGCAGCAGTAACAGTTTTGTAGACAATGCGCTCTCTGCCAATCTTGCCTTCCACTTCTATAGTGTCAATGCCTTTGGCAACCTTGTCATCGTAAATGTATTCTACGGTCATAGGTACGTTTTGTTCAACGTAGGTAATCTCGTCGCTAATTACAGTAACCTTTTTGGCTTCGTCAAAGCCTACCAAGAAAGGAACTGCCAGCATAATGCAAAGCAAGATGCCAAAGCAACGCTTCAAGCTTTTATTCAACATAATAACCTCCTAATTTTAACCTAACAATTCTAACATAAACTTTACAAAAATGTCAAAAAAAGAGAAAAACCTGTCGCTCCGACAGGTTTTTCTCTTTTATATTTATCTTCTTAAATACTCTGCGCATTTCATTGCCGCATTCCGCCCCTCAGTAAACGCCCACGCCACAACTCCACTACCACGACGAGCGTCGCCAGCTGCGAACACGCCTTCTTTGGTGGTGGTGAAGTATTCGCCACCGTCAGCAAGCATACCTGCCGGGGAACGTTTCACTCCACAAGCTTCGAAGATTTCATCTTCCGGACCGTTGAAGCCAAGAGCGAGAATCAGCACTTGAGCACGCAAAACCTTTTCGCTACCAAGAACATTTACCGGTTCGGGGAGAGCGCCACTTCTAGCACTG
Source organism: Phascolarctobacterium sp. (assembly GCA_017623055.1). Taxonomy (GTDB): domain Bacteria; phylum Bacillota; class Negativicutes; order Acidaminococcales; family Acidaminococcaceae; genus JAHHUH01. Next base: position 109,443 of record JAGAPX010000018.1, read on the forward strand.
CGCCATTCCACTTGAGCAACTTCTACAGCTTTCAGCTTGCCCTCTTCGTCACGGATAAGGCGCTTCAGCATGGTTCCGTATTTCATGGTGAAGTCCCCTTGCACAATATTACACAAATCGTCCCTCACGCTATTGGCAGTAGCTTCGCACTCCTGCATTTCCAACTGATGAATGGTGCTTGCCCCTTGAGCAAGAGCAATGGCTGCACAATCCACTCCGGTATCGCCGCCACCAACAATTACCACGTCTTTGCCTTTAACGTTCATTAAATCCGTTCCATTGAGCAAATCCTTGGTAACTTCTGCCAAAAAATCTTTAGCCTGGAAGATTTGTTTGTTATCAACTTGTACCCCCGGCAAAACCTTGGGCTTCCTACTGCCGACGCACAAAACTACTGCAGCGAAGTCTTCCTGCAGTTTGGAGAAATCTTCGGGACTATTCAGTTCCCAGTTAAATTCGAACTTTACCCCTTGCGCTTTAAGGTCGGTAATCTTTTCCATAAGCAAATCTTTTGGCAGCTTAATGTTGGGAACACCATACATTAAAAGACCACCAGGTCTATCATCCCGCTCGAAGACAGTCACGTCGTAGCCCAGTCTACGCAGTTGGTCAGCACAGCCCAAGCCAGCAGGACCACTACCCACAACGGCAACCTTCAAAGGCTCCAATGCCATCGGCGCTTTGCGAGGCAGGTCGCGGTGATAGAACGCTTCGTCACGAATATAATCTTCTAATTCAGTATCTTCTGCCCAAATGCGTAAACGCTGGGGCAAACCATTAAGCTTCAAAAAATCTTCTCTATTATAAACGGCCTTCTTCAACATAATATCAAGCCTCCTTTATATCCTACTTCCATTATAAACTATCGTGACAATTTAAGTTGTAAACACTTTTTGAAATCCGAACATTCTCGGAAAAATTCAGAAAAATATCTATAAAAAAATTGTTGAGCATTAAAATGCTTTGTGGTAATATTTTTATGGAGCAATTTTATATAACACGAAAGGATGTTATCTATTATGCAAAAAATTTATTCCGGTAAAACCAAAGACGTTTACCAATTGGAAAATGGTAACGTACTGTTGAAATTTAAAGATGACTGCACCGGCAAAGACGGCGTTTTTGATCCGGGCGAAAACACTGTAGGCCTCACCATCGAAGGCATTGGCAGAGCAAACTTGGAAACTTCCATCCTCTTCTTTGAAATTCTCAAAGAAGCTGGCGTTAAAACTCACTATGTAAGTGCTAACGTTGAAGAAGCTACCATGGAAGTTCTTCCTGCAAAAGTTTTCGGCAAAGGCTTGGAAGTTATCTGCCGCTTGAAAGCAACCGGCAGCTTCATCCGTCGTTATGGTGATTACATTGCTGACGGCACCGAACTGCCCGGCGGTTATGTAGAAACCACCTTCAAAAACGATGAAAAAGGTGACCCCCTGGTAACCTGCGAAGGTTTGGAAGCACTTGGCATTATGACCCGCGAAATGTTCGAAAGCATGAAAGCTCAAACCTTGAAAATTACCCACATCGTTGCTGACGAATTGGCTAAAAAAGGTCTTGACCTTTATGACATTAAATTTGAATTTGGTTACAACAATGACGAAGTAATCCTCATTGACGAAATCGCAAGCGGCAACATGCGCGTTTACAAAGACGGCAAAATTGTTGACCCCATGGATTTGACCAAAATGATTCTTGGCAAATAAGAAGCAAAAAATTAGAGCGTTAATCTGCGAAGATTAACGCTCTTTTTGTTTTTAGAAAATACCAACGCGCTTGCCCAACGCCAAGATTCTGCGTCCGATAAAGGGAATGCGCTCCAAGTCTTCTTCACGCAAGCCGCCGCAAGCCAAAAGGGAAACTGCGTAAGTAGGAACAGCTGCTACCATGGCAAAGAGTATCGCCCAAGCGCCAAGGCTTTCTGTAAAATGCAGAATCACAAAAATTACGCCACCCATAATACTGGAAGCAAGCAAAGGTTTTGCCACGCTGCCAAAAGTCATACAGAAGCCTGTAAACTTGTAGATGAAAATTACATTTATGATGGCAGCCACGGCGAAGTCAGCAACAGTTGCCAAAGCAGCGCCTTTCACCCCAAGCTCGGGGATAGCAGTGAGCCACCAGCTAAGCACAACCTTCACTATGCCTGCGATAACCATATTGATTACGGGAATGGCAGTGTGCTTCAAGCCCTGCAGTACACCCGTACTAATTTGGTGCAAGCCAAGAAAAAGTATGCCCGCACTCATAGTCTGGATAGCACCAGCCGCACCGGGAGCATTGTAAATTAAAGCAGCAACCTTTTCTGCTAAGAAGAACAAGCCTACGAAACAGGGGAAGCTAATAATCATGGCAACCCTAAAGCCAATACGAATTTTGTCGCGGATGGCAGGGTAATCGTCTAAAGCACGAGATTCGGAAATGGCAGGCACAAGGCTAATTGTCATTGCCGCTGTAAAAATGGTAGCCAAATTTACGAGAGGCACTGCCATACCCGTCAAGTAACCAAAAAGTTCTGTAGCGTGACGCACATCAAAACCTGCAACCTCTAAACGTTGAGGCACAATCAAAAGGTCAAGGTTAGCGCCAATGGGAAGCATCAAGCTGGACAGGGAAACCGGAAGCGCCAGCTTTAACAAGCGTTTAATAATCTGCCCTGCCGGTTCAATGGGAGCGCTGTCGTCTTGAGCGTTAATCTCTTCTTGGAACTTACGCTTAAGGCGAGCGTAGAACCACACCAAAACAATCAACGCGCAGAAAGCGCCAACGCCTGCGCCCATACTTGCGCCGCCAGCAGCATACGCCAAGCCGTAGGGCAGGAACATGTCTGCGAAGATAAGCATGGTAATTACACGCATCAGCTGTTCCACAACTTCGGAAACAGCGGTGGGTGTCATAATTTGCCAGCCCTGCAGGTAGCCACGGAAGCTCGCCAGGAAAGTTACAAAGAACACCGCCGGAGCCAAGGCAATAATGGAATAGTAAGCGCGAGGGTCACGGATGTATTGGTTTTCAATCAACCAGCCTGCCCCGAAGAAAAGTGCTGAAGAAAACAGCAAGCCACTCAACAGGAGCAAGCGCAGGGAAATATTAAAGACTCGTTTTGCGCCACGGTAATCCTTGTTGGCAAGCTTTTCTGCCGTGATAATGGAGATTGCCACGGGAATACCTGCGCTGGAAACAGTAATCGCCATCAAATAAATGGGGAAGCCCATTTGGTAAAGGCCAATGCCCTCACCGCCCAAAACCCTGGAAAGAATAATCCAGTTCAAGGAGCCGATGACTTTTACAACGACGCTGGACACTGCCAAAATAAGAGTGCCCTTTAAAAATTTATTGTTATCGCTCATCATAACCGCCTTCGTTACACAAAAATACAGTTTAATTATCCTATGTTTTGCCTTTTTTTACAAGTCTTTAGCAAAATTGTGAGGCGAGTAATTATTGCAATAGATTTTACTTGTGATAAAATATTTTTTATAAGGAGTGATTAATTATGAAAAAGTTTTACGCAGCTTTAACCGCAGCAGCAATTATGACCGCTTGCTTTAGCACCAGCGCTTTTGCTGCTCCGCTGAAAAATTATGACGTGGGCAAGTTTGCCATTGACGCAGGCATTACCTTCCCTTCCAGCTTGAAGGGTGGCAATTACAAAATGTCCAAATCCGACAGCTCCTACTATGGTGCAACTGTTGGTATTGGCAAAAGAATGGCGCTGAACTACCAATGGGATAAATACAAAGGTAGCGACGGCGACTTGACCGCTCAACAATTTAATTTGATGTACCAACTGCTTCCCAACGTAAGCGCTTACGCTGGTTGGCTTGGTGCTGACGCTGATGTTGACTTTGGCAACGGCAAAAAGAAAAATTCTGCACACGCAGGTCTCCAAGCACACTTTGATATCCCCCTGCTTTTTACCGTTTATGGTAACGTGGGCGTAGGCACTAAGAGCAATGCTTACGAAATTGGTATCTCCAAACCCCTTTTCAATAACATCGAACTGAACCTGTCCTACTACGACGGTAAATTCAAAGACGTTATCGACGGCGACGAAGAAATGCGAGCTAAAGGCGTGCAAATGGGCGTGACTGTTAAGTTTTAATGGAAATAGGAAAACGAGAGAAAGCTTTTTAAAAGCCTTCTCTCGTTTATTTTTATGTCTTTCTAATCTTTCAACATATCTAAATACATATCCAGTCTAGCATTAACGTATCCAGCAAACAAATTCTCCATGGCAGAAAGATTATGCTTTACGTGATATTCATCAAACGCATTGTAATAAGCAATTCTATCTGTAAATTTAATATCAATAGGAGGATAGCCTGCTTTCATCAGTTCCAGATTTACAAGCAACCTTCCTGTTCTGCCGTTACCATCAATAAACGGATGGATACCTTCAAACTCAATATGGAAACGTGCTAACTTCGTTACAATATGCTCTGTACTTTCAATGAAATTACGCAACAGTTCCTCCATTTTAGGTGCAATAAGATATGGTTGTACAGGTGTGTGTTGTGCACCCATGATACGTACCGGCACTCTACGATATACACCACGGTCTTCCTTCTTATCAGCAAGTACCAGATAGTGAATTTGCTTAATAACACTTTCACTAATAGGAACATTATTTTTTACAAGCTCACTTACAAATTCAAAAGCTTCTTTGTGACCTACTGCTTCCATATGGTCTTTTAATGGTTTCTTGTCTATGGTTAGACCTCTAAGTACCAAATCAGTTTCTCTTAAAGTAAGAGTATTACCTTCAATCGCATTGGAGTTGTAAGTAAATTCTACAATAAACTCCTCATTAAGTCTTGCTACTTCGCCTGCAGTTAAAGGTCTTCTGCCATCTAATTCTACTTTTTTACGGTCAATTTGTAGTAAGACACTTTCCTTTAATTTGTAACGTCCGTCTGCTGGTTTCCTTGCATCCGCAGGAATTTTCCAACTTCTACCTTCTTGATACGCACCAGAAATTTTACCCTCAGCACAAAGCACACGTATTCTTCTATCAGAAATGCCCCATTTTTCAGAAGCTTGTTTTACTGTAATAAACATAGGCTGTACCTCCTGTCTCACCTATAGTGTATCACTTTTTCGGAACGATACCAATAACTTCGGAACAATATTTATAAAAATATCGGAACAATGCAAAAACGAGCGAAAGCTTTTTAAAAGCTTTCACTCGTTTTATTTTACTCTTTTAACATTTGTAAGAAAGTTGCCTCATCTATAACAGTCACGCCCAGCTTGGTCGCTTTTTCCAGCTTACTGCCAGCTTCCGCACCAGCAATGACGTAATCCGTCTTTTTGCTTACGCTTCCACTTACCTTCGCCCCAACGTCCTGCGCCATAGTTTGGGCTTCCGCACGTCCGAGGGTGGGCAAGGTTCCCGTAAACACTAAGGTTTTTCCAAAGAAGGGGTTTCCTTCGCTGGTTGCCCTGGTAGCAAATTCCATCTTGAGTCCTGCTTTTGCCAAACGTTCCAGCAAATCAATATTGCTAGGCACAGAAAGCCAAGTCACTACACTTTCGGCAATCTTACCGCCAATGTCGCGAATCGCCGCCAGCTGTTCGTGTTCCGCAGCCATCAGCTTCTCTACCGTTCCGAACTCTTCTGCCAAAATGCGGGCTACCTTTGCGCCCACGTGACGAATCCCCAAGCCAAAGAGCAGTTTGTCCAGCTCGTTTTCCTTGCTGGCTTCAATAGCCTTGAGCAAATTATCCGCAGATTTTTCGCCCATACGTTCCAGCTTCAGCAAATCTTCCTTGTTTAAGGAATACAAGTCTGCCGCATCACGGACAAGCTCGCTGTCGATAAGCTGATTGATTACGGAAGGACCACAGCCTTCAATATTCATAGCGTCACGGCTAACGAAGTGAATCAAGCCCTCACGACCCAGAGCAGGGCAATGAGGATTGGTGCAACGGATTGCCGCTTCACTACCTTGACGTTCAACCTTCCAGCCACATTCAGGACATTCTATAGGAATAACAACAGGAACTTCTTCGCCAGTACGCTTGCCTTCCACAACACGCAACACTTCGGGAATAATCTCCCCTGCTTTGTTGATGATTACTCTATCGCCAATGCAGATGCCTTTTTCACGAATGAAGTCCTCGTTGTGCAAAGTTGCCCTGCTTACCACACTACCGGAAAGCTTCACCGGGGTCAGCACCGCTGTCGGAGTAAGCACTCCAGTACGACCAACGCGCCACACGATGTCCTCTAAAGTTGTTTCCGCTTGTTCCGGCGGGAACTTAAAAGCAATCGCCCAACGCGGATCCTTGCCTGTTGCGCCCAAGATACGTTGTTGATAAACAGCATTCACCTTAATTACGGCGCCATCAGTATCGTAAGCCAAGCTGCTACGCTTAGCGTCAAATTCTTCTATAAATTTAATGGCAGCCTCAATATCGGGGACTACCTTGTAATTTTCACTTACTTTGAAACCGTAGCCTTTGAGCATTGCCAAGGAGTCGCTGTGTTTTTCGAGAGCTCCGTTGCCAACGTTGTAAGCGAAGAAGCTTAAAGAGCGTTTCGCCGTAACCTGCGGGTCCAGCTGGCGCAAACTGCCTGCCGCCGCATTACGAGGGTTGGCAAATTCTGCTTCACCTTTTTCCGCACGTTCTTCGTTTAAACGCATAAACTCGTGGCGAGGCATATAAACTTCACCGCGCACGTCAAGAAGCTCCGGCACTTCTCCCCCCTCAGGAACAGTCAAGGTCAAAGGAATGGCACGAATGGTGCGCACATTGGCAGTAACATTTTCGCCCACCACACCGTCACCACGGGTTGCAGCACGCACCAGCTTACCGTTCTCATACACAAGACTGCAAGCCAAGCCATCAATCTTCGGCTCCATAACGTACTCAACGGAACTGCCAGCAGGCAAGCCATTACGCACGCGCTCGTCAAAGGCACGCAGTTCTTCTGCGCTAAAGGCATTTCCCAAGGAAAGAAGCGGTGTTAAATGCTTAACTTCCGTAAATTCCGGAGAAACCTTACCACCCACACGTTGAGTGGGGGAATCAGCAGGAACATCTTCGGGATATTCCGCTTCGATTTCACGCAGTCGAACCATCAAACGATCGTACTCTGCGTCCGTAATCTCCGGCGCATCCTTCACGTAGTACAAATACTCGTGATGGCGCAGCTCCTTGCGCAAACGTTCCGCCTCAGCGAGTGCTTCATTTTTCAATTCTTCGTTTTCGAACAGGTTGAACATCATTGTCACCTCAAAGTTCGTAAATCTATATTCCGAAAAGCAATTTTATAATTTTTAAGCGACATTAAGAAATGTAGGGACACTTTATTCAAGAAAATTTTGGTAGTGAGCAATTGTTTGAGTGCTTGCACGAGTTTTGCGAGCGACAAAATTTTCATACTAAAAGGAGCGTTAAGCATTTCTTCATGAGCGAAAAATTATAAATTGCTTATACTAATATCAAACTTTTTTCAGCACCGCATACTTGGTCAATAAACTGCGAATCCCTGCACCAGCGAACGCAACCTTAACCTCTTGTCCATCCGCAGTATTAACTACGCTGACAACGGTACCAACGCCCCACTTCGCATGGCTAACCTTGTCGCCAGCCACAAAGGAAGTGCTATTGCCTGCAGTTTCCTTGGGCATAAAGCTACTCTTAGGTTGCAGGAACCAGTTAGCATTGGTGGTGCGTTTCTCACGTTGAGGAGTTGCCTGCTGAACAACGGTGCGTTGTTGCGCTTGGGAACGTTTAAACTCGTGAATTAAATTGCGAGGCACTTCTCTCAAGAAACGAGAAGGCGGATAAGAAACGGTATGGCCAAAAATTGTACGCATTCTTGCGTGGCTCAAATATAAATTACGCTCTGCACGGGTAATACCCACGTAGCACAGGCGACGTTCTTCTTCAATTTCCTCTTCGTCCATCAAAGTACGAGCGTGGGGGAAGATACCTTCTTCCATACCAACAAGGAACACTACGGGGAACTCCAAACCTTTGGCAGAATGGAGTGTCATCAAAGTAACTGCGTCCTCGCCCAGTTCTGCGTCGTCAATATCAGAAACAAGGGCAACTCTGCCCAAGAAGTTTTCCAGATTGTCCTCTTCTTCGCCTTTAGCAAAATCTTCTGCTACGGAAAGCAGTTCCATCAAGTTTTCTGCACGGCTTTGGTCTTGGGCGCTCTTGCTATTTTGCAGTTCTTCCAAGTAGCCGGTCTTATTCATTACATCATCAATGAGCTGTTTAACGGGAACTTCCCCGGAATTTGCTTCGCCCATCAATTCAAAGATGGTGCTGCTCAATTCTTCCAGCTTATTTACGAAGCGACTGCTCAATCCGGGAACTTCGCCAGAATTGGTAACAGCTTCAAACAAATTCATATTGTTTTCTTCAGCGTAAGCTTGCAGCTTCGCCAAGGTTGCATCACCAATACCACGACGAGGTACGTTGATGATTCTTAGCAAGCTTAAGGAATCATTGGGATTAAAAATTACACGCAAATAAGCGATGATGTCTTTGATTTCCTTGCGTTCATAGAACTTGGTGCCACCCACGATGCTATAAGGAATGGCGCTCTTAATGAGCATTTCTTCAAACACGCGGGATTGAGTGTTAGTGCGGTACAGCACTGCCATATCGCCCAGCTTTTTATCTTCACGACGTTGTAAGACTTGCATTTGTTCAATTACAAAACGAGCTTCGTCACGTTCGTCAATGGCTCTAAAATATGTAATTTCTTTGCCGTTGCCGTTATCAGTCCACAAATTTTTAGGCTTGCGATCAGTATTGTTATCAATAACAGCATTCGCCGCATCAAGAATAACTTGGGTGCTACGATAATTTTGTTCCAACTTAACCAGCTTGGCTTCAGGATAATCCTTTTCAAAATCAAGAATGTTGGTAATATCAGCACCACGCCAGCCGTAAATACTTTGGTCTGCGTCACCAACAACGCAAATATTTTTATGCTTCGCCGCCAAAAGCTTGGTCAACAGATATTGAGCGTGGTTGGTATCTTGATATTCGTCTACCATTATATAATCAAACTTGTCTTGGTATTTGGTGCGTACTGCTTCATTTTCTTGGAGCAGCTTCAAAGTTACCAAAAGCAAGTCGTCAAAATCAAGAGCGTTGTTTTGTTGGAGCTTCGCTTCATAACGAGCGTAGATTTCTGCAACCTTGCTTTCGTAAAAATCGCCAGTTTCTTTTGCGTAATCTTCCGCAGTTTTCAATTGGTTCTTAGCATTGCTAATACGACCAATCACGCCAGCAGGTTGAAAGCGTTTTTCATCAAGATTCAGCTCTTGCAAAATTTGTTTTACTAAACTTTTAGTATCAGTTGTATCGTAAATGGCAAAATTATTAGTGTAAGTACCTAATTTATCAATTTCCATGCGCAGCAGTTTAGCACAAAAAGCGTGGAAGGTGTGTAGCCAAACGTCTTTCGCCGCTTCGCCAGCCATCTTGTCCACACGTTCACGCATTTCTGCGGCAGCTTTATTAGTAAAGGTGATTGCCAAAATTCTGTAAGGGCGCACACCTTGATTTAACAAATGAGCAATACGACAGGTAAGCACTTTAGTTTTACCACTGCCTGCACCTGCCAAAATTAACATAGGGCCTTGCACCGTTTGCACAGCATCAGCTTGCTGCGGGTTCAGCCCTTTAATCGTGTCATCAACCATAAACTTCCCTAGACCTCCATTGGTGCTTCGCACCAGAACTACTAATTTTTCTATCTACAGTCTTATCATTATAACACAGAAAGCCTGCTAAAAGGTCGCTCTTCAGAATGTATACATACCAAATTTTTACAATTTTTTACGAAGTGAGTGTGTTATAATAAAGATAGTGATAAATTTTTAAGAAGATTATTCAAAGGAAAATGTTTCACGTGAAACGTTTTGACTTTTTGACATTTAAAGAAAAAGGGTTTATTATATGAGTGAAGGTAAACGCAAACCATTCGTCCCTGCGGACGACTTAAGTAAGCTTTGGCGAGCTATCATTGAATTTGACATGCTCTCTCCCGGCGACAGAATCCTCATCGGATTAAGCGGCGGCAAAGATAGCATGTTCCTGACCGCAGCCTTGGCAGAGATAAAAAAATATTCCCCCATTCCCTTTGACCTTGCCTGCTACACGGTCAACGCCATGTTCGCGCCGGACTTTCCTAAAAAAGAGCTGGAAGAATTTTGTCAGCACTACGGCTTGGAACATTACCACGACGACGTAGACGTGAACGCTGCTTGGCAAAACAAGGGAAGCACCCCCTGCTTTACCTGTGCTTATTTCAGGCGAGCTGCTACAAACCGCAGAGCTTTGGAGCTGGGCTTCAACAAGGTTGCTTTGGCACACCATCACGACGATGCAGTAGAAACCTTTTTTATGAACCTCTTTACTAGCGGACAGTTGCGCACCTTTTTGCCTGTCACCCCTCTTTCCAGAACGGGCTTGACGGTTTTGCGCCCACTTTTGTATTACCGAGAAAGTGAAATCCGCGCGCTGGTTGATAAATTAGAACTAAAGCCTTTAAAAAACCCCTGCCCTTACGATGGCTTCACCACTCGCCAAGATGTGAAGGAGCATATCGCAGAACTTGACGCCAAGTACCCGGAAGTGTACGAGCATTTGGCAGCAGCAATGCGTTGTCAGGAAAACCAAGAGCTTTGGCCTGACAAATTAAATCAAAAAGAACTGGCGCAAAAATTCCGCGCCTTCTGGAACAAAAAGAATAGTAAATAAACGAGGTGATATTATGTCTTGGGAACAATTTCAATACGAATATCTTAGCTTTGATGGACGCATCAACCGTTGGCCTTATTTTTGGAAGCCCATGCTTTTAGGCTTGGCAGTTAGCTTTTTCTTGATGATTTGCGAAATGCTGCTGCCCATGGCGATTGTGAGCGTACTTTTCAAAGTTGCTCCCATCTTTAACGTAATCGTAACCAGCTCCTTCATCGTAAGACGTTGCCACGATTTGGATAAGAGCGGTTACTGGGGTCTCTTAGTTTTGATTCCCATCGTAAACTTTTTCTTCCTGCTGTACTTGCTCTTCGCAAAGGGCACCGACGGCTGGAACCAATACGGTCGCGACCCATTAGAATACGACTTCTGAAAATAAAAAAGCTCCGCGAATGCGGAGCTTTTCGTTTTTCTTAATATGTTAAAATTTCTGCACCTTTTTCTGTAATGAGAATAGTGTGTTCCCATTGTGCAGAAAGACTGCCATCATTAGTATATACAGTCCATTCGTTGGCAGCATCTACGAAAATGTCGCGCTTACCTGCGTTAATCATGGGCTCGATGGTAAGAATCATACCGGGAACCAGGAGCATACCCGTTCCACGCTTGCCTACATGGCAAACGAAAGGTTCTTCGTGAAACTCTACGCCTACGCCGTGACCACCAAATTCTTCTACAACACTGTAGCCGTGTTTGCGAGCCAGTGCGGAAACTGCAGCACCAATGTCACCAACAGTCCCCCAAGCTTTAGCAGCTTCAATACCACGTTTCAAACATTCCTTGGTAATATTAACAAGCTTTTCCGCTTTGGGATTAACTTTGCCAATCATGAACATACGGGAAGCGTCTGCGTAGTAGCCATTATAAATGGTAGAAACGTCTACGTTTACGATGTCGCCACTTTTCAAAACGTCGTGCTCGCTGGGAATACCATGGCAAACTTGGTCGTTAATGGAAGTGCAAACGCTTTTGGGGAATCCGCAGAAACCGAGGGGAGCAGGGGTAGCACCTTGAGCAACGGTAAAGTCGTAAACAATCTTATCAATCTCCGTAGTGGTCATACCTGCTTTGATGTGCTTAGCAACTTCATCCAAAACAGCGGTATTAATTTTGCAAGCTTCACGAATGCCGGCAATTTGCTCCGGAGTTTTAATCATATCTTCGTCGGGAACCTCAAAGCCTTTGGCTTTATAGGCTGCAATTTTATCTAAAAGCTCTTGATTCATTTTATTTCTCCTTTAAAATACTTATCTAACTTTGTATTATAGCACAAATCTTTTCTTGTGAGAAATTTCTTATGACAGGTAAGATTAGTTGTGGTAAAATTACTTAGTATTAGTAAATCCAGAAAGGAAATTAAGATGGAAGATATTATTTTACAATTTATCGACCTTGTGCTTCATTTAGACAAGCATTTACCTGCTATTATGGAAGCTTACGGTCATTATATTTACGCAATTTTATTTACTGTTGTATTCTGCGAAACTGGTCTTGTAGTAACACCCTTTTTGCCCGGCGACTCCCTGCTTTTTGCTTGCGGAGCTTTGGCTGCAACTGCTCCCGAAGGTATGGATATTACTACCATTACAATTATTTTCTTAGTTAGCGCAATCTTAGGCGATGCCACCAATTACCACATCGGTGAGAAGGCTGGTATGGCTATCATAAATTCTAAGCGTGGCATTATCAAGCCGGAGCATATTCAAAAGGCTCACGAATTTTATGAAAAGCACGGTCACAAGGCAATCGTTCTTGCCCGCTTCATGCCCATCGTGCGTACCTTCGCTCCTTTCGTTGCAGGCATTGGCAAAATGCATTACGCAACCTTTGCCCGTTACAATGTGCTGGGCGCTTGCATTTGGGTAACCCTTTTCGTAGGTGGCGGTTACTTCTTTGGTAACATTCCATTTGTAAAACAAAACTTCCCCATCGTAACTATGAGCATTATTGTACTTTCCGTTATGCCCGTAGTTGTTGAGTTCGTAAAAGCTCATATGAAAAAGGAGAAATAAAATGTACTGTTTCAATAGCGACTACACCGAAGGCTGTCATCCTGCCATTTTAGAAAAATTAGTAGCAACCAATATGGAGCAAACCACCGGCTACGGTATGGACTCCTACTGCGACGAAGCTCGTGAGCTGATTAAAAAAGCTTGCAACCGTCCCGACGCAGACGTACATCTTTTAGTTGGTGGCACTCAAACAAATTTAGTAGTAATCTCTGCAGCGCTGCGTCCCCACCAAGCAGTTCTTGCCAGCTTCCCCAGTCACATCAACACTCACGAAGCAGGCGCCATTGAACACGGTGGCCACCGCGTTATTCCTTTGCAAACTGACGACGGCAAGCTGACCGCTGCCCAAATCGAAGCTGAATGGATTAAATACGATACTGATCCTGCCCGCGAGCATTGGGCGCAACCTAAACTGGTTTACATTTCCCAATCCACCGAAGTTGGCAGTATGTATAACAAGGCAGAGCTGGAAGCACTCTACGCAGTGTGCAAAAAATACGGCTTGTTCCTTTTCATTGACGGCGCTCGCCTTGGTTACGCTCTTGGCTCTCCCGATAGCGATTTAACCTTGGAGGACGTTGCCAACAACTGCGACGTGTTCTACATCGGTGGCACTAAATGTGGCTTGATGTTTGGCGAAGCAGTTGTTATTATGCACGACGCTTTGAAGCCGGACTTCCGCTCCATCGCAAAACAAAATGGTGCAATTTTGGCAAAAGGCCGTCTTTTGGGCGTACAATTTGGCGTTGTGATGAAGGATAATATGTATATCGAAATTTGTCGCCACGCAGTAGAGCAAGCCTACAAAGTACGTGATGCTTTCTTGGCACACGGCTTCAAATTTTTAGCAGATTCTCCCACCAACCAACAATTCGTAATTTTAACTCCCGCTCAATTTGAAAAACTGAGCGAAGAATTTGTTCTGAGCCTTATCGAATATCTGCCCGATGGTAATTACTGCGCTCGCGTTTGCACCAGCTGGGCAACTAAAGATGAAGAAATCGACAAACTTATCGCTATGATTCCGGAGCTGTAAGCTTATGTCTACTTCTAACTTTAAGGCTGAATTTTTAGGAGGAGCGCGTGCAGGCGTACCTGTAGTCTTAGGCTTTATCCCTGTTGGCATCGCCTTTGGCATTATGGCTCGCCAAGCAGGCTTCGAAATTTGGCAGACCTGTGGATTTTCTGTTTTCGTTTACGCAGGAGCAAGTCAAATGATGACTGTAGGTATGTACGCCCAAGGCGCTAGCATAATCGCCATGGTTTTAGCTACCTTCCTCTTAAACTTTAGACATTTAATCATGAGTACTTGCGTCTTTGAGCGCATTAAAGAATCCTCTTTCAAACAAAAGCTTATTGCAGGCTTTGGCGTGACCGATGAATCCTTTGCTCTTTTTACCACAGAACAAGAAGAAAGGTGCACCATCGCATATTTCATTGGTATGAACTGCGTTATGTACACCTCTTGGAACGTGGGAACTTTTATTGGAGCTATCGCTTCTGACTTTTTACCGGTAATCATCACCGCCAGCTTGGGTATTGCCCTTTACGCCATGTTCATAGGTCTTTTGGTTCCCAATCTTACCAACAATTTCCGCTTGGGACTTTTGGTAATCTTGACCGCAATTTGCAACACGGTGCTTAGTCAGCTGATGCCTCCCAGTTGGGCGCTGATTATTTCTACCTTAGTATGTGCCTTCATCGGCGTCTTTACCGTTGACCTTGACAGTAAGGAGGAATGCGCAGATGAATAACACGGAATATTTACTTTTAGTTTTCGGTATGACCTTGGTAACTTACCTGCCTCGCATGCTCCCTTCCATCATCATTGATAAAATGCGTTTTGGAGCAGGCACGGAAAAGTTTTTAAGGCTCATTCCCTTTACCGCTATTGCCTCCCTAATTTTCCCTGGAGTATTTTTCGTTGACGGAGCAAATCCTTTCATTGGCATTGCAGGTGCGCTGGTCGCAGGACTTTTAGCGTGGAGACGCTTCCCTGTTATGGTCTGCGTACTGGCGGCGATTGCAGTGAACTTTTTGCAATACTCTTTCTTATAACTCTTTGAGCTGGGCGAGTACTTCGTCCAGCTTTTCTTGCCAATTGGGGCAAAAATCTGCGCCACCTTGAGCACCGTCAGGCTTACCTCCGCCGCGGCCGCCAAAGGTACCGTTTAACAGCTTAATGTAAGAGCGGCAGTCGCCTGCTGTATTTTTGCCTAAAGCTACAAAATAACTGATGCGTTCCGGTTGCACTGCCAAAACTACGCTGACAACATTTTCCAAAGCGCCAAGCTTGGGCATAAGGTTCTTACCATTCTTCGCATCATCTAAAACTAAATGCAAAAGCTTCGCGCCATCCGCACGAACTTCCGCCTCTGCCAAAGTTTCTTGGAGCTCAATATCAAGAAGCTTGGCAGTTTTTTCTTTTACCACTTCTACTAAATTAGAAATTTCTTCTTTCATCTTGGCAAAGCGTTCAGGCACCTCGTCAACTTTGGAAGAAAGATTGGTCGCCAGATTATGGAGAATGTTATTTTTCTTAGCGTAATCTGCCATGGCACGAGCGCCACACAAAATCTCCAAACGTTGACCTTGCTTACGACGTTCTGCACGAATAATTTTCATACAGCCAACCATTCCCGTAAACGGAGGATGAGTTCCGCAACAAGTACAAACGTCAGCACCTTCTACCGCTACAATGCGAAGAATGCCTTTCAAATTAGCATTAAACTTACGCATGGGAAGCTTCGCTGCTTCTTCGCTTTCTAAATTCAAAACATTGATGGGACGATTTTCCCAGATGATTGCGTTAGTAGCCTGTTCTACTTGTAAAAGCTCCTCTTCTGTCAAAGCTTTGTCCAAGTCTACAGTTACGAAGTCCTCGTTCATGTGAAAGCCAATATTTTGAGAATCAAAAAGCTTCCAGCACACGAAGGAAAGGATGTGCTCGCCACAATGTTGTTGCATTCTGTCAAGGCGTACTGCCCAATCCAAGGTTACAGTAACTTGCGCACCAACTTCCAGCGGTTGGTCACACTCATGGAAAATGCGGCCTTCCTTTTCGCTAGCGTGAAGCACGTTTACATCGTTAATCTTTCCTCTATCACTTAACTGTCCGCCACCTTCGGGAAAGATGACAGTTCTATCAAGCTCCACCAAAAACTTGCCGTCTTTTTCCTCGCAGGCAAGTACGGTAGCAGTACATTCTTTAAGCATTACGTTATCGTTATATAATTTATCGGTCATGTTCTAACCTCCTCAGACATTCATTCTATCACTTTAACAGTATCTATGTTATAATAGTTTTGTTGTTTAGGCAAATTTTCTCTAAGGAGTTTTAAATATGTTCAAAAATATTCTTTTCGATTTAGACGGAACCCTAACTGATTCTGCTGAAGGCATTACCAAAAGTATGCAGGCAGCACTACTTGCCATTGGCATTGACGAACCTGATTTAAACGAGCTGAAAAAATTTATCGGACCGCCTCTGCGTGGTAGCATGGTTAAATTTTACAACTCCACTCCTGACGAAGTACAAAAGGCTCTAGAAGTTTATCGTGAACGCTACACCAGAGTTGGCTGGGCAGAAAATAAAGCTTACCCCGGAATGGTGGAGCTTTGTCGAGATTTGCAAGCCGCAGGCTTTAGAACTGGTATGTGCACCGCAAAACCGGAGTTCTTCGCCGTACCTATTGCAGAAAAATTTGGTTTTAAGCCTTATTTAGAGACCATTACTGGCGCAACCCTTGACGGCAGTATGGATGACAAAGCCCAAGTTGTAGAACTTTCCTTGAAAAAATGGAACATCCTTACGGAAGAAGATAAAGCTGTTACCGTACTCGTAGGCGATAAATCCATGGACGTACTGGCAGCTCACGCCAACGGCATCAAATGTATAGGCGTAGGCTACGGCTTCGGCTCTTACGAAGAGCTTTCCGAAGCAGGCGCAGATTATTATGTAGAAACAGTGGAAGATTTACGCAAATTCTTCCTTAAATAAAAATTTAGAGCACCTCACATAAGTGAAGTGCTCTTTTTGTTTACTTTGTTTCTTCTGCCTTAACTTCAACACCATCTTCAGTCTTAGGTGCTTCCTCTTTTTTAGGCTTCTCTTTTTTCGGTTTGGGAGGCTTCTTGTTGTACTCGTTCATTACAGCATCAATATCCTCTTTCACCCAACGCTCCAAAGCATCTGCCATTTTCTTAACAGCTTCTTCGATGGCAGTCTTTTCTTCGCCAGCAAAGGGCTTCAACACGTGACTGATTACTGCCTTGCCATTACGAGCAGGGTGGCTGATGCCAATTTTAAAACGAGGGAACTCGTCAGTACCCAAATGCTCTTGAATAGATTTAATGCCATTGTGACCACCGGCACTACCTTTTTTGCGAATACGCAGTTGACCAACGGGTAAATCCAAATCGTCTTGGATGACAGCAATCTCTTCATTGGCAAGATTGTAGTAATTAGCGTAAGCACCTACAGCAATACCGCTAAGATTCATATAAGTAGTAGGTTTAATGAGCATAATTTTTTCCGGCGCACGATACTCTGCGAACATAGCGTTCTTATCGGTGCGGTTAAAGCTTACACCCCAACGCTTCGCCAGCTCGTCCACAACCATAAAGCCAATGTTGTGCCGAGTGTTCTCGTACTCTTTGCCAATATTTCCCAAACCAACGATAAGTTTCATTTCTATTTCCTCTCTATGTCAAAGTTAATTATTTATTTCTTAATTAGAATGAGATAATGCTATCATAAAATTTATCATAAAGCAATTTATAATTTTCCACTCATAAGGAAACACTTTACATTACTTATGCAATAATTCATCAATGGTGACAAACTCATATCCACGACTGTGCAACTCGTCAATAATGAGCGCCGTCGCCTCGACAGTTTGTTCCCGTGAAGCAGTTTGTGCAGGCGCGTCCCCATCATGCAGTAAAACAATGGCTCCGGGTGCAACGTTCTTGCACACACGATTAGCAATTTCCTGCGCACCGGGGTTTGTCCAATCGCGAGGAATAACGCTCCAATTCACAACCTTTAGTCCTGCGTCAGAAGCAGCTTCCATAACTGCCCAATCCCTAAAGCCGTGGGGTGGGCGCAGGTATTTTACAGGCTTACCTGTTAATTCTTCAAGAAGCTTCTTCCCACGCAAAATATTTCCCACAAGTTCTTGCCCACTTAGCTTGAGAAAATCCTTGTGTTCTTCGGCGTGAAGCGCTACTTCGTGCCCCTTACTTGTAACAAGCGTAACAACCTCTGGATTTTTGGCCGCATTATTTCCCACTATAAAAAACGTTGCTTTTACTTGCTTCTCTTCCAAAACGGCAAGTAGTTTTTGCGTATAAGGAGGGTATGGTCCATCATCAAAGGTGAGTGCCACAAGCTTCTTGCCATTAGGAACTTGCACGCTCGTAATGGTTTCCCCATAAAAGCTGTTACCGGGAAGCACTGCCATTAAAAGCAAGCCACCACCAATCCCCAGTGATAAAATTGCCGAAATTAGTGCCGTTCTCTTGCGAATAAGTTGCAAATTCCCAAGCCAGAGCATCGCAACTGCCAATATTCCTGTTACTAATAAAACGTAAATCAATCTCATATAAACTATCCTATACAAGAAAAGGCTTGCCAAACGGCAAGCCTTTTAAAATTTTAAGCTAAAACTTATTTGTTGGTATCAAACAATTGGCTCACAGACCATTCGTTATAAATGCGCAGTACAGTTTCAGCCAAAATCGGTGCGATGGTCAGCACTTTAATTTTCGGATGAACTTTGTTGGGCGGCAGAGGAATGGTGTTGGTAACAACCAATTCAGTGATATCGGATTGAGCAATGCGGCTCAATGCAGGGTCAGTAAGAATGGGGTGAGTGCAGCAAGCATAGATATCTTTCGCACCAAATTTTTTCAGAGCGCGAGCAGCTTCAGTCAAGGAGCCTGCGGTATCTACCATATCGTCAACCATAATGCAGTTTTTGCCTGCAACGTCGCCGATAAGGTTCATAACTTCTGCAACACCGGGTTCCGGACGACGTTTGTCGATAATTGCCAGAGGAGCGTTCAACAGGTCAGCAAATTTGCGAGCGCGACCTACGCCACCCAAGTCCGGGGAAACAACGATAACGTCTTCCAAGTTCTTTTCTTTAATGTATTCAGCCATGGTGGGAGCACCGGGCATATGGTCAAAGGGAATATTGAAGAAGCCTTGAATTTGTGCAGCGTGCAAGTCAATGGTAACAACGCGGGTTACGCCTGCAGCTTCCAGCAAATCAGCCATCAATTTTGCAGTGATAGGTTCGCGACCACGAGCTTTGCGGTCTTGGCGAGCATAGCCATAGTAAGGAATAACTGCGGTGATATGGTTAGCAGAAGCGCGTTTGAAAGCGTCAACCATAATCAAAAGTTCCATTACGTTATCATTAACGCTGGGACCGCAGGTGGGTTGTACGATAAATACGTCTTTACCACGTACGCTTTCGTTAATCATTACTTGAACTTCGCCATTATTGAAACGGTTAATCACTGCGTCACCAACAGTGGTGCCAAGATATGCAGCGATTTCACGTGCTAAATCAGGATTTGCGTTACCAGTGAAAATTTTGAATTTGTTTACATCATTTAACATGCCCTAATCCCTCCAAATTGAACAGTAATAACATGTCCTTCTCTTCGTTAATTATACCCTAAGCCAATTGCTTCTACAAGTCATTTTAGACTTAATTGACTAAATCCTTTAGCTTTGGCGTTGTTTTTCTGCCCAGCCTTCGTAATTTTTTTGTTTTGCACGGGCAATACCCAAAGCATTTTCCGGAACTTCCTTGGTAATGGTAGAACCTGCGCCAATGTAGCTGCCTTGTTTAACAGTTACAGGAGCAACAAGATTAGTATTGCAGCCTACAAAAACATTATCTTCTACAATGGTGCGATGTTTTTTCTTGCCATCGTAGTTAACGGTAATGCAACCGCAACCCATGTTCACGCCACTGCCAATATCGCTATCGCCAATGTAAGTGAGGTGGGGCAGTTTAGAGCCAACACCAACGTTGGAGTTTTTAACTTCTACAAAGTTACCAATCTTAACTTTGTCGCTGATTACGGTATCAGGACGCAGATGCACGTAAGGACCAACGGTTACGCCATTGCCAACTTCGCAATCATGACCATAAACAAATTGCATATGGGTATCGTTGCCAATCTTTACGTTAGTAAGACGCACGTTGGGACCAACTTCGCAGTCTTCGCCAATTTCGGTAGCGCCTTCCAGCCAAGTGTAGGGATAGATGATGGTATCCGTACCAATTTTAACGGAGCCTTCGATAAAGGTGCTTGCCGGATCCATAATGGTTACCCCCGCATCCATCAGCTTATCTAAAATGCGGTTACGCATTACGCCTTCTGCAACAGCAAGCTGTTTACGAGAGTTAATGCCCATAACCATATCGCTATCTTCAGTTACAACGCCGCCAACTTTTTCGCCACGTTCATTTAATTTAGAAAGCACGTCAGTCAGATAGTATTCGCCTTGAGCGTTGTTGCAGGTTAAGGTTGCCAGCACGTCAAACATCAAGGGACATTCAATGCAGTAAATACCGGTGTTAATTTCTTTAATAAGTTTTTGTTCAGCAGTTGCGTCTTTTTCTTCTACAATGCCAAGCACATTGCCAGCTTCGTCACGCACAATACGTCCGTAGCCATAGGGATTTTCCATTACCGCAGTCAGTACGGTAGCAGCAGCACCGCTTTCCTTGTGACCTGCGTAGAACTTTTTCAGTTCTTCGCCATCAAGGAGCGGAGTATCACCACACAAAATCATAGCAGTACCGGTAAAGCCAGCCAAAGCTTCTTTAGTTTGCATAACTGCGTGACCAGTACCAAGTTGTTCAGCTTGCAGGGCAATCTTGCCTTGGTCGCCAACCATTTTTTCTACTAATTCTGCGCCGTGACCAATAATCACAACCTTTTCATCTGCACCAGCTACGGTAGCAGCGTCAATAACGTGTTGCAGCATTTCTTTGCCGCCAACTTTATGTAAAACCTTAGGCAGTTTACTACGCATGCGAGTACCCTTGCCTGCAGCCAAAATTACAGCAATAAGTTCAGACATTTTCTTGCCCCTTTCTTAACCTAAAATAGGTTCAATGGTAACCTTACGAGCTTCTTCGTCCACATCATACAGACGGAAGAAAGCAGTGTAATCATCTATTAATTTATTTTCCGGAGTAGCAGTTTCGATAAGGAAAGCCTTGCCTACAACAGTAGCGCCTACCTCCCCTGCCAGTTCCACCATACCACGGGCAGTACCGCCAGCTTTCATGACATCGTCTACGATAAGCACCTTGCTACCAGGTTGCAGCACGCGCTTGGGCAATGCCATGGTACGAATATTTTTGCGGGAACCACTTACGTAGTTAATATTCACAGTGGGGCCTTCGGTAATGTAATTATCGTGACGCGCCATTACCAAAGGTATGTTAAAGGCACGTGCCACCAAAAACGCCAAAGAAATACCACGGGTTTCCACAGTCATAACATAATCAGGTGCCAAATGTTTCAGGCGATTTAAAAAGACTTCGCCCAATCTAACAACAGTCTGCGGCTCACACAGTATATCGGTAACGTAAAGCATGCCGCCTGCCAAAATTCTATCGGGAGAAGCAAGCTTCACTGCCAATTCCTGCAAAAATTTGTTATCGTCTTCCACTCTACGTCCGGGAATAAAGCGTACGCCACCGGCAGCACCGGAAATAGTTTCCACTTTACCCAAGCCAAACAGTTCCAAGCCTGTTTTTACAGCCAAAACGTCTTCACTTAAAGTAGATTTTGCAACTTCAAACTTCTTGCAAAAATAGGAAAACGAAAATAAATGTTGGGGATGATCCACCAAAATTTTGGTTAAGGCAACCACACGCTCCATTCTTTTAGCTCTTCCCATAATCGCCCTCTTTTCTAAAATTTATTTTACTTGTAAAAAGTTAGTTTTAACCTAAATATTTTTCTGCCAATGCGAAATCTTCAGGCTTGTCAACATCCATGCCCACTTCCGCAAAGGAGCTTACAATGGCTTTGCCGTCAAAGCCTACAACTAAACTACCACGCTTTTCCACATCGTCCAAGGTTAAGCGGTGGAACAAAAATTTAAAGATAAAGCCTAGCCCCAGCATTTTTACCAGTTCCAACGGCTTCTTACGTTTAGCAAAAATCTCTCTGCCCTTGGCAAGCGCAGCAGGAATAACCTCTGCGTCCATCATCATAATGTTACCGCCGGTAAAAAGCCCTTCCTTAGTTTTAGCGTAAGTACGCTTAGCATTGGGGAAGGCTGCCTCGCACACTTCCTTGGGAATTAAAGGATAATAGCTGTTCCCGCCAGGTCTTGCCTCGCATTTATCAAGAAAATCGTTAATGGCAGCGCCATGCAAAAAAGGAATATCGTCACAGACGAAAAGCACCTTGCCCTTGTAACCTAAAGCTGCCACCGCCTTATCCGCAGTGGAGGGCAAGTCCTGTGCCGCCTCGCACAGCTCTACTCCTTGGGGCAATTCCTCCCCGCGTATAACTGCAGGGTCAATGGCTAACAAAATGCGTTTCACGCGACCACTTTCGTGGATTGCTTCTATTATATAGTCCAGCATCCGCTTGCCATTAATCTTCGCCAAGCAACGCACGTCTGTTCCGGCAAATTCCTTAAGCCAGGGGCAACGTCCGCCTGCCAAAATTACTACATTATACTTTTCCATCTCAGATTGTGGGACTGATGGATTGCATCAGAGTATGCTCTGCGTTTTCGATATGAGAGCGAGCTGCATTTCTTGCGCCTTCTACATCGCGGGCAGCGATGAAGTCAACCAAAGTGCGGTGCTCGTTCATGGTATCGTGCAAGCGTCCAGGATAACTCATGGAACGACCACGAATACTGGTAACTTGTTCACGCAGATTGTTGATGATGCTGTGCAAACGAGCATTACGGCTTGCAGTATAAAGCACTTCGTGGAAAGCAGTATCTACTTCTACGATTCTTTCCATATTGCCTGCGTTAATGCATTGACCAAATTCTACCAGCAAACGGTTAAGTCTTTCCAGTTCATCATTGGTAATGCGTTCTGCCGCAAGACCAGCAGCCAACTCGTCCAAGCAAGCGCGAATTTCATAAATTTCGGTAATGTCGCGAATAGAAATATCCGCCACATAAGTACCACGGCGAGGAATCATAACTACGAAACCTTCCAGTTCCAGCTTACGAATCGCCTCACGGACAGGGGTACGGCTTACGCCCATTTCGTCAGCCATTTGAATTTCCATCAAGCGTTCACCAGGGCTAAAGGTGCCGTCAATGATTGCTTGGCGGATGCATTCGCACACCAGCTCACGCAAAGGTTTGTAGCTATCTAATTTAATAGGTTGTAAATGTCCTGCCATTATATTTCTTTCCTCCTCACGGTAGTTGTTATAGCGGTTTCTACATTAAAATCTTTCAAGGCATCTACGATATTTTCTGCAATTTCTTTAGTTTCAGCAAAGGCAAAAACGGTGGGGCCGCTACCACTCATCATGGAAAAGTAAGCGCCAGCCTTAAGCATTGCCATTTTTATTCTAGCAATTTGCGGATTTGCAGGAATGGTAACAGTTTCCAAAACATTGCCCATAAAAGGAGTCATCGCCTTGGCACCACTGGTAATACATTCCGCAATTTGCCAAATACAAGGATTATTCACTACGCGCTGAGGATTATAGTTTTTATAAACCCAAGCGGTAGATACGTCTAAATTCTTAGGCTTTGCCAGTACCACGTAATTTTCGGGCATATCGGGCAGGGGCAAAATTATTTCGCCACGACCTTTGGCAATGGCGCTCCCCCCGTGAACACAGAAGGGGACGTCGCTACCCAGCTTTGCCGCCAGTGCTTCCAGCTTATCGCCATGCAAATTCAGATTCCAGTATCTATTCAAGCCACGCAGTACCGCCGCCGCATCACTACTGCCACCAGCTAAGCCTGCTGCCATAAAAATCCTTTTGTTCAATATGATATGAACATTCGGTGTAATATTATATTCTTTCGCCAAAAGAGCAGCCGCCTTGTAAGCAAGGTTATCCTCCCCACAACTCAAGCCCTCAATATTGGTACTAATCTGAATACCTTCACCCTCGGTAATTATGATTTCGTCGCTCAGTCCAACGCTTTGCATAATCATACTTACTTCGTGGTATCCGTCAGGACGCTTGCCTAAAATGCGCAAGCCCAAGTTAATTTTCGCATAAGCCGTTTCAATGATTTTTTCAGCCATCTCCACACACCCTGTTCAAAATTAAAATTGTGTATACAGTATTATTGTATCCTGCCTACGCTACAACTGCAAGTAAATTCTCGAACGTTCGCCACTTTATTTTTGTATTTTATTTATATTTTTGTCGCCGTCAACTTGGGCATTGATTTTTTTATCCAACGTGCTACTATATACTTGAACAAAATTACTTTTGTATGTTTTCTTTCATTATATAAAGGAGCTTCTTATGAAGAATTTTACCAATAGTATTTTTTATCGTTACCTGATGGTTGCCATCGGCTGCGTCATTATGGGTGTCGCCTTCAACACCTTTTATGTACCCAACAAACTTTTAAGCGGTGGCATTAGTGGCGTTGCCGGAATTTTGTACTATACACTGGGCTTTCCCCTTGGTATCGTCAGCATTCTGCTGAACATTCCCCTTTTCGCCCTGGGCTACAAGTATATGGACAAGGAATACCTGATTGGTGCACTCTACGGCATGTTCGTCTTCTCTTTCTGCTTGGACTTCTTTAGTTTTATGGCAGCTTATCATCCTGTTCACGATACCATGCTCAGCTGTATTGCAGGCGGTGTTATGTATGGCATTGGTGCTGCCTGCATGTATCGCGTTGGCGGTAGTGGCGGTGGTACGGATATTATTGGTGCCATCATCCAAAAGCATTACTCCATAAGCATTAGTACCACAGGTTTTATGTTCAATATCGTACTGCTTTTTATCAGCAGTTTCCTCTTTGGCATCGAGCCTGCCCTTTATACTTTGCTTACCATGTTCATCATGACCAAAACCTGCAACGCTTTCGTTATAGGCTTCGACTTCAAAAAGAACATTATCATCATTAGCGACAATCCGGAACCCATCGCCGAAGCAATCATCAAAATTGTTGGTCGTGGTGTAACTTACCTGCACGGCGAAGGTGCCTTTACCCATCGCGAGCGTGATGTGCTTTTTGTTGTAGCAAAGCTTACCCAAACAGCAAAGATTCGCTCCATTGTTAAGGAAATAGACCCCAATGCCTTTATGATTATCCACGACGTCAACGACGTATTCGGCAGAGGCTTTACCTTAAAGGCTTCCGGTCCTAATTATCCTAGACCCTTGCCTCCGGAAGGACATCACCATCATGAAAACTAAAGCATATCTTTTTATCATAGCCAGTGCTGTGTTCTGGGGCTTGATTGGTTTATTCGTAAGAACCTTGTCTGCGCAAGGCTTTAGTCCCATGCAGATAGTCTCCATCCGCGCGGTGGTATCTGCCCTGCTCATGATACTAGTTCTCTTTAAAGCAGGAACCCAACATTTGAAAATTAATATTAAAACCATGCTGCCCTTAGTGGGAATGGGTATCGTAAGTTTAACCTTTTCTAATTTCTGCTACTTTACCTGTATCGAGCTAAGCTCCCTATCGGTAGCTGCACTCTTACTTTACACAGCACCCATCTTCGTCATGCTTATGTCCTTGGTACTTTTTGGCGAAAGCTTTACCTTCGCCAAAGGCGTTGCCCTGGGAGCAACCTTCTTAGGCTGCGCCTTTGTAACGGGAGCTTTCGACAGTGACGTAAGCCTTTCCTTGGCAGGGCTGTTGTTCGGATTGGGAAGTGGCATTGGTTACGCCTTATACAGCATCTTCGGAAAATACGCCATCCGTAATTATTCCACCCTTACCATTACCACCTACGCCTTTATCTTTGCATCAATCAGTTCTATTCCCTTGGCAAATTTTACTGGCGACTTAAAATATTTTGAGCCTGCAACTTTGTGGTCTGCCCTAGGATTGGCAGCACTCTCCACCGTTATTCCCTACCTCCTTTACACCTGGGGTTTAGAAGATGTGGAAGCTGGCAGAGCCTCCATCCTCGCAACAGTTGAACCTTTAGTTGCGGCAGCAGTAGGCATTGCCGTATTCAGCGAACCTGTTACCCTGCACAAGCTTATTGGTACAGTTCTAATTTGTAGTTCTATAATTATCTTAAATATTCCTAAAAGAACAACTAAATAAATGGCACAAGAAAAACAACCTGTTAACGTAAGTTAACAGGTTGTTTTGTCGTTAATCATTAATTTTTTCAGTTACCTTTTCTCAGCAACAGGTTCAGCCATTTTTCATTGCCTCTGCCCTCGCGCACATCACCAGTAACCCACAGCTCTTCAACTGTTAGCTCCGGCACGCACTTTAGCAGTTCAGCAAGCTTTGCTTCGTCACAATCAGTAAAATATCTACCGTTACGCTCCCCCTCAAAAGTTCCGTACTTAAAGGAAGTGTAGATAACACCATTATCTTTTACGGCACGCACCATTTTACCAAGCACGCCTTGAAGCTCGCCATAATGCAAATGCAGGATGGAAGCACACGCCCAAATTCCATCGTAGGCATCCACTTCGTCAAGGTCTTGAAAATACATCTGCTTGACTGTGACACCTGCAAATTCGCTGGCAAATTTACACAGCTCCACCGAACCATCGATAGCAGTCACCTTAAAGCCTTGCTCCAAAAAATATTTGGTATCCCTACCGCTACCACAGCCAAAGTCTAAAATATGCGCTTTAGGCGAAAGCTTCGCCAAAAACTTGTCTTGAGTTTTAGAAAAATCAACATCAACAGTGGATGAGATAAATTCATCCGTCTTGCTGTTGTAATAATCCAAAGTGTTCATTACAGCTCCTGAATTACTGCTAAAACTTGGCGCAGCTTACTGCCTGCGTCTTCAATATGAGCGCGCAGTTTAGCTTCATCAGTTTCGCCGGCACGCACCATCACTACCAAATGGCTAAACTTATCACTCAGTTCTGTTAAACCTAAAGTAGCGCACACGCCCTTTAAAGTGTGGGCTTTCAGTTCAATGCCTTTGGCATCACCGCGAAGCAATGCTTCTTTAAGCTGACCATAATTATCATCCACCAAAAGCTTTTTCAAAAAACGCACGTAAAGGGCTTCGCTTCCCATAAAGCGTTCTTCTAACGTCGTCGCTACGTCAGCATCAGTAATACGTTCCAAATCCCAAATATTCATCATACATCCCCTTTACTAAATTATTTACTTATATATTCTGCCATGGTTTTTTCCAAAGCTTTGAAATTAATAGGCTTAGAAATATGCGCGTTCATACCTGCTGCCGTCGTAGCAGAAATATCTTCTGCAAAAGCGTTGGCAGTTACGGCGATGATAGGCACTTTCCTTGCGTCGGAGCGCTGCATACTTCTAATAGCTTGCGCAGCCTCGCAACCATCCATTTCCGGCATTTGCATATCCATCAAAATCATGCTGACTTCCCCAACAGCCGATTTCTCAAAAGCTTCTACGGCTTCCCTTCCGTTCCAAGCTTGGATAACTTCAATGCCTTTCATCTGTAACAGCTCTGTTACGATTTCCATATTAATTTCATTGTCTTCAGCAACCAAAATCTTACAACCTGTTAAATCAACTGGTTCATCATTGCTAACTTTGGTTATTATAGCACCCAGCTTACATTGGTCGCCACATTTTTTACATTCGCCCTGTAAATTCAAGGGCAGGGTAATTACAACGCAGGTTCCCTTATTGACAGCGCTACTAATTTCAATATCGCCGTTCATCTGAGTAACCAGATTTTTTACGATGGTCATACCCAAGCCAGTGCCCATTGCCTTACGCGCACCAAAGCGCATATCCCGTTCAAAAGGCACGAAGATTTTTTGCAAGAACTCTTCTGTCATTCCAAAGCCTGTATCAGCCACGGTGAACTGATACTTGCTCACAGTTCCCTGGACGGCAATTTCTTTAACAGAAAAAGCAATTGTACCACCAGCGGGAGTGTACTTAATGGCGTTGGAAATAATATTATTTAAAATCTGTCCAATACGCGAGAAATCTCCACATACCAGATTATGTTCTACATTATATTCGTAGATGAAATCCTTATTATCTTTTTGCGCCTGCATTTCCAGAGGAGCAATATACTCTTCTATGGAAGTACGCAAATCAAAAGGTTCATCATTAGTTTGCAGTTTGCCATATTCCATCTTAGACATATCTAAAATATCGTTAATTAAGGACAACAACTGCTTACTGGAATTATTAATCTTTTGCAGATACTCTGCTACTTTTTCAGGCTCGTTAATATGCTTGCCCGCCAATTCAGAAAGACCAATAATACCGTTCAAAGGAGTACGCATATCGTGAGACATACTGGAAAAGAACATATTTTTCGATTCGGTAGTCTTTTTGATGGATTCTAATGCGTCTTCTGTAATTTGCATATGCTCCAGCTGAATACGTTTTTCTGCATCCACTTCTCTAAAGCACATAATAACTTCGCCAGTTTTGAGTTTGGCATCGCACAGCATACGAATATTTACCCATCTATACTCCTTGCCATACCAACCTTGGAAGTCGCCACCAAAGTCCCAGATATTTTCTGCAACAAGTCTACGAATATTGTCCAAAGAGAAGGTCTTAGCAAATTCATCGTAGGTATCGCGTGCCACGTATTTCAGCATTTTTCCCAAAAGGTAATTATACTCGCCTACTGCAGGAGTATCAGCTCCCAAATGGTCGCTGCCCTTCATCCGTACATAAGTACCATTGTTATAATCTACCCTATAAACTGCATAATACACGTTACCCAAAACACGTACTACTTCATTCATAGATTCTACTTTTTGTACCATGCGTTTGCTACGCCAGTACATAAAAATAGCAAACAATATGAATACTACCAAAATTGCTATATACCAGAAAAGCAAGCCTTGGTAATCTCCCAAAATATATTCGTAAGGAATGGTAACTATAGAAACCCAACCATTATTTGCCTGCACATAATACACGCCTCTTTGGTTACCCTCTAAATCAACTACATAGTTGCTACTATTATCGTTATAAAAACCTGCCTTAATCTCTCGAACAATGTGGTCAACATAACTTTGCAGCTTATCTAAAGTAAGATCACGATTACCAATAAAATAAATTATCTTGCCATTAGCATCGCACAAATAATAATAGCTGTCTGGCGGAAGCACATTGTCAGGCATTGCCAAACTTACGTTATGAGGATAAACATTCAAAACGATTAAGTTATTACTGTTTTCAAGACGAATAGCTTTTGTCAGTACCCTTCTATCATTGTGGCTGACGCGATGAATATTGGTATAAACAACCTTGCCGGCATCCTCAGCCAAAACATCGTGATACCATTCCAAATTCATCAGTTTATCTGTATTATCCCACAGTTTGTCGCCAATAACCTTGCCATTTACAACGGCGCACATGTCAGCAGTACCAATGGTCAAAACATCATTAACTACTCTAGTGTATTTTTCAAGTTGCAGCTCTATTTCACTTTCCAAATCATCAGGCTCAATGGCGATGATTTCCTGTATGTTATTAGCTGCACCCTTCAGCACGATTTCTTGAGTATGTATCTTTGCCATTTCTCTGTCAACGAAACGGGCAGCTATGCTTTCACCCATAACCTTAGAACTGTTAAACATTCTATATTTAACAACTCTCAGGCTGACAATCGACAAGGCAATAAAAAATATTAGGAAGACTGTACCAAACGCATACATTTTCATATTTTTATCGTTCGACAACATAAGTCCTAGACCCCCTAACATTTACCATCCGTCAGAGCATACTATACAAAATCACGTTAATTTCATTATAGACTAAAATTACATCATTCACAAACAATTTATGTTAAATTTATACACTTTATACAATGATTTTACATTCACAACACAGAATGAACACAAAAAGGGCTGTCTCCTTACAGAAACAGCCCTTCAAAATTTTAAATTTTATTCTTCAGAAGATTTAGGTCCCAAACCGTATTTTTTCAAATAACGGTACAAGGTTACGCGGCTAACGTCAAGCATGTTCGCCAGCTTACTAATGTTACCGCCAGCAGATTTCCACGCTGCAATGAAAGCTTCTTTATCATACTTCCAAGATTTTTCCAAAGTGCGGTCACCGGGCAGCTTAATGTTTTCTGCTTCGATGGTGCTACCGGGAGTATGGAAGAATGCTTGCTCAATAACGCCTTGCAATTGTTTGATATTGCCAGGCCAGCTGCAATTGATAAGCATGGTAATTGCTTCAGGTGCCAAACGTTTAGGCGGCAAGTTATGTTGCGCAGACATTTCCGCAAGGATATGTGTTGCAATTACTTCGATATCTTTTACACGTTCGCGCAGGGGAGGAACACGCATGGTGGTATCAAGCACCAGCTCGTACAATTTGCGGGAGAAGAGACCTTTATCAGCCAAACGTTTCAAATTAGAATCGCAGGCTGCAATTACACGCACGTTAAACTTCTTCACGATACCGGTTTCTTTGTTCACGATACCATAAAGCAGTGCGTCTGCCAGCTTATCGCCAATTTCTACAGGCAGTTTTTCTACTTCGTCAAGGAAGAGAGTGCCGCCCAAGGAAAGTTCCAATTTACCGGCAATAGGTTGGTCGCCATCCATACGTCCAAAGAATTCAGTTTCCAATTCTTTGAGCGGTGCGTTCATGCACTTAACAACAATGAGCGGCGCAGCAGCACGAGAGCTGGCTTGGTGAATACCATGTGCCAAACGTTGCTTGCCGGTACCGGGTTCGCCTTGCAAAAGAATATTGTTATCAGTGCGGGCAACACGGGTTGCCTTATGTTGCAATGCCAAAAATTCGCTGGTTTCGCCCACCATGGAATACAAACTGTAGCGAGAGCTATAACCAGTTGCGTGAGCAATGGTAGTCTTCAAATCCTCGATGGACATGGAAAGTACCAAAGCGCTTTCCACTTCGCTACCCACTTTAATAGGCATAACGGTGGTGATATCTTCATAAGTACGGTCTTGGGTAATCCAAGTAATTTCGCGACGGTGAGTAGGCACGCCTTTCAGCGCCTTCTTCACAGGAATATGTTCATAATTCAAGAACACGTCTTCCAATTTCTTTTTCCCGTCCAAGCGTTTGCGAGCATTTTCGTTGCAGTATTTAACATCTGCATCCTTGCCCACCCAGTAAACGCTAACAGGCAATTGTTCCATCATAATTTGGTTGATGGTCCAACGTTCCAGCATGGAAAGATGTTGCTCGATAGAATATTTCATTGTCAGCAGCAGGCTGAGCAGTAAATCGTAGGGCAAATCGTTTTGATCCAAGCTAAAGAAAGAAATGATGTAACGGATTTTACCATTTACCACGATGGGAGCACTGCAAGCATCACCACTGTGTTGGTCTTTTACCCACATTTCAGGACCAAACATTAAGAACGGTACGTTGTGTTCGCGAGCAACGCTAATGCTGGAAGTACCAACATCTTCTTCCAACACGCGCATGCCTTGGATATCTTCAATAACACGTTGGAAGAAAGGCAAAGCATAATTTTTGATTACATAACCATCTTCATCAATCAGCAGCATACTCAAATTATGAATATTAAAATGCTGCTTGCTTTGCTCATACAAACCATCTACATATTTTACGATGAACTCGTGAGTTTTTTGGTGCGCATCAATCTCGCTCTTGCTCAGCTTGTTGATTCTGGGCAAAGTATCGTGAGGTAAACCCAAAGCTTGGCAACGTTGCCAGGATTCTGCTACCCACGGATGCACGTTGGGGTCAATAACGCCCTCTTCCATAAACTTCTTATAATATGAAGCAAGTTTTTCTTTATTACGTCTTTCACGGATCATAACGTAACCCTCCTCAAATCTAAATGCTTCCTAAAATATATGTCAGCCTTACGGCTAATTATCAATACTCAGTATTGTTATAAACATCCCATTTTTTCAGCTTGCTCAATTCTTGAGCGCTGTACTTGATTTCCGCCAGCAGTTTTTGCTTATCTTTAGGCAAGGTTCCTGCCAAGGGAATGTAATTGGAAATGTGATTGCTACGGAACAAACAATGCTTATCCGCTGGCAAATTTACATTTTCCATAATGGTGTACAATTCTTCCATACATTCTGCAGGAGAAAGCGGATTGAACTCCCCACGTTCAAACTGTTCCAACAGCTCACTACCACGATAAAGCATCAGGCACAACGCACTCCACATGGTAGGCTGAATGATGTTAATTGCTTTCGCAGTTTCAATAGCGTGACGGTAACTACCTTCCTTACCAGCCAAGCCTAAGATAACCATAATGGAAAGCTTCATACCACTAGCAGTAACACGTCTGCCAGCTTCAACTGCTTCCTCGCCGTTAACGCCTTTGTTAACAGCTTTCAAGGTAGCATCGTCACCAGTTTCCATACCGTAGTACAAAAGCTGTAAGCCTGCTTCCTTCAATTGGCGCAATTCATCTTCGCTTTTACGCAAAATATCCTTAGGCGCTGCGTAAGAACTAACCCTTTGCAGCTTGGGGAAGGTGTCGCGCAAAGCTTGCAATATTTTCAAAAGCTTGGCGGTTGGCAAAACCAAAGCATCACCATCTGCCAAGAACACTCTGCGCACCCTGTCCTTACCAAAATGAGCGGCAAGGGCAATTTGGCGAGAGATTTCTTCATCTTTTAATATTTGAAAAGGCACTCCGCGGTACATATTGCAGTAAGTGCATTTATTGTGAGCGCATCCTCTGGTCACACGCAAAATAAAACTGCGTGCTTCGCTGGGAGGCCTAAAGACAGGTGTATCATAAGTGTCGAAAAACATTTTTAACCTCGTAAACTTTTATCAAAAATTGGCAAGGTATTATTCTGCTCAAAATATTTTTCAGCGCTGATTTCAAGAGAAGATAATACGCTTTGTTATGAAAATATTATACTACATATTGTTGATTTTGTAACACTCCAATAGTGAAGTTTTTGTTACTTTTGGTACAGGAATTTTTCTAAAAGCAACTATACTGTAAAATCACAGCAGTAGCAGTCGGCTGTAATAGCCTTTCGTCGCAAACACGTCAACATTAATTAACTCTTCCTTAACAACAAAAAAGTGCGTTACTGCTATAATCTAACTAAACCAAAGAGTTGGTTGTTCCCAAAGGAGGAATTACAAATGGAAATTTTTGAACAAATAAAAGACATGGCGAAATCCGCCAGTGAAAAAACTGAAGCCATCGCAAAAACCGTTGGCGAGAAAGCAGAGGCAACTATGGAAATTCAAAAACTGAACGCAGCAATCGAAAAAGCAGAAGCACGTATACGCGAACATTACGCAAAAATTGGCGAAGAAATGTATAAACACTATGTGGAAGTTGGCAAAGCACCGGAACATTTGGTAGACAACTTTGCAGTTGTAGCAGCTTCCATGGAAGAAGTAAACGATATGAAAAACAAAATCGCAGAAATCAAAATGGGCAAAGGCGGTTGCGACATTCCCAAAACCACTTGTCCCGCTTGCCAAAAAGAAATTATCGCCAACGCTAAGTTCTGTCACGAATGTGGTGCTCCCGT
The DNA here is from genome assembly GCA_017623055.1 of Phascolarctobacterium sp. Classification (GTDB taxonomy): domain Bacteria; phylum Bacillota; class Negativicutes; order Acidaminococcales; family Acidaminococcaceae; genus JAHHUH01. The sequence goes on from JAGAPX010000018.1 coordinate 142,838, forward strand.
AGCAAAGAAACCTAGCGTTATGGAAGAAGTAAAAGAAGAAATTGCAGAAACCAAAAAAATTTACGCTGAAGCTCACGCAGAAGCTTTGGCTGTAGAAGAATACCCCCGCTAAAAAAATGCACTCATCTGCAAAGGAGGTAGAAGCCATGCTGGTAGTAAAACATCAAGAACCGGAATTGGTTGATAAAAAGAAAGAGAAAGAATTTGAAAGCATCGGACAAATTCTTGCTGACGAAATTTTTACTTCCATGGAGGGTTACGCAATAAAAGGCGTAGAAAACGAAGTTACCCCCAACAAGAAAAAACCTAAACCCTACGACATCGTAGATATCTAAAATCCCCTACATTTATATAAAGCTTCAAATGATCTGAAATTTCCCCCAAGCATAAATCCCCCACCTTACAGGAGCCAGTAAGGATGGGGGATTTGTGTTTTAGGGGGA
>JAGAPX010000019.1 GCA_017623055.1 Phascolarctobacterium sp.
CCCGGTCCCTTGCTTTTCGTAGAAAAAGCACCTGACGTTTACGCAATTTTTATCGGATTGCTTCTTGCCAATATCATTATGGGTATTATGGGCTTTTCCTTGATTCGCCTGTTTGCAAAGGTTGTAAATGTGCCTGTGCATATTCTGCTTCCCATTATCGTGATGATGACCTTCGTTGGTACTTATTCTTATAATAATTCCATCAACGACGTGTACCTAATGGTAGCTTCCGGCTTTGTAGGATATTTCCTCAACAAGCTTGGCTTCTCCATGTCTGCAATCATTATTGGCATTATCCTCGGTAGCATGGCAGAACAAAACTTCGTTGGCTCTTTGATTATGAGTGATGGTAACTTCAACATCTTCTTCACTCGTCCCATTTGCTTGTTCTTCCTCGTGGCAGCAGCACTTTCCTTGTTGTCTCCGATAATTGGCAAGCTCTTTAAAAAAGCATAAGAAGTTTAGATATGCCAAAGGCTCCGCATTGATGCGGAGCCTTTTTTAGTTTTTGTAAGGTGTTTTTTGGCGCGCTGTAATTTCACCTTTCACTCTATAAATACAACTGAGCTTTCCGTTTTGGCAATGTGAGCTAAAAATTTTTTTAGAAAATCAAAATAAAAGCCTTTAAAAAATTTTTTTGAAAGCTGATTGCCATTTTGCCTTCATCAGTTGTATTTAAAGAGTGAATCTTCTTTTTTGCTCTCCTTGCTCCTCTTCTTTTACTAGGTTTTCTTCTCCTCGTTCCTCTCGTTTTTTCTTCTGCCCTGTATATTCTTAAATCAAAGTAATGCGTAAGCATTACAAACCTTGTTCCAAGAATGTACTACAGTAAATTAATACTAAAGACTAAAATCATGGATGCTACAAACAACAAGCCCCGCTCGGAAAACCGAACGGGGCTTTATTGCACTACTCAAAACTATTCACTTATAACGTGTTAACACAATTTACTGCATAAAACTACAACCGCAATATTAATACTGCTCTATTGCATCCTACTACTCGTTAATGCAATGTAATCGATTACGTAAGCATCTTAACCCAGCCTGCCGATGGTAGCGTACCGTTCTTGGAGAAATCTTCAAGATGGAGGAAAGCTCCTCCGGAGACTTGTTGTTATCATATAACTGCTCCAAGATATATGCCCTATCCTTAGGCAAAAGCGCAAGCTCCTGTTCAACGGCAAGATTATCCAGCATGGGGGACAACCCATCCTTGGAAGCAACACGTAACGCATCATCATCACTATCCAACGCAGATAACTGCTCCCACTTGTAGCGGTAATAATTATGCTTGATGATGTTCTTGATGCGAGAATCAAGATGCCTGCTGATGAACCCTGGGAAGCCTTCGCAATGCTTGCCGTCAAAATTGGCAATACCATCCAAGAACAGAACCCAGACGGTATTCTCCGCATCTTCGCCTAAGATATCGTACAAGGTCTGCCTGTGGCAAAGGCTATACACCAAAGGACTGAAGCTTTCACACAAGCGTTCCATGGCAACGGTATCTCCATTCTTGGCGGCGGGGACAAGCTCACGTAAATCTACAGCGGTCAACATTATTTGTTTTTGAGTAAAAGTTTTGATTAAGCATCCATCCTTTACAAATTTATGACGAAGCCTTCGTACTGAACAGCTACTTCTAGAAGTTAAGACAACAATAGCACGCTTATCGGTAAATAGCAAGCAATGGGGCAAATTTACCCCCTTAGTAGCCAAAACACTTAATTAAATATACAATTAAAGGGTTGGAGGTAAATAAGATGAGTGTAAAGATTTTTCTTAATGATATTAAAAAGATAGGCAGAGTGCTGAAGATGATTAGGGAAAGCAAGAAGCTGACCCAAAGCAAGGTAGCTGCCATGGCGGGAGTGAACGAGAAACACTTACGAGATTTGGAAAAGGGAAGATATAGCGCAGGAATTGACCTGATATTTTTAATATGCAGGGCGCTTAATGCAAACCGCATCTTGGTGTTTTCCCTAGCTCTTGAAGAAGACTACTTAGAATTTATAAATAATGCTGACAAAATGCTAATAGAATACGAAGCACTGACAAATGACGAAGTAGGGGCTAATGCGAACAATAGTAAGTCGCTTCGCCACGACAGTGAGAAAGCAGAAAAAAATTTCACGAAGCGTCTTTTAGGGGGGGGACAAGTGTGCTATAATATACAAAAAGATGAAGAGTGAGCAAACATCTTTATATTATACAAAAGTGGTGATGAAGGCATGGAAGAATTCAAAATTCTGGGACGTAGGGTAAAATACTTGCGCATGGATAGTGGCATTACCCAAACCAAGATGGCAGAGTTACTTGGACTTTCCCAAACGAACTTAAGCAACATGGAAAGCGGCAGAACTGCCATTACCACACAGAACCTTTTTAAAATGCAAGGTATCTTAAACTGCAAGATGGCAGATTTCTTCGTGGATTTTGACGATGAAGCAGAGGAAGCTACTACTGCAAAAGGCGAAGGGGCTGTGAAGCAAGCTATTGAGCTTGAAGATGTAGTACAGATTTTGAGACTGCTTAAGGCAGTTGAAATTAAGGGAGTATAACCTGGCGCCCCTGTAAGGGGAGCCGTCAGCGAAACTGACTGAGGGGTTGGTTACTATAGCGTTGTCGTAGCACAACGTTTTGTAATAAATAAAAATTTTTAAGGAAAGAGGCGTATTTATATGTCTAAGAAAATTTTGAAAAGAAGCTTGGCACTGGGCGCATTGATGGCGTTTGTTATTACTGGTAGTGCGTTTGCTGATGGTAATCATAGTCTTGATCATGTTTTTGATCATGAACAACACAGTCACTTTAGTGGTCTTGGATCAGAAACAATTAAAGTGTTTTTTGAAAAAGGATTACAAAAAAATATGAAATTAGATAGAGATCCTATTTCTTATGGTACACATTGTGGTAAAGGTTGTGTGGAGTGGGAATACAATACTGCCGACCCAGACGCTCCTGATACTTATTTATTCGAATTGAATGGTAATACTCTTGAAATTAATGGTGGTATCCATGTTGGTGCTAAAGATAAGTTTGAAATTACTGGCACAAATGGTAGTGCGTTATATTTGAATGGTAATTTGGGGATTGCTGGTACTGTTGAAATTGATAAGCTTAATATTACAAACGGTGGCTTATGGACTTATGGTTCAAAGATGGAGGTAACTACCCAAAGTCTGGTTATAAATTATGATGTTCCTGTTTATGGTATTGGTATAAATGCAAATGGTGCACCTGGTGGAATAACAATCAATACTAAAGATTTAACTGTATATGGTGCTATTACATCTGCATGGGAAAATGCAGTAAACATCACTGCAGATAAAGTAAATATTGCCAACGGTACGGATGGAATATTAGCTTGCCTGGACAGTAGCATCAATTTGAAAGCAACTCAAGGTGTTATTGAAAGCAATGTTTACGCAGGTGGCGTGTATGGCGGTAAAGGTACTGTTGATTTGACTTTAGGTTCTGGCGTAACCTTAACTGGTAGTGTAGTTACTGACACTGCTAGTGAATCTGCTTCCAACATCACCCTCAACGGTGCAACTTGGAAAGTAACTGGCGATAGTAACATCACTGCTCTTGCAGGTAACGATGGCAAAATTGTACTGGGCTTGAGAAATGAACCTGCTGCAGCAGCGTATTCTTTGAGAAGTACTGGTAACAATAATGCTTTTTACGGATTGCAAATTGGCGATTTAACTAATAGCAACTTGGAAGTTTCTGGTGGTGCAGAATTAACTGAAGCTATTGAAAATGGCACTGTTGATATGACCGCTGAAGAAGCGTTGCAACAATTGGCTGATGCTGTAAAAACTGGTGAAAATTCTCAAGAAGAAACTGTTTCTAAAGTGACCATTGAAGCAGGTGAAACTCTTGGCGCAACTTCTGCAACTATTGGTGAAGATGGCACTATTGCTTCCATTACACAGGACGTTAACCCTCAAGCTGCTAAAGTTTCCAAAGCAGCAACCAATTTGAAAGCTCACTATCGTGCACATATGAACGATATGAATAAACGTATGGGCGAACTGCGCATGGCTAACGGTGAAGCTGGCGTTTGGACTCGTATGGTTCGTGGCGAAAGCGAATACGAAGGCGCTAAAATGCAATATAACCAATATCAATTAGGCTATGACGAAAAACTTAGCGTTGATAAACGTTGGACTGTGGGCGCAGCAGTTACCTTTGCAGAAGGTGATGGCAGCTATGGTCAAGGTAGCACCGATGATAAGAGCACTGCATTTGCAATCTATGGTAGCAAGCTGAACAATGATGGTACTTTTGTGGATTTGATTGCTCGTTATGCTCATCTTGAAAGCGATATGGAAGATAGCGTATATGGCAATGGCGATTACAGCACCAATGGCTATAGCGTAAGTGCAGAATTTGGCAAACGCATCCAACAAGGCAATGGTTTGTGGGTAGAACCTCAAGTTGAATTGACCTATGGTACTATTGACAGCGCAAACTTCAAGCTTGGTACTGGTTACAATGCACATTTTGATAGCATGGACAGCTTCATTGCTCGCGTAGGCTTTAGCATTGGTAAAGACATTAAAGAAGGCAATGTATATGCTCGTGCATCCTACCTCTATGACTTTGACGGTGAAACCACTTCCTTGGTAACTAAAAACGGTATTGGTACCCCGACTCCGGAAGATTTCGGTGGCGGCTGGTGGGAAGTTGGCGTAGGTGCTAACATTAACCTGTCCAAAGCAACCTATATCTATGCTGATATCGAAAAAACCTTCGGTGGTGAAGTAGATACCAACTGGCAATGGAACTTGGGCGTACGCTACAGCTTCTAATAACTTAATACTTAAAGTAAAAAACGGCTCCGCAATGCGGAGTCGTTTTTGTGTTGCTACCATTCAATCTGTAAGTGATTTTTGCTTATAAAATGAAATAAGACCGTTCACACGGTTGTGAACAGCCTTTCTTTCAAAGAATTGTTAATTCAGAGGAGAGAGCTGACACACCACATATCAGGAATCTCTCTTGCTATATTATAACATATCATTAGATTTTTACAAGCCTAATAAAGCGTTGCCTTCTACTTCAACAGCTCTTCTTTTAACTTGTAGTATTCCCTTGAAAAATAGGGAGTGAGCTGCGCTTCGCGATGGTCGTAGCCAAAGGCACGCTTGGTGATGGACATGATGGGCGGGGCTTGGATGCGTTTAGCAACGCTAAAGCCTGCAAAAAGCTTCCACCAACGCTCCAGGTCAGCAATAAATTCTGCAGGAGTGGGGAACGCATTAGCAATTACTTCTTCACTGCAACCAAGTTCCTGCGCCAAGGTTCCTGCCTTATACCAACGCAGGATATCCGCAGGGGTAGTTTTATGCCAGTTTTCTACGAAGGAAGCCAAAAGGTAATCGTGGTATTCGTAGATGAGCGGGTCACCGCCTGTACCAACGGTTTGGGTGCTGGCAAGCTCTGCACTGGGACGAATGGTGAAGATTTCTTCGGGGATTACTTCACGTTTGAAGATTGCTTCGTTCATATAACGACCAAGTGCGTACACCTGATGCTTCCACAAATCGCCAATCATGGCAAGGGCACCGCAGATATCTCCGTAGAAGGTGCAGTAGCCAACGGTGATTTCCGCCTTGTTGGAGTTACAGGAGAAGGCACCACCAAAGGCAGCAGAAGCCGCGGCAATAATACGCGCGCCACGGTCACGAGCTTGGATATTTTCTTTGACGATATTGCTAAGCTCTAAATTAAAGGTGATGCCACTCGCCATATTGGTAATGGGGGTGGAGGTAAGCTGCTCTTCCGTATGCTCACAGCTGTGGGAGATAGGGATGACTGCGTAATTAGCACCTAAGTTTTTCGCTAAATTATAGGCGATATTTTTAGTGGTTTCTGAATTATAAACAGAGGGCAGATTAATGAGGAGTACATTTTCTGCGCCAAGGATATCTGCATACATAGCAGCAGTAATGGCAGAATCAATGCCTCCGCTTAAACCAATTGTCATCTTTTTGATGCCACATTGATGTAAAAATTTCTCTGTGCCGTAGCGCAGGGATTTATAAATTGATTCAGGCTCTTGGGGCAGGGCGGCAATACTACCTTCGCCAACGAAGTGACCAGCTTCCGTATCCCAAGTGCATTCTAAAATAGTATCTTCATACATTTCTGCAGAAGCGTTTACAGTGCCATCTGCATTGTATGCTGTGGAAAAGCCATCGTAGGTAAAGACGTTTTTACCGTTGTTTTGGATACCTACGTTGTTGCAGTACACAAGGGGGACGCCTGCTTCCTTAGCTTGTGCGCTAAAGAGCTTATTGCGTTTTTTGTTCTTGCCCAAACTGTAGGGTGAACAGGAAAGATTAAAGAGAATTTCTGCACCGTTATCTGCCAAGGTTTGAGGAACGTTCAGGTGGTAGTTTTCTGTCCAGCCGTCCTCGCAAATCATTAAACCAATCTTAATGGGTTCACCCTTGATAGTAACTTTTAAAGGTTGCAATGCTTCGCGTACCACAGCGTCTTCTTCAGCGCACAGCTTTTGCAGGCTGTAGAAGTAACGGTAATCATCAAATTCACGATAGTTAGGCAGGGAGTTCTTAATGATGAAGTTACGACCCATGTAACCGCCAATGATTTGACCATCTTGGCAGGCGAAGGCAGCGTTGTATTTACGCAAGCGACCGTCCTCGTTAAGCTTGTCCTTTTCAAAGGCAACGTTGCCAAACATAATGCAGATGCCTTTAGAAGCGGCAATAATTTGTTCAGCATAGTATTGGCAATCGTCAAGGAATGTTTGCTGTTCCCACAAATCACCAATCAAGTAACCGGGGATACACATTTCCGGCAAAAGTAAAATATCCGCTTGCTTTTCTTTAGCAGTGGAGATAATTTCTAATATTTTTTTATAGTTTTCATCGGGGCGACCGGGTATAACATCCATTTGCCCGCAGATTATTTTAATAAGCACTTGCACACCTCGTTAGTTGCAATTATACATATCTGATGTTATTATAGCACTTAAGATTTGTTTGTGCCACTTTGGAGGAGGTTTTCGCCTTGAAACATAACAAAAAAACTAATGCTGCCCGCATTTTAGATGATATGAATATCGCCTACCGTATTATGGAATACGAGGTGGACGAGGAGCGTTTGGATGCAGTTCACGTTGCCAATTCCGTAGGTATGCCTGCAGAGCAGGTGTTCAAGACCTTGGTTATCCGTGGCGATAAGACGGGGGTAATCTTCGCAGTTATTCCCGGTAACGGTGAGCTGGACTTGAAGGCGCTTGCTAAGGTGAGCGGTAACAAACGTACGGAGCTTGTTCCTTTAAAAGAGGTACTGCCTTTGACTGGCTATATTCGTGGTGGCTGTACTTCCCTTGGTGCAAAGAAGAATTAC
>JAGAPX010000020.1 GCA_017623055.1 Phascolarctobacterium sp.
CCAATAAAGTTTATTGAAGAACCGATTGGCTCTATCTTATTTAAAGAAATTATTTTGACTTTTAGGTCGTACATTTCCGAAGAAATGCTTGACCCGCACATTCGCTTTTTTCTAGGTTGTTGTTCAGTTTTCAAGGTTCTGCGTCGCTTACGTCAGCGACTTGTTTATAATACCACCGCTTCCAGAATATGTCAACACCTTTTTTGAAAAAAGTTTAAATAAATTTTAAAGGCTGCTACACTAACGTGCAGCAGCCCAAAAATCACTTTAAATTAACGGAGTTTAGCGCCTGCAGGAATATGGTTATCAACCATCAAGAGGTGCAGTTTTTCTTCGCCTTCTTCGCTGTGGATAGCGGAAATCAGCATACCGCAAGATTCAATACCCATCATTGCGCGCGGAGGCAGGTTGGTAATTGCAATCAAAGTTTTGCCGATAAGGGTTTCCGGTTCATAGAATGCACGGATACCGCTGAGGATGGTGCGTTCTTTACCAGTGCCATCGTTCAAAGTGAATTGCAACAGTTTTTTGCTCTTAGGAACAGCTTTGCAATCCAACACTTTTACAGCACGGAAGTCAGATTTAATAAAGGTATCAAAATCAACAGTGTCTTCAAAGAGAGGTTCAATTTCTACTTTGGAGAAGTCAATAACTTCCGGTTCAACAGGAGCTACGGAAGTAGCTACTTCTTGCGCTTGAACAGGAACAGCTTCTACGTGTTGTTGTTCGCCTTTCAAAGGTTTCATGGTGGGGAAGAAGAGTACGTCACGAATGGTAGAGCTATCGGTCAGGAACATAACCAGACGGTCGATACCAATACCCAAGCCACCTGTAGGAGGCAAGCCGTATTCCAAAGCGGTAACGAAATCCTCGTCCATCATATTTGCTTCTTCATCGCCATTAGCGCGTTCTTCTACTTGTTTCAAGAAACGTTCACGTTGGTCGATGGGATCATTCAATTCGGTAAAGCCGTTGCAAATTTCACGACCATAGATGAATGCTTCAAAACGGTCAGTGATTTCCGGATTTTCCGGGTTGGATTTTGCCAAAGGAGAAATTTCTTTGGGATGACCGGTGATGAAGGTAGGTTGAATGAGTTTATCTTCAACGTATTCTTCAAAGCAAGCATTGATAATTTTGCCAATGCCCCAGGTTGCTTCTACTTCTACGTTCAATTCTTTTGCCATAGCACGAGCTTCTTCCAAATCGGTTACGTTGGTGAAGTCTTTGCCTGCATATTCTTTAACAGCGTCAATCATGCTGATGCGTTTCCAAGGAGAAGCCAGCTCGATTTCAGTGCCTTCATAATTGATTCTAGTGGTGCCCAAAACTTTTTCAGCAGTTTTTACAACTACTTCTTCAGTCAGGTCCATCATATCACGATAGTCAGCGAAAGCTTGGTAAATTTCAACACTGGTAAATTCAGGGTTGTGTCTGTTATCGATGCCTTCGTTACGGAATACACGACCAAGTTCATAAACACGATCCATACCACCAACAATCAAGCGTTTCAGATAAAGTTCCGGAGCGATACGCATATAAACTTGCATATCAAGAGCGTTGTGATAGCTGATGAAGGGGCGAGCAGCTGCGCCGCCAGCGATAGTGTTGAGGATAGGAGTTTCAACTTCCAAGAAACCGTGGCTATCGAGAACGTCGCGTACACTTCTGATAATTTGAGAGCGTTTTACAAAGGTATCGCGAACATCAGGATTTACAATCAAATCAACATAGCGTTGACGATAACGGGTTTCTACGTCTTTAAGACCATGCCATTTTTCCGGCAAGGGACGCAAAGATTTGGAGAGCATTTCCAAAGCAGCAGCTTTAATGGAAACTTCACCCATGTGAGTACGGAACACAGTACCGGTTACGCCCACAGTGTCACCAATATCCATCATTTTAATCAACGCATAGTTTTCTTCACCCAATACGTCTTTGCGAACATAAACTTGGATACGACCGTCTTTGTCTTGCATATCCATAAAGCAGGTTTTGCCATGACCACGGATAGCCATTACACGACCAGCCAGTTTAACTTCGGTTTCAGCTTCAGCAAGAGCATCGAAGTTTTCTTTTACGTCGCCGGAGCGGTGGGTAAATTCATATCTATAACCAAAGGGTTTTAAACCTTTTTCTTCAATTTTGTGCATTTTGTCCAGGCGGACTTGCATTTGCTCGTTAAGGTCAGTTTCAGTAAGAATGGTCTTTTCTTCAGCCATGCTAATCCTCCTTATTAAGAAATCTTGATAATTTTATAGGACAATTCGCCCACGGGAGTATTTACTTGTACAACGGTGTTAACCTTTTGACCAAGAATAGCTGCACCAACGGGAGATTCGTTAGAAATGCGGTTTTCAAAGGGATCAGCTTCAGTAGTACCAACAATGGTGTATTCGTCTTCGTCACCGGTTTCCAAATCTTTAACGACAACAGTAGAACCAAGGGATACAATACCTTTTTTCTTGTTTGCGGTATCATCAATGATGGTAGCGGTGTTAATCATTTGTTCCAATTCCAGAATACGACCTTCAATAAAAGCTTGCTCGCTCTTAGCATCATCATATTCGGAGTTTTCGCTGATATCACCATAGGAGATTGCAACTTTCAAACGTTCAGCAACCTCTTGACGGCGGACAGTGCGTAAAGTATTCAGCTCGTCCTCTAATTTTCTCAGGCCTTCAGCTGTTAAAATAGTTTCTTTATTAGCCATTTTCCTGCTCCTTCATCTTCTTATTTATTCGTAATAAACTGCGCTAAAACAGATTTCAACGCACGACATACGCATATAAATTAAATTCTGCCATAAATTATAATTTTTATATGGGCAAATGTCAACATCACCCACGGTGGATGGCAAGGTTTTCCACAGCGTAGTGCATTACCTGGTCAATTTCAGACTGGGTAATTGCTCTTTCAAAATTTCTAAAACCAGCCAAGCTAAAGCCATGCTTAGCTGCCATTTGAGAAATCAAGTCTACTTTGCTTACGTCAAGGCTTCTACCCAAGCTAAAGTTTTCATAACGCTTTTCCAAGGCAAGAATCATAGTCTCTGCCATACAAGCGTAGGATGTTTTTGGAGGGAAGCCAAAATTAAAGCCAAAATTCACATCGCCGGGAATATTGATGATGCCACCTTCAATTACCAGCACATCCTTACGTTTTACAGAAACCTCCTTGGACACATTGCGGGGACGTGCTACGTCGCACACCACTGCTCCCGGTTTCAAGTCTTCCGGTTCAATCAAAAAGTCCAAAGCGCTGGTAACAGTCAGAACAATATCAGCTTCTTTCAAAGCAAAGCGAATGTTATCAGTTACCTCCACCTGGCAGCGTTCTTTATGTAAAAGTTCTTGCGCCAAATCTTCCAAAGGCTCTAAGTGGCGAGCCACCAAAGTAACGTGGGGAACTTCCTTGGCAAGCAGACGCACACAAGCAGCGCCAATGGACCCGCTGGCTCCAACAACTACTGCCCGGCAATCACTTAAACGCTTGCCCATTAAAGTAACTGCTTCCTTTGTCCCCTGCAGGGCAGTTGCTACGGTATAACTGTTACCGCTGGTTACAGCAATATCCAAATTTTTAGCAACCGTAATTCCCGCATCACCGATGACGGAACTAAAAGCACCTAAACCAACAATCTTAGCTCCCAACTCTTGGGCAATCTTGCCGGATTCAATGATTCTGTCCATGACAAACTCTTCCGGCAGTTCCACCATTTGCCTTGCGGTCAAAGGAATGCCCACGAACCAGCCTTCAGCTTCTGCGTGCTCACTATGCACCCCGGTAATATGTGACACTTTAAAAGGACGCTTCAGCTTTAAACCAGCTTCGATAAGCCTATCGGGTATATATTTCATTATGGGTGATACATGTTCCATATCTTTAATGGATATGGGATGAAATATAAAAGCAAATTTTTCCATAAGGTCTTCCTAAGTATTGAGATATTCTATAGAAGATTCTATTTTATATTCTTCCAATAAATCTATGTATTCTGCTGCGATTAGCGGGGCTTGTGCTCCCTTCACCGCAACAAGCATTGCTTCCATTACATTGGTGCCAAAGCTACGACCTTCAAGGCAAGGAGTTGTAGTAATTAAAAGCTTCACCCCTGCTTTTTTAAGCATTGCCCTATCGTCACTGGTCACCGTATTAGTTATGATTATTTTTCCCGGCAAAGTATCCGGCATAAATTTGCGGATAAAGTGAAAATCGCCGGCGATAATATTATTTTCTAAAAAGTATTTGGAGAATTTAGGCGTGCGTTTCTGTTGAGCTTCACCCATAGGGTAAAGCCAGCTTACAGGCAGCCTTGTTACCACAGGTGCCAGAAGCCTTGCACATTTCGCCAAAGCTTCTAACGAGCGTAAAGGCTTATCAACGCCAAACCCAAAGAGCAAATCGCCAAAGGTCAGTTTTGCCCCTGCCTTTTGCATTGCCTGCGCCATACCAAAGCGGTCCACTCCGCACACCAAGAGTACCCTGCTGTTTTCGAAGTTAACTACCTTTTCACTAGCAAGCTTTTCAACGAGCCTGCGCTCCAAGGAATTTTTCAAACCGCTACCATCTAAAACGGGAGTGCGCTTTACATTAGCAACAAGCTTTGCTGATTCCCTAAAAGTATAACGCTCCTCGCCTGCATAAACGTACAAGTCTGTTCCGCCAAGTCCAATGGCATCTACCTTGCCATCGTAAGCTTCCATAAGCTGACGAGCCTTAGCAAAATCACCATCAGTACCGCGACGTTCAATGAGAAGCTCAGTATTCCCAAGCCTTACGTGAGCCTTAGCATCACGTTTGGAAGAGCCTAAGCTTATACTAATAACGTGCTTACTTTTGGCAACAGAACTCATACCAATCTCCTACAATCAATTAGTTTACAAATAGATATTTTATCATAAGGCAGCGTGCTTCTCAACTTGCGCTTCCAATTGTTTCGGGTAAGCAGCATAGTATTCGTGAGCACAGCTTCTATATTCGTTCAAGAGCACCATAAATTGCTCTTGTGTATCCACTTTATGAAAACGGCTTCTAAATTCTGCCGCATGAGGCAAGCCTTTCAAGTATGCAGAAATATGACGGCGCATTTCCTTGACAGATATGTATTCGCCCTTATAGTCAATAAGCATTTGCAAATGCTCTGCTGCAAGATTAAGGCGTTCGTCTAGGCTAGGAGCAGCAGGCAGTTCCTTACCACTAAGTACTGCTGCCAGTTGGGTAAAGAGCCAGGGATTACCATCAGCACCACGACCAACCATCAAACCATCGCAACCAGTTTCTTCCAGCATACGCACACCGCCTGCCGCAGTAAAGATATCACCGTTACCGAAGACAGGTATTTTTACAGCCTGCTTCACATCTCGGATAACACTCCAATCCGCCTTACCCTCGTAAAACTGGACGCGAGTTCTTCCGTGCACGGCAACCGCCGCCACACCAGCACGTTCTGCTGCAAGAGCAATCTCCACTGCATTACGGTTATCAGCATCCCAGCCAGCACGGAATTTTACGGTTACAGGAATCTGTACTGCGTCAACCATCGCCGCCAAGATTTCGTAGGCAAGTTCCGGTTTCTTCATTAAAGCAGAGCCCTCACCATTGTTGACAATCTTAGGAACAGGGCAACCCATATTAAGGTCAATCATATCTGCGCCACTTGCTTCAACTATTTTTGCAGCTCGCGCTAATTCTTCGGGCACACTGCCAAAAAGCTGGATAGCAGTAGGGCGCTCGCCCTCGTCAATGGCAAGCATCTCTTTAGTTTTTACATTATTATATAGTAGACCTTTAGCACTAATCATTTCAGAAACAGTCATTCCACAACCTAAACGTCTGCAAATGAGACGAAAAGGCAAATCGGTAATGCCTGCCATGGGTGCCAACGCCAAGGGTACACTTAATTCAAGATTACCAAGCTTCATCGCTTATCCTTTCAGCTTACTTAAACATTTAACAAAAGAAAGCCCGCCGAAGCGGGCCTAGATTATTTAGAGTTCTTTTCGTGCAAGATACGCAAGCCATCCAAGGTGAGGAAAGGTTCTACAACATCAATCAGTTCAGATTCATTCTTCATCATATTTGCAAAACCACCAGTTGCGATTACATAAGCTTCGCCACCCAGTTCGCGTTTCATATGTTGAACAATGCCTTCCATTTGCCCAACAGCACCATACATAATGCCTGCTTGCATGGAGCTTACAGTGTTACGGCAAATTACGTTCTTGGGTTTGATAAGCTCAATGCGGGGCAGTTTAGCTGCTCTTTGGAACAAAGCTTCCGCAGAAATGCCAATACCCGGAACAATGGAGCCACCCAAATATTCGCCGTTGGGGAGCAGCGCACAGAAAGTAGTTGCAGTACCGAAGTCCACAACAATCATAGGCTTGCCCAGCTTAGCATATTTATCAAGTACAGCCACAGCGTTTACGATGCGGTCTGCACCAACTTCTTTAGGATTATCGTATTTAATGGAAATGCCGTTCTTAATGCCAGGGCCAACAACCAAAGGCTTAACGCCAAAGTATCTTTCGCACATATGGCACAGGGGAACAACAACAGGGGGTACAACACTGGATAAAATAACGGAGGTTACTTCTTTCATGGGAACGTCGCAGTAATCGAACATGCTGCGCAGCAAAATGCCGTATTCGTCAGCAGTCTTGGAGCGGTCAGTAGAAAAACGCCAATGAGTTTTTAATTCCTTACCTTCAAAAACACCTGCAACAATATTGGTATTACCTACATCAATAACAAGTAACATGTACTTTCCTCCTTGGAAAACATTTCCAATCATTTATACGGTATAAACCGCTTGTATTATACACAAAAGCGTATAACATTGCAACTATTTAAATCACACTTAGGAATAGCTATTATTCTTAGCACCTGCCGGACGGATGGACACATCCCCTGCCACCACTTTTTCCAGCTGGCCGTCAGTCTTCTTCACAATCAAGAGACCTTCTTCGTCAATGTCAATAGCTGTTCCGTAATATGTCATATCAGGAGCAATAACCTTTACCTCCTGACCAAGAGTGCAGGAATATTTACGCCATTCTTCCAAAACGGGAGCAAAACCTTTTTCACAGGCAAGCTCGTATAAATCTTCCATATTCTTCAGGATATCAGCTAAAAGCTGCACGCGGGTAAAAGGTTCAGTTGCCACGTCTGCTACGGAAATAGCAATGTCACGTACGTCTTCCGGATAATCCTCCGGTTCACCGTGAGTATTGATACCAGTGCCGATAACGACGTAATTAATGTGCCCAAACTCTGCGTTCATTTCAGTTAAGATGCCTACCAGCTTACGACCGTTGAGCAAAATATCGTTAGGCCATTTGATGGCTGCATTTACGCCTTGAATACCATTCACCGCTTTGACTACGGCAACCGCCGCCAAGAGAGTGCACTTAGAAGCCTCTTGTGGTAAGAAAGGCGGCTTCAACACTACAGAAAACCAGATGCCTTTGGCGTGAGGAGATATCCAGCCGCGGGACAACCTACCCTTGCCTGCGCCCTGTTCTTCTGCAACGACCAGCAAACCATTGTCACAACCAGCATTAGCAATGGACTTCGCCACATTATTGGTAGAGCCTACGCAATCTTCATAGCATACACTACGACCAAGCCATTTAGTTTGTAAATGGCTGCTAATTTCTTGGGGGAACAATCTATTGGGAGCTTCACGCAGAATGTATCCGCGTTTTTGCACTGATTCTATTTGATAGCCTTCGTCCTTCAAGGCTTGGATATGCTTCCAGATGGCAGTACGGGACACGCCCAACTGCTCAGAAATTTTTTCGCCGGAAACAGGCTCCAAACCGCTAGCACGCAAAAGCTCTAAAATTCTATTACGCATTTTGCTTACCTCCATTTACTTATCCACAGTTTAACATTCTGCACTTTAAAAGTCAAAAGAAAGCGTTAGAAGTGCCAGAAGGCAAGAAACAGCGAAGCGCACGTGGCGAAGTCGTACTGGAGGTACGTCGAGCAAGTAAGCAAGCGGTGACACAGCATAATGGTGCTTATAACGCTTTCAAACTAAAAAACACTTGCCTAATGGCAAGTGTTTTTTATGTTTATACTTCTTCGTTTACTGCGTTCAATGTTTCAACCACAGGATCGCTTGCAGCAGCAAATGCTTCGCGTTCTTCCTTGGTCAAGATGCGACCATGTTCCATAAGGTCAGCAATCTCTTCTTTTTCAAGGGTTTCACGTTCAATCAAAGCTTGTGCGATAACGTGGAGTTTATCCATGTTTTCGTTAAGGAGTTTTTCAGTTGCAGTGTAAGCGTTATCCAAGAAAGTGCGTACTTCCTTATCAATTTCAGCGGCAACTTCTTCACTGTAATCTTTATCGCGGGCAATGTCACGACCTAAGAATACTTGGTCTTGACGATGACCAAAGGTTACAGGACCAATCTTTTCACTCATACCGTATTCGCAAATCATTTGGCGAGCAAGAGCAGTTGCACGTTGCAGGTCATTGCTTGCACCGCTGGAGATTTCCTTCAGTACCAAGGCTTCAGCAACACGTCCACCTAAGAGCACCTTCAATTCGTCCAGCATTTCGCTACGGGTTGCGTAATAACGGTCTTCCTTAGGCAGGCTTAAGGTATAGCCACCTGCACGACCACGAGGAATAATGGTTACTTTATGTACAGGGTCAGTATGTTCAAGGAGCATACCTACAACAGTATGACCACCTTCGTGGTAAGCAGTAAGCTTCTTCTCGTTATCACTGATTACGCGGCTCTTACGTTCCGGTCCCATGATAACGCGTTCAGCAGCTTCTTCCATCTCCGGCATACTGATTTTCTTTTTATTCTTACGTGCAGTCATCAAGGCAGCTTCGTTAACCAAGTTGCTCAAATCCGCACCGGTAAAACCAGGAGTACGTTGAGCGATAACTTCCAGTTCAACGTCGTCAGCCATGGGTTTGCCTTTAACGTGTACCTTCAAAATTTCAGTACGACCTTTAATGTCAGGACGGTCTACTACGATTTGACGGTCAAAACGACCAGGACGCAACAGCGCCGGGTCAAGAATGTCAGGACGGTTAGTTGCAGCAATCATAATGATGCCTTCGTTAGCACCAAAGCCATCCATTTCTACCAATAATTGGTTCAAGGTTTGCTCGCGTTCATCGTGACCGCCACCTAAACCAGCACCACGTTGACGACCAACTGCGTCGATTTCGTCGATGAACACAATGCAGGGAGCGCTTTTCTTCGCTTGCTCGAACAAGTCACGTACGCGGGAAGCACCAACGCCTACAAACATTTCTACAAAGTCAGAACCAGAGATGCTAAAGAAGGGCACGCCTGCTTCGCCGGCAACAGCCTTCGCCAGCAAGGTTTTACCAGTACCCGGAGGGCCATAGAGCAATACGCCTTTAGGAATTTTAGCACCAAGGTCATTATATTTTTGAGGTTGCTTTAAGAATTCAACAACCTCTTGCAGTTCTTGCTTAGCTTCGTCAGCACCTGCTACGTCTTTAAAGGTTACTTTGATTTTATCTTCATCGTAACGACGAGCACGGCTTTTACCGAAGTTCATCACACGACCGCCACCACCGCCGCTGTTGTTCATCATCATGAACCACAAGCCAACAATCAAGAGCATAGGCAGCACGCTGCTTACGATACCGGTCCACCAAGGAGGTTGGGGCGGAAGTTCTGCTTTAATGTCAACATTCTTTGCTTGCAATTTGGGAATCAAATTTGCATCATTGTTAGGTACGATGGTAGTAAATTCTTTACCATCACTCAATTTACCGCTGATAACATTGTCAACAATGGTAACCTGTTTAATTTTACTTTCGTCCACCTGTTGTAGGAATTTAGTATAACTAAGATCCGTTTGCTTCACAGGAGCAGCGGAATAATAATCAAACATGCCAATGACAACCATAATCAGCAGCAGATAAAAGATTACGTTCTTAAAAAACTTTGTCAAGTCCGAATCCTCCTTCTACTATGCATATACTAAAGAATAATTATAGTATAGCAGTGGCAATAAGACAATACTTTTATTTAAGCCTATATTTAAGCGTAAGCTTTCGGGTCAAGCACACCGATATAAGGCAAATTGCGATAATCTTGTGCGTAGTCCAATCCATAACCAACTACAAATTCATCAGGAATAACGAAGCCAACATAATCAGCCTTCATACCATTCACGCGACGTTCTACTTTATCGCACAAAGCAACAGTTTTGAGACTTGCAGGCTTACGTTCCATAAGCATTGCGCTGATGGCAGCAAAGGTTACACCGCTGTCGATGATGTCGTCAACTAAAATTACGTGTTTACCTTCAATGCTATTAGTTACGTCTAATTTTACATTAACCTTGCCGCTGGTGCAGGTGCCATCACCATAGGAAGAAGCAACCATAAATTCTACACGCAAGGGTATATCCATGGCACGGGTTAAATCTGCTACGAACCAAGCACAGCCTTTCAAAAGAGCAATTACGATTACGTCCTTGCCTTGATATTCTGCAGTAAGCTGTGCGCCCAGTTCTTTCACTCTTGCAGCGATTTGTTTTTCAGTCAAAAGAACTTTTTTAATATTTTCATTCATACTCACTATCTCCTTCATTAGCAGGTTGTATCAACAATTTTCCACGATTATAGGAAGCAATCATTTTTTGCGGTAACTTTAAATATTTACCACTTGTTTTGCGTAGGCAAAGAACATCTAAGGCTTCTGTATGTCTATAACCCAGTTCCTTGCCTCCGGCAAGAAAATAAGCTTGGCGTAAAATCCTCTTACGCAATGCAGCAGAGCTGTCCTGCCACTTACGCACATCAAGAATTACTCCTGCACTTGTGCAATTCGCCAAAGCCTGGAATTTCTCCTGCGCCATTTGGTTAAGACAGGCATCATCTTCCTGCAAAATTTCTGCACATTGAACCAATGCCTTTTTAATGGCAGGATTGTAGTTTTGCTCTAAGTAGGGTAAAAGCTCCTGCCTAATTTTATTACGAGTGTAATGCAAATCAGCATTAGTGCTGTCGTAACAATAGGTAATGTTTTGCAAAGCACAGTAGCGTTCCAAATGCTCCCTTGTCAAATGCAGTAACGGTCTTAATATTTTACCGCTACGCACCTGCATACCGCTCAAGCCTTCCGTTCCTGCGCCGCGCAAAAGCTTCAGCAAAACTGTTTCCGCCTGGTCATCACTGTGATGAGCAGTCAGAATGTATTCCGCATTCAAGGCTTGCGCCTGCTCTTTGAGAGCAGCGTAACGCAATTTACGGGCAGCCTCTTCCGTAGAAAGCTTATTCTGCATTGCATAAGCTTTTACGTCAACGTGAACGCAGGTAAAGGGCAAATCCTTAGCTTCACAAAACTTACGGACAAGCTCTGCATCAGCCAAGGCTTCGTCGCCACGCAAACCGTGTTCAACGTGAAGAACGTGGGGCTGGCAGTAGCCTTCCTTAAAAAGCTGCGCCATTCCGTCAGCAAGAGCCATGGAATCAGCACCGCCGCTAACTGCTACAACTAAAATGCTTCCTTGAGGGATATGCAGCTTTAAAGCGTTATAAACTTTTTTGACAACGGGAGAAATCAGCATACACACTCCTAAGAAAACGAAAGGCACTCTTAACGAGTGCCCTTATCACAAATTAATGATTATCTGTCGCGTTTAGCACCACGGCCACCGCGTTTAGATTCAGTATTACGTTTCAAGTCCAGCATACGGTCATCGCTGTCTTTCAAGAATTTGGACAGTTTATCTTCAAAGGAAAGCACCGGTGCCACTTTAGCAACTTGCGGGCGAGGGCCACGACGTTCTCTATTTTCTACTTGCGGACGTTGGGGTTTCGGTTGAGGAGCGGGGGGCGGGGTAAGCTGTTTGATGGACAAGCCAATTTTGCCACGCTCGTCAATGGATAATACTTTAACCTTTACTTTGTCATGCTCTTTTAAAAAGTCATGTACGTCTTTAACATAAACATTGGACACTTCGGAAATATGGATCAAACCAATTTTTCCTTCCGGTAATTGCACGAACGCACCAAAATTAGTAATACCGGAAACTTCACCTTCTACAATTGCACCTACTTCAAGTGACATAGAGAAATATATCCCCCTTAAAAAATCTTTATACCGTATTATTATACTCTCTTGAAATTCCCAGTGTCAACAAGAGAAAGACAATGTTTTGATAAAGTTATAAAACATCTAAAACTTTTATGTTTGCAAAATAAAAACGCCACCAGCAAATTGCTAATGACGTTTATTGTTGAGGTTCTTTAGCAGCCTTCTTTTCATCTACGATAAAGAGAGGCACTTCATTTTTACCTACCATATTATAGTCTTCACGGGCAAGCTTTTCTAAATATTTAGGGTCGTCCAAACGCTTACGTTCTTCTTCCAGCTGGGCCTGCTTGGCGTTCAAAGCATTAATGCGTTCTTCAGTCGCCGCCTTTTCCTGCTTCAGCTGATAAATTTTGTACTCTTGTCTAACGACGATGGCTATGCAAATGAAAACAACAGCCAATAACGCATAGGTAAACCATTTACCGCTGCTTTTTCTTTTTCTTCTTGGCATAGTCATCACCTCCAGTTATAAAAAGCGACTGATTCATAGAATCAGTCGCTTTGATATTAAAATTTATTTTACAACGTCTTTGAAAGCTTTGCCAGCTTTGAAAGCAGGAACAGTAGCAGCTTCAATGTTCAGAGCTTCGCCAGTACGCGGGTTTTTGCCGGTGCGAGCTTTGCGGCTACGAGCTTCGAAGGTACCAAAGCCGATAAGTTGTACTTTTTTACCAGCAGCAACTTCTTCTTTTACGGTTTCCAACAATGCGTTAACAGCTTTTTCTACGTCTTTTTTGGTCAAACCAGCTTTTTCTGCAACAGCAGTAATCAGTTCAGTTTTGTTCATTAGAAAATCCCCCTTATATTTTGTTTTGAATATGCTCAACATTCTTGTCATCTTCCCAAACCAATCTATGTGGAAGTGCAAGTAAACATTGAATTTTAAGACCTCTTTGTTGAAGGAACAGCCATCCCCCAACTTTTACTGCTTAATTCTATCAGAATAAACCTTGTTCGTCTATAAGAAATTTAGTTTTTTTCCCATACTCTATAGAATAGTTACACTTTTGCCTTTTTAAATTTATTTTTCCTGTTTTTTAGCTTCATCCCAAAATTTATCCAGTTCATCCAGAGTAAATTCTTGCCAAGCCTTACCACTTGCGTGTACTTGTTCTTCTACATAAAGGAAGCGTTCAGTAAAGCGGTTGTTGGTTCCTTCAAGAGCAACCTCCGGTTCAATCTTTTGGTGACGAGCGTAATTTACAAGAGCAAAGAGTACATCGCCCAATTCTTTTTCAGCGGCTATTTTGTCGCCATTTGCCAAAGCTTCTTGGAACTCACCCAGTTCTTCCTGCACTTTATCCCAAACAGGAGCAATGTCCTGCCAATCAAAGCCAACCTTTGCTGCTTTGCTTTGGATTTTATAAGCACGTAAGAGTGCAGGTAATCCTTGAGCAATTCCATCAAGGGCGCTCTTACGCTCGGTCTTTTCTTGCAGCTTGATTGCTTCCCAATTTACCAACACTTCTGCGCTACCACTAACTGCGGTATCACCAAAAACGTGAGGGTGACGACGAATAAGCTTGTCTACAACTTCGTCGATAACCTCTTGCAAATCAAAGTTCCCTGCTTCTTCCGCCATACGGGCGTGGAAAACTACTTGCATCAGCACGTCGCCAAGTTCTTCGCGCATACCCGCAACATCTTCGTTATCAACTGCTTCAATGTATTCGTAAACCTCTTCAATGAAATTACTACGAATTGATTTATGGGTTTGCTCAATATCCCAGGGGCAACCACCGGGTTCACGCAGAGTGCGGATTACATCAACCAAAGGTTGTACGTCCACATCGTCATAGGAGCTGGTATCTACAAGCTCTTCCTCTTCAACAGTGAATACTTCCACTTCGTCCTCATCTTCCCCAAATTCCAATACGCCTTCCGGCATAGTAGGAACAGGCGGAACATAGACGCTGGTCAAATGGTCAATGTGAGGTTGACGGTCCAGCTCGTAAAGTTTTACAGGGCGGCACTCTTCATCGGGCAAGCCTAAGTTACGCAGGAAGAAGATTTCGTAATCGTCATCAAGACTATCCATCAAAGCAATCTTCAAATCAGAAGCTACCAGCTGACTATAAACTTGGGTAATCATCAAGGGATAATTGCCTGCGTCCGCAACAGCAGTAAAATCTTGAGCGTCAATAATACGCAAGCCGGCAATGGGGTCAATGCCCAAATCTACATAAGCTAAATCAAGGAAGCTCATGGCAGGCTTGATTACCAAGGACACGCCATATTCCTTAGCTTGCTCACGGAGCATAACCACGGTACGTTCTGCAACAAGGGGGCTACCGGGAACAGCGTACACAACGTCACCTTCCATTGCTGCCGCCAATACTCTTGCCACTACGCGACCATATACCTCTTCAAAATTCGCACCTTCCTCGTAGAAGCTATCGCAGGAGGTGAATTGAACATTTTGTTTTTCTAATTCTGCTACGGTAGGATGCACTGCGGTACGCAAAATAACTTGTGCCTCACTTTTGAGCAAGTCCATTGTTTCCAAAGATAAATTGCCTGCCGCACCGGGACCAAGACCAACGATTGTAATAGTTCCCATAATACGCCTTCTTTCTTTATCGAATAAACTTCTTGATAATAGGCAAATGCCTTAATTCTTCTTTAGTAATAGCACCTAAGCAAGGAAGCAGAGCAGCATAAGTAATAGCCGCAACAAGGATTGCTCCCACAGTTGCTAAGGTTCTGTGCTTCAAGATTTGCACCAGCACTTCGTAGCCATAATGAGCGCTTACTCCCATCAAGGCTGCTGCCAAAATAATCTTAGCAATTTGTTGCCAAGTAAATTTTATATCAAAGCGGTACAAAACGTAAACGTTCAGTAACGCCGCTAAGCCAAAGTTAATATTACTAGCCCAAGCTGCACCGGAAATGTTATAAGTTGCGTTAGTCAGCACCCAAACGGCGCAAACTTTCGCCGCCAAACCACAAGCCATATTCAGCATTGGAATGTTAATTTTCCCCATCCCCTGCAATACGCCTGTAGTAATCTGCTGCATACCTAAAAGCCACAACGCAGGGCCGGAGTGCATAATCGCTACCGCTGCCTTACTTGTTCCGTAAAGCATAAGAGAAAGCTGTTCCGCCATAACGCTCATTCCTACGGCAGCAGGCACTGTAATTAAACAGCATAGCTTCATTGCCATAGCCGCCTTCTTGGCAATGCCCTCCTTGTCGCCTAAGGTAAAAGCTTCGGAAACGGCAGGCACCAAGCTCACCGCTAAGCTAGTCGTAGGAATGGTCGCCAACAAAATCAAAGGCTGTGCCATTCCGGCAAGGTAGCCGTACAAAGTAGTAGCTTCGTCAACTGCAAAGCCACTAGCAATGAGACGGTTAGGAACAAGAAGCATGTCAATACTACTGGTAATGGGTACAACGATGTTGGCGCAGGAAACTGGCAGCGCCAAAAGTAAAAGTCTTTTAGCAATTTTACCCACGCATTCCTTTTCAAAACCAATTACGCCAATAGTATCACTTGGCAGCTGCCAACGGTCTTTATATTTAATATAGAAGAAACTTAAAACTACAAGTCCCATCAACGCTCCGGGAGCAGCCCCAAAGGCAGCGCCTGCGGCAGCGTACTCCAAGCCTTTTGGCAAGAGGATATACGCCAAAACAAGCATAGTAGTTACCCTGACGAATTGCTCCAAGATTTGGGATACGGCAGGCGGTGTCATCATCTGCTGGCCTTGGAAGAAGCCTCTAAAGCACGCCAAAATAGTTGAAAGGAACACAGCAGGAGTCAGGGCGATTAACCCGTAGTAAGCACGACTATCCGTAATGATACCGCTTTCTACTAGCCACCCTGCCGCCACGAACAAACTGCTGGCAAAGAACAAACCCGTTACCGCCATCAGTCCTAAGCTCACCTTAAAGACGCGGTTCACATTGGCATAATCCTTTTGGGCAAGTTTTTCAGAAACGATAATGGAAATGGCAATGGGAATGCCTGCGGAGGAAATCGCCACCAAAAGCAGATATACAGGGTACGCCATCTGATACAAGCCAATGCCTTCGCCACCCAAAAGCCTGGACAGCAAGATTCTATTGACAGAGCCAATGACCTTAACCATTAACCCAGCCAAGGTTAAAATCATGGCGCCTCGCAAAAACTTATCTGCGCTCATTGTGGGTTCCTCCTTTCCTAAAGTTTCCTATCTTTTAATTATAAAACAGCTACTAATGCTTTGACTACTTTTACTTAATCTCACAGCTTGCCAAGGCAGGCAAATTCTTTTCCAGCCAAGCAAGAGCGTCAATATTTAAGCCTGTTGTTCTAAAAATAAGCTGGGGGGGATTACCTTGCTTATAAGTAAGCTTGCCCTTGCAGGCATTCATCAGCTTCATCAAAGCTTCCGGCAAAATAAGCGACTGCTCCGTGCAGGTAATGCGAATTTCACTGGGACGCACGTTAATACCGCGAATCTTCATCACGCGACACAAGCCACGTAAGCCTGCGATACGCCACAGATTCTCTACTTCCTCCGGTGGATTGCCAAAACGGTCAATAATTTCGTCCATTAAATCGTCACGCTGACTGTATTCCACCTCTGCGAAGCGACGGTACAGTTCCATTTTGTAACGAGGGTCTGCAATGTAACCATCAGGAATAAATGCTTCCGTAGGTATTTCCAGTACAGGTTCCGGCTCAGGAGCAGTAATTTCTGCACCGGTTTTTAAGCGACGAATGGTTTGTTCCAGCATTTCACAATACGCCGCAAAGCCAATGCCTGTAATGTGACCGTGCTGTTCTGCACCTAAGAGATTTCCTGCACCACGAATTTCCAAATCGCGCATGGCAATCTTAAAGCCTGCACCAAGCTCCGTAAAATCACGAATAGCCTGCAAGCGCTTCTCTGCAATTTCGCTCAACGCCTTATTAGGTTTATACACAAAGTACGCATAAGCAAGACGGAAACTTCTACCTACACGTCCACGCATTTGGTAAAGCTGGCTCAAGCCAAAGTTTTCCGCCCCGTCGATGATAATGGTGTTGGCTAAGGGTACGTCCAAACCATTTTCAATAATCGTCGTAGAAAGAAGCACGTCACAATTACCCTCATAGAAGGAAATCATAGCGTCCTCTAACATATACTCATTCATTTGTCCGTGGGCAACCTTAATGCTAATACCAGGAACAAGCTTGCGCAATTTGGCAGCAATCAATTCCAAACCGCTAACACGGTTATGAACATAATAAATTCTTCCACCACGACGCAGTTCCCGCTCCAAAGCTTCTTTAATCATTCCGTCGTTGTATTCTGCCACAAAGGTTTCTACTGGCAGTCTATCTTCCGGCGGAGTTTCTATAACGCTCATATCACGACCATTGACTAAAGCCATATGCAAAGTACGAGGTATGGGCGTAGCAGAAAGGGTCAGCACGTCAATGCCCGTACGCCACTTTTTAATTTTTTCTTTTTGAGCAACACCAAAGCGTTGCTCTTCATCTATAATCAGTAACCCTAAGTCCGGGAAAAGCACGTCTGCTTGGAGCAGGCGATGAGTACCAATGAGAATATCTACCTTGCCATCTTCCAAGTCCTGCAAAATGCGACGTTGTTCTTTAGGAGTGCAGAAGCGATTTAAAAGCTCTACGTTCACGCCAAAATTACGCATACGTTCTTTAAAGGTAAGGAAGTGCTGTTGAGCGAGCACAGTAGTAGGAACCATCACCGCAACCTGCTTACCATCCATTACGCACTTAAAGGCAACACGGATAGCGACTTCCGTTTTGCCGTAGCCAACGTCACCACAAAGCAAACGCTCCATAGGTTGGGGGCTTTCCATATCGCTTTTAATTTCCGCGATGCACTTTAATTGGTCAGGGGTTTCTTCGTAAGGGAACTCTTCTTCAAATTCCTTTTGCCATTCCGTATCAGGAGCAAAGGCGTGACCGGGAAGCACCTGTCTTTGAGCATAAAGGCGCAGTAATTCTTCAGCAAGCTCTGTAATTGCCTTAGCAGCCTTGGTAGTAGTGCGCTTCCAATCGGCACCGCCCATTTTTGACAGGCGAGGCACACTGCCCTCACTACCCACATATTTATGAAGCATACCAACCTGCTCCACAGGAACGTACAGCTTATCTTCCCCAGCGTAGGCAAGAAGCAGGTAATCACGGTGGACACCACTGACTTCAACATTTTCTACACCAATATAGCGACCAATGCCATGAACCTTGTGAACAACGTAGTCCCCTGCCTTAATATCGCTAAAGTATTGAAGCTGCTGACCTTGGTTCTTACTGTGCAAACGCTTACGCTTCTGCATACCGAAGATATCATTTTCCGTCAGGAATATCCATTGCTCGTTCCAAAAACGGAAGCCGTGATCCAAGTCGCCATACATTACGTTAATAACGTTTGCCTGCAAGGCTTCGTCTGCGTAAACAGCGGGCAGCTTGTAATTGCCAAGATTATCAGCAAAGCCCCGCGCCTTCACGCTACTGCTAAGCATGATGATGGGAGTTACGCCCTCACGGAGCCAACCCTCCAAATCATCAGTAAGCATATTGATATTTTTATTGTAAGGAGCAACACTGCGGACAGGCACGTTAATGCTGTGCACATTTTTCAAATGACTATGTGCCAAAGCAGAAATAAGAAGCGCCCGCTCGCCACATTGTTCGATGATTTCTTCCTTAGCGAAAAGCTCCTCAGCGTGAGCTTTATTTTCTTTATCTAATTTTTCCAGTAGCTCAAAAATTTTGACAGGCTCGTCAACAACAATAATAGTTTTAGGCGCACAGTAGTCAAAAATGGAAGCAGTACATTCATCACTTTCTTCTACCACCAAGGGAGCAATCTTAATTTCTTCCAAGGCCTGCAGGCTACGTTGATTATTAACGTCAAAACTACGCACTGCGTCTATTTCATTATCGAACCATTCAATACGCACTGCCACATTATTGTTAATGGGGAACACGTCTAAAATATCACCACGCAAGCTGAATTGACCAATGGCATCTACTTGAGCAGTACGCTCGTAGCCTAAGGCAACAAGGCTGGCAATAACTTCCTGCTGCTCGCGCTCCTCACCTACCGTAACCAGCAAATACTTGTTAAAGCTGCGGGGAACAAACTGTTTTTGTTGCAAGGCTTCTGCAGTAATAAAGACTATGCCACGCTCCTCACCCTGTAAAAAACGCAGTGCCGCCGCACGCCCTGCCTGTACTTCCAGGCTTTGTGTATCTGCCTGTACGCGAGGCAAGTTTACAGGATAAAGCTCCTGCATTGGCAAATCAGGGTAAAAATAATTTAACTCACGACGGTAAGCACGTATCTCTTCACGAGAAGCAACCACGAAAGCAAGGCTACCCTGCTCTCTTAAAATTTTATCTATGGCAACACAAAAGACCGGCTTGGAGCTTCCTCCCAACCCGGTTAAAATACATGCCTTTTGTTTTTGTTGATAGCTTGCCGCCTGCTGCACTTCTGCAATGGCAGTAAGCTGCTCTACCAATAAGTTTTTCATTTTAGATAACCATAGCGGCGTAAACCGCAATTTTTATTTGAACTACTATCATTATAACATAAAGCAAACAAAAAACTTCGGTTATCGTGTAGAGCTACTACATTTTAACCGAAGTTTTTTATTTTAAGCACTATATCACACTAACGCCAATGTTCACTTCTTCCAGTACATCAAGCAATGCACGGACAGTATCCAAAGACGTAAGCATGGTTATATTATTTTGGATGGTACATTTTCTGATGGCAACACCGTCATCATAATGCACTCCTGAAAAAATAGCACGAGTGTTAATGACATAGCTTACTTTCCCGGAACGAATTTCCTCTAAGATTTCTTCACTGCCCTCACTAAGCTTACGCAAGACCTTACTTTTAATACCATGCTCTGCTAAAAGCATAGCAGTGCCAATAGTAGCAGCAATATTAAAACCTAAATCATAAAAACGTTTTAGTAAAGGTAACGCTTCTTCTTTATCCTCATCAGCAACCGTGGCAATAACAGTTCCATAAGAATGCAATTTTATCCCGGAAGCAAGCAAAGCCTTGTACATAGCTCTGTGCAATTTTTTATCGTAACCAATGGCTTCACCAGTGGACTTCATTTCCGGAGAAAGATATGCATCCATTCCGTGTAGTTTAGAAAAGGAAAAGGCAGGTGCCTTGACATAATAACGGTTCTTTTCAGTAGGATAAATTTCGGTGAAGCCCTGTTCTGCTAAAGATTTACCCAACATTACTAAGGTAGCAATATCTGCCAAACTGTAACCAGTTGCCTTAGACAAAAACGGTACTGTTCTAGAAGAACGCGGATTTACTTCTATTATATAAACATCCTCATTGCTATCCACAATGAACTGAATGTTAAACAAGCCAACGATACCAATGCTCAAGCCTAAGCGTTTAGTATAATCTAAAATTGTTTGTTTAACCTTTTCAGAAATACTAAAGGAAGGATACACACTGATGGAATCGCCTGAATGAATGCCAGTTCTTTCCACCAGCTCCATAATCCCCGGCACAAAAACTTGCTTGCCGTCACAAATAGCGTCTACTTCAACCTCTTTACCGCGAATATACTTATCAACTAAAACAGGCTTATCCTCGTCAATTTCTACGGCAGTCTGCAAATATTGGCGCAGCTGTTTTTCTTTCGCCACAATCTGCATGGCTCTACCACCAAGGACGAAGCTAGGACGTACCAAAACTGGATAACCTATTTCAGCTGCAGCCTCAACACCTTCTTCAATACTCGTTACTGCTTTACCCAACGGGCGCGGAATTTCCAGTTCATTCAGCAATGCCTCAAAGGCTTCCCTGTTTTCGGCACGCTCAATGGCATCACAATCGGTGCCAATGAGCTTTACGCCCCTATCTTTTAAAGAAGCAGCCAAATTTATGGCAGTTTGTCCGCCTAAGGTAGCGATAACTCCCAAAGGTTTTTCCAAATTGATGATGTTCAAAACATCTTCCGTCCACAAGGGTTCAAAATACAATTTATCGGAGCAGGTGTAATCCGTAGAAACCGTTTCTGGATTATTGTTGATAATGATTGCTTCGTAGCCTGCTTCCTTAATGGTTTTAACTGCATGAACAGTAGAATAGTCAAATTCTACACCCTGTCCAATTCTGATAGGCCCACTACCCAGCACTACAACTTTTTGTTTATTAGAAACAATGCTTTCGTTTTCAATCTCGTATGTGGAATAGAAATAAGGAATGTAGCTATCAAATTCCGAAGCGCAGGAATCTATCATCTTGTACACAGGCATAATGCTATTTTGTTTACGCAAGTCAAAAACTTTTTGTTCCGTCATTTTCCAAAGCTCACCAATGGTGCGGTCACAAAAGCCTGTTTCTTTTGCTAGGCGTAGCACTTCCATATCAAGCTTGTTATTCTTCAGATAACCTTCCACAGCTACAATCTTCTGAAGCTTGCTAATGAAAAACTTATCGATACCAGTAGCATTAATTATCTTATCAACATTGCAATCCAAGCGTAACAATTGAGCGATTGCGTAAACTCTATCATCAGTACCAGCTTCAATGTACTTTAACAATTCATCCTGACCCATGGAGTCAAACTTGGGATGTTTC
>JAGAPX010000021.1 GCA_017623055.1 Phascolarctobacterium sp.
CTTGTCTTCTAATGAAGAAATTCTCAGCCTGTTTGGCGAGCATCCCTTTGTGTTGGCTACCTTGGAAAAAGATACTACCAATAACAGAGATGAAGCTCTCGTTGAAATTTACAAAAAGCTGCGTCCCGGCGAACCTCCTACCCTGGAAAATGCTACCCAGCTGATTGAATCCACTTTCTTCGACAACAAACGCTACGATTTGGCTGGCGTTGGTCGTTATAAACTGAATATTAAATTAGGCTGGCGCAATCGCCTCCAAGGCAACGTAATTGCTGAACCTTTGGTTGATATGGAAACCGGTGAAATTATTCTTCCTGCTGGCACCAAGATGACCGAAGAAAACTTGGACAAAGTTGAAGCAAGTGGCGTATATGCTGAACAAGGCTTGCGTAAGCTGAAAATTAAATATAAAGACCAAGACATGGACGTACTGTTCACCACTGGTATTGATGAAAAAATCCGCACTGTTACTGTTGAAGACGTGCTGGCTTCCTTCAATTATCTGTTGAACCTGATGGACGGTCATGGCACTGGCGACGACATCGACCATTTGGGCAACCGTCGTGTTCGTTGTGTTGGTGAATTGCTCCAAAACCAATTCCGCATTGGTCTTGCTCGTATGGAAAGAGTAGTTAAGGAACGTATGACCATTCAAGATACTGAGGTTATTACTCCGCAAGCTCTCATCAACATTCGTCCTGTTGTTGCTGCTATTAAAGAATTCTTCGGTAGCAGCCAATTGTCCCAATTCATGGACCAAAACAACCCGCTGGCAGAACTGACCCACAAACGTCGTTTGTCTGCATTGGGCCCTGGTGGTTTGAGCCGTGAACGCGCTGGCTATGAAGTTCGTGACGTACACAACTCTCACTATGGTCGTATGTGTCCTATCGAAACTCCTGAAGGTCCGAACATCGGCTTGATTGGTTCTTTGTCCACCTTTGCTGTTATCAACAAATATGGCTTTATGGAAACTCCGTACCGCCGCGTTGACAAAGAAAACAAACGTGTAACCGACGAAGTTCGTTACATGACTGCAGATGTTGAAGATAGATATATCATTGCGCAAGCGAACGAACCGTTGGATGAAAACGGCTACTTCTTGGGCGACCGTGTTACCGCACGTGCGAAAGACGACGTGCTTTCCATTTCTCCCAGCCAAGTAGATTACATGGACGTTTCTCCGAAACAAGTAGTTTCCATCGCAACCGCACTTATTCCGTTCCTTGAAAACGATGACGCGAACCGTGCATTGATGGGCGCTAACATGCAACGTCAAGCAGTTCCTCTGCTGTGCACCCAAGCTCCTGTTATCGGTACCGGTATGGAATACAAGGTAGCAGTTGACTCCGGCGTTTGCGTATTGGCAAAACGTGCTGGTGTTGTTGAACGCGTAGTAGGCAACGAAATCCGTGTTCGTGCAGAAAACGGTGAAGTTGATACCTATCCGCTCTTGAAATTCAAACGTTCTAACCAAGGCACCTGCGTAAACCAACGCCCCATCGTTAATAAAGGCGATAAAGTTGTAGAAAAACAAGTATTGGCTGACGGTCCTGCAACTGACCACGGCGAATTGGCTCTTGGTCACAACGTAATCGTTGCTTACATGCCTTGGGAAGGCTACAACTACGAAGACGCTATTCTCTTAAATGAAGATTTGATCAAAGCTGACGTATTTACTTCTATTCATATTGAAGAATACGACTGCGATGCTCGCGATACCAAACTGGGTAAAGAAGAAATCACCCGCGAAATCCCCAACGTTTCTGAAGAAGCATTGAAAGATTTGGATGAACGTGGCATTATCCGCATTGGTGCTGAAGTACGCCCTGGCGATATTCTTGTTGGTAAAGTTACTCCGAAAGGCGAAACTGAACTTACCGCTGAGGAACGTCTGCTCCGTGCAATCTTCGGTGAAAAAGCTCGTGAAGTTCGCGACAGCTCTTTGCGTGTTCCTCACGGTGAAGCTGGTAAAATCGTTAGCGTTAAAGTGTTCAGCCGCGAAAACGGCGATGAACTGCCTCCTGGCGTAAACGAACAAGTACGCGTTCATATCGCTCAAAAACGTAAGATTTCTGAAGGCGATAAGATGGCAGGTCGTCACGGTAACAAAGGTGTAGTTTCCCGCATTATGGCACGCGAAGATATGCCCTTCCTGCCCAGCGGTGAACCTGTACATATCGTACTCAATCCTTTGGGCGTACCTTCTCGTATGAACATCGGTCAAATTTTGGAAAACCATCTGGGTTGGGCAGCTCGCAGCCTCGGTATGCAAATTGCTAACGACGCAGAAGGCTTAGTTGAAAAATTGGCTAACTATGGCTATGACGTTGAAAAGAACGGCATGCCTGAAACTGTTGAAATTGATAAATTTGGTGACCAAAGCGTTCGTGCGGTACAAATTTCTGTACCCGTATTTGACGGTGCACACGAACAAGACATCTCTGACGCTTTGGAATTGGCAGGCATTGACCAAACTGCTAAAACCACTCTGTATGATGGTCGTACCGGCGAACCCTTCGATAACAAGGTTACCGTTGGCTTGACCTACATGCTGAAACTTCACCATTTGGTTGACGACAAAATCCATGCCCGCAGCACTGGCCCGTACTCCCTCGTTACCCAACAACCCTTGGGTGGTAAGGCACAATTCGGTGGCCAACGCTTTGGTGAAATGGAAGTTTGGGCGCTGGAAGCTTACGGCGCTGCTTACACCCTCCAAGAAATTCTCACCGTTAAGTCTGACGACGTTGTAGGTCGTGTAAAAACCTATGAAGCAATCGTTAAAGGTGAAAATGTTCCTGATCCGGGTATCCCTGAATCCTTCAAAGTACTTGTTAAAGAATTGCAATCCATTGGTTTGGATATCAAAGTTCTTAACGAAGACGAAGAAGAAATTTCCTTGCGTGATAGCGATGAAGACATCGTAGAAACCGCACGTGAAGTAGATATGGACATCGAAGGCAGAGTAATTGAAACTACCTCTGAAGATGTTGTTGTAGATGACTATGCTGATAATGATGTAACTGGGGACGAAATTGATGCAATTGCTGATTTAGGCAATTTCACCATTAAAGATGATTTGTCCGACGATTATGACATGTAATAGAAGGGAGCGAGCGATTCTTGTTAGATGTAAATAATTTTGAGTCTATGCGTATTGGTCTGGCATCTCCTGACCAAATCAGAGCTTGGTCCTATGGTGAAGTTAAAAAACCTGAAACCATTAACTACAGAACCTTGAAACCGGAACGTGACGGTTTGTTCTGCGAAAGAATCTTTGGCCCCACCAAAGACTGGGAATGTCATTGCGGTAAATATAAACGCATTCGTTATAAAGGTATTGTCTGCGACAAATGCGGCGTTGAAGTGACCCGCAGCAAAGTTCGTCGTGACCGTATGGGTCATATCGAACTGGCAGCACCTGTTTCCCACATTTGGTATTTCAAAGGTATTCCCAGCCGTATGGGTTTGATTCTTGACGTTTCTCCCCGCAGCTTGGAAAAAGTATTGTACTTCGCTAACTACATCGTTCTTGATCCGGGCGAAACTCCGCTGGCTAAAAAACAATTGCTCAGCGAAAGCGAATATGTAGAAGCTCGTGATAAATATGGCGACACCTTCAAGGTTGGCATGGGTGCTTCCGCAGTTAAACAATTGCTGGAAGAAATTGACCTGCAAGCGCTGACCAATGAACTGCGCGCTGAAATGAAAGAAGTAAGCGGCCAACGTAAAGTACGTGCAGTACGTCGTTTGGAAGTTTGCGAAGCTTTCCTTAAATCCGGTAACCGTCCTGAATGGATGATTCTGGATGTAGTTCCGGTTATTCCGCCTGAACTGCGCCCCATGGTACAATTGGACGGCGGTCGTTTTGCAACCTCCGACCTTAACGATTTGTATCGTCGCGTAATTAATCGTAACAACCGTCTGAAACGTTTGTTAGAGCTTCACGCTCCTGACATCATCGTACGTAACGAAAAACGTATGCTCCAAGAAGCTGTTGACGCTTTGATCGACAATGGTCGTCGTGGCCGTCCTGTAACTGGTCCTGGCAACCGTCCCTTGAAATCTTTGTCCGATATGCTCAAAGGTAAACAAGGTCGTTTCCGTCAAAACCTTTTGGGTAAACGTGTTGACTACTCCGGTCGTTCTGTAATCGTAGTAGGTCCTGAACTGAAAATGCATCAATGTGGCTTACCGAAAGAAATGGCTCTGGAACTTTTCAAACCTTTCGTTATGAAACGTTTGGTAAACAGTGGCGAAGCTACCAATATTAAGAGTGCTAAACGCATGGTAGAACGTGCAAGCACCATCGTATGGGATATCCTTGAAGAAGTTATCAAAGAACATCCTGTACTCCTCAACCGTGCACCGACCCTCCACAGACTGGGTATCCAAGCTTTCGAACCCATCCTGTCCGAAGGCCGTGCAATTAAACTGCATCCCCTTGTATGTACTGCATACAACGCTGACTTTGACGGTGACCAAATGGCAGTCCATCTGCCCCTTTCTGTTGAAGCACAAGCAGAAGCTCGTATGCTCATGCTTTCTGTAAACAACATCTTGGCTCCTAAAGACGGCAAACCTGTAGCAGTTCCTTCCCAAGATATGGTTTTGGGTTCCTACTACCTGACCATCGTTCGTGAAGGTGCTAAAGGTGAAGGTATGCGCTTCAGCAGCGTTGACGAAGCTCAATTGGCATATTTCCATGGCGTAGTTGCACTGCAAGCACAAATTAAAGTATATATCCCCAATGACCAAATCGTTGGTGAAGAAAAAACTGAAGGCATGAGCCTTGTTACCACTACTGTTGGTAACACCATTTTCAACGGCGAACTGCCCAAAGAAATGCGTTACTACCATAAGGAAGTTAATGCTGACGGCGTAAGCGAATGGCACCTTGGCAAACTTATCGACAAGAAAGAATTGGGCAACTTGGTTGCTAAAGCACACAAACTGTATGGCAACCTGCGTACTGCTGAAATTCTGGACGTTGTTAAGAAAATGGGTTACAACAACGCTTGTAAAGCAGGTATTTCCATTGCAACCTCCGATATTAAAATTCCGGAAGAAAAGGCTGCTATTTTGGAAGCAACTGAACGCGAAGTTGATAAGACTGAGAAATTGTTCCGTCGTGGTTTGATGAGCGATGACGAACGTTATCGTAAAGTTATTGCTCTGTGGGAAAAAGCTACCGATAAAGTTACCGAAAAACTCATGGCAAGCACTATGGATAAATTCAACAGTGTTTACATGATGGCTAACTCCGGTGCCCGCGGTAATACCCAACAAATTCGTCAGCTGGCTGGTATGCGCGGTTTGATGGCTGACCCGACTGGTAAGATTATTGACCGTCCTATTAAAGCAAACTTCCGTGAAGGCTTGTCCATTTTGGAATACTTTATCTCCACTCACGGTGCTCGTAAAGGTTTGGCAGATACCGCACTGCGTACTGCTGACTCCGGTTACCTGACCCGTCGTCTGGTAGACGTTGCTCAAGACGTAATCGTTCGCGAAGATGACTGCGATATCGTAGGCATGAACCTTGTTAAAGAACGTAACCGCTTGTGCAAAGCTGTTCTTGGTTGCAGCCAAAACAAAGTTATGGAAAACATCTTGGGCCGCACTTTGGCAACCGGTATCTACGGTGAAGATGGTTCCATCATTGCTGAAGCTGACACCAATATTACTGAAGACCTGTACAACAAACTTACTGCTGCGAAAGTAGAAGAAGTTAATCTGTACGTAAATGATGATA
Source organism: Phascolarctobacterium sp. (assembly GCA_017623055.1). Taxonomy (GTDB): domain Bacteria; phylum Bacillota; class Negativicutes; order Acidaminococcales; family Acidaminococcaceae; genus JAHHUH01. Next base: position 5,759 of record JAGAPX010000021.1, read on the forward strand.
TGAGCGGTGAAGAAACCGAAACTGTACGCATCAACATTAGCGATGAATATGCTAATGGCGTACTGAAAGAAGTTATGGTTCATAACTTTGACGGCAAAGAAGTTGCTGTTGACATCGTAAACGGTGAAGGCGAAGTTCTGGCTGCTGCTGGTTCCACCATGACCGTAGAAATCATCGACGCAATTTTGGCTGATGGTACTGTTAAAGAACTGCGTATCCGCAATAACGATATTGCTGGCATCGAAGTTGAAGCAATCACCGAAGGCAAAAATAAAGAAACCGTTATCGAATCCCTCTTTAACCGCATTATCGGTCGTAACTTGGCAGAAGACATCTGCGATGAAGAAGGCAACGTACTCTTCCACATCAATGAATACGTTACCGAAGCTATGGCAGAAGCTATCTGCAAGATTCGCACCAAAGTTAAAATCCGCAGCGTACTCACCTGTAAATCTAAATTTGGCGTTTGCCGTAAATGCTATGGCCGCAACCTGGCGACTGGCAAAAACGTTGACGTTGGTGAAGCAGTTGGTACCATTGCAGCACAATCCATCGGTGAACCTGGTACCCAGCTTACCATGCGTACCTTCCACACCGGCGGCGTTGCAGGCGGTGACGATATTACCCAAGGTTTGCCCCGTGTTGAAGAATTGTTCGAAGCACGCAAACCCAAACATCCTGGTATTCTTACCGAAAACAGCGGTGAAGTTCACGTTATCGAAGAAGGCGGTTCTCGTCGCGTAATCGTAACTGGTGATGACGGCTTGGGTCAAGAATACACCATTCCTTACGGCTCCAAACTTGCTGTTAAGGAAGGCGACGTTATTGAAAAAGGCGATCGCCTCACCGAAGGTTCTCTCAATCCTCACGACGTATTGCGTATCAGCGGCGTAAAAGCTGCTCAACACTACTTGGTATCTCAAGTAGTAGGCGTATACAAATCTCAAGGTGTAGATATCAACAGCAAACACATTGAGGTAATGGTTCGTCAAATGATGCGTAAAGTTCGCATTGAAGAATCTGGTGACACCACAATGCTTCCGGGCGAATATATCGACGTAGCAGAATTTGAAGAACAAAATGCGGAAATCATCGAAGCTGGTAAAGAACCTGCTGAAGGCCGTCCCATTTTGCTTGGTATCACCAAGGCTTCCTTGGCTACCGATTCCTTCCTCTCCGCTGCATCCTTCCAAGAAACCACTCGCGTTTTGACCGACGCTGCTATTAAAGGCAAAGTTGATCCGCTCCTTGGCTTGAAAGAAAACGTTATCATTGGTAAACTGATTCCTGCTGGTACCGGCATGGGCCGCTATCGCGACATCAAGATTAAATACAATGTTAACAAACCGGAAGACCAAGAATAATTTATAAAAACAATGCACCGTTAGGCTAAGCCTGGCGGTGCATTTTATTTTCGTAGTAAAAGTGGTATAATAGTCTTTGAAAATAGGAGGTCCCGTTATGAAAAAGCTATTTATTTTTCTTCTGACTGCGGTTATGCTGTGTATGAGTATGACGGCTATGGCTGCGAAAAAAGAATATAACCCTTACGTAAAGTACGTGGTGGAAGATGATGATTACCAAGAAACTTTGGCAACGATTAATTCTGTGAAGATGTCCAGAATGCCTAAGGTTGCTGTAATGTATGTAAATAATTCCCAAGCAGATTACTACAAGGCAATAGATAAAGAGATTATGAAAAACTTTAAAGTTGTTCTTAATCCGTACGTGTACCAATTTGTAGATGGCACTCCCTATATGAAAGAGCTTGCGGAAATGGGTATCGAAGATTTGACTACTGCTGAACGTGCAGATATCCTTGATATTTACGAGAACACTGATATCGATTACGTAATCTTTTTGCAAATTGAACCTATGTGGCGCAAGGATAAGGTAAGTACCTTCAGCAAAGGCAAGGAGATGACTGCTGTTGCTCCTTTTAAAATGCTGGACGTAAAACGCAGGAAAGCTTTATATAATGGTAGAATTACCAGAGTGGGTGAATCCAGCACCATGTTCTTCAAGCTGGGCAACAAATCCGTTGCCATGGAAGCTATTGAGCTTATAAATGAAAAGGTTAATTACGAAATCAAGAAGCGTTTGCCCCAACATAAACGTACGGAAGCAACTGTGTACGATAAAAAGCCTGTTACTATTACCGTAGAACCGAAAGCTTCTACCAAAACTATACCTGCAAAGGAGACTGTGAATGTTAATTAAAAAGTTCCCTGCCCCTAGCAGGATAGATTATGTTCCCTCACCTTATGAGCCTAATGAGGACGGCGTTATGGACGTGGGCTATTACAATGGTGCATTGAGTGACGGTCGTGCTTATCGCTTGGAGTGCTGGCGTATGGACGAAATGCTTATGATGACGGTGATGTTCTCTGATTTGGGACTGAGCGCTTGGAAACGCCAAGATATGTTCTATTTGCTGGAACTGGAAGGCATTTTAGAATACACTTCTTCCAAACGGGCAGTGCAGTGCGCCAAGACTAAAGATGATTCTGAAAAGGGCGTGTGGGCACTGAACATGATGCTTAGTAATGGTAAAGGTACTTATGGTAAATTGCTTGTACCACTCAAAAGTTATAAATAGGAGGATTTATGATGGATAAAGAACGTTGTAATGAAGCTAATTGTCCTTGCAAAAAAGTAACATGTGAAAATCATGGCAGATGCTGTGATTGCATTATGAACCACCGCAAAAAAGGAACCTTGGTTTCCTGTATGCGTATGATGTTAGAAGAACAAGCTGAACAAAAATAAAGAGAGGTGTCTGTTATGAAAAAACTTTTAATTATGATGATGGTTTCCTGCTTGATGATGCTTTGCTCCGTAGGCTTTGCTGCTGACGATCACAAGGCTTTGGGTAAGCAACAACAAGTTGCAGAAAGAATTATGGATGCTTTTGACGGTGAACCTGTTCCCCTGTACGCACAAGTTAGTGCAGGCTTTAGTGCTAATATGAAGAAAGCTGTTACCGAAGAAGCTTTTGCAGAACTGCAAAAACAAGTTAAGCAAAAATTTGGCACTATGAAGGAAGCAAAATTCTTTACCTTCCAACGTTTTGACCAAGCTGACCGCGTAACCTACATTGCTTCTTTTACTAAAGAAAAAATTGTAAGCATGATTTTCGCTTTTGACAAACAAAATAAATTGGTTGACTTTGCGTTTACTCCGGTGCAACAACCGGAAGCTAAAAAATAATAGCTGAGAGGAGAGTAATATCTCCTCTTTTTTTAAAAGGAGGATAACAATATGGGCCTTATTAAAGCTGGTATGGGTGCAGTTGGTGGCGTATTGGGCGACCAATGGAAAGAGTTTATATATTGTGACAGCTTGGCTGAAGACGTGCTAGTAACTAAAGGACAAAAACGTTTAAGCAGTGAAGGTCGTAGCTCAAACACTAGCGGTGAAGCTAACGTAATCAGTAATGGTTCCGTTATCGCAGTCAACGAAGGTCAAGCAATGATTATCGTTGAGCAAGGCAAGGTTGTAGATTTGTGCGCTGAACCGGGCGAATACATTTATGACCAATCCAGTGAGCCTTCTATCTTCGTGGGTGACTTGAGTGATGGCATTATGGACGTGTTCCGTCAAATTGGCAAACGCTTTACCTTTGGCGGTGACCCCGGCAAAGACCAAAGGGTTTACTACTTCAACATTAAAGAAATTATGGGTAATAAATGCGGTACTCCCAGTGCTGTGCCGTTCCGTGTTGTTGACAATAACGTAGGTCTCGATATCGACATCGCTATCCGTTGCTTTGGCGAATACAGCTACCGCGTGACCAACCCGATTTTGTTCTACACAAACGTATGCGGTAACGTGGAAGCGGATTATACCCGCAGTAAAATTGATAGCCAACTGAAAACTGAATTGATGACCGCATTGCAACCTGCTTTTGCAAAAATTTCTGCAATGGGTATTCGTTACAGTGCGCTTCCCGGTCACACTATGGAGCTGGCAACCGCCCTTAACGATGTGCTGAGCAAAAAGTGGAGTGAACTGCGTGGTATCGAAATCGTAAGCTTTGGCGTAAGTAGTGTTAAAGCAAGCGAAGAAGATGAGCAAATGATTAAAGAACTCCAACGCAATGCTGCTTTCCGTAATCCGACCATGGCAGCTGCTCACTTAGTTGGCGCGCAAGCTGAAGCAATGAAGGCTGCTGCTGCCAACGAAGGCAATATGGGCGCAGCAATGGGCTTTATGGGTATGAACATGGCAAATAACGCTGGTGGTATGAACGCAGGCAACCTTTTTGCAATGGGTCAAGCTCAACAGCAACAAGCGCAACCTGCTCAAGCAGCTCCTCAAGCTGATGGCTGGAAATGTGCTTGCGGTGCAGTGAACAGTGGTAAATTCTGCAGCGAATGTGGTAGTGCAAAACCTGTTCCTCAAAATGCAAATGGTTGGACCTGTGCTTGCGGTGCTGTAAATAAAGGTAAGTTCTGTGGTGAATGCGGAGCGAAGAAGCCTGCTAACGCACCTCTTTACAAATGCGACAAGTGTGGCTGGGAACCGGAAGACCCGTCCAAACCGCCTCGCTTCTGTCCGGAATGTGGCGACATCTTCAACGATGACGATAAACAATAATTAACTACGAGGTGTAAAATGGCGGGGAATACCGTAAGTTATAAATGCCCAAGCTGTGGCGCACCAATCGGTTATATTCCTAGTACCGATAAAATTGTGTGCGAATATTGTGGCACAGCTTTTAAAATTGAAACCTTAGATGATATTTACGATAAAGAACAGGCTCAGGCTGCTAAGAACCGTGCGGCGAAAGAAGCTAAGTGGCATACGGAAGAAGCAGGCAGTGAGTGGAGCGAGGAAGAGCTTGCCCACATGCACGCCTTTACCTGTTCCAGCTGCGGAGCAGAGATTGTGTGCGACGAAAACACTATGGCGACGGAATGCTGTTACTGCGGTAATCCTACTATGCTGCCTAGTCGCTTTAGTGGAATGCTTAAGCCTGACTTTGTAATTCCCTTTAAGAAAACTAAAGGGGAAGCTGTTGCTGCTCTCGAAGAATTTTATAAAGGGAAGCGCCTTTTGCCGGATAAGTTTACTGCTAACAATCGTGTGCAGGCAATACAAGGTATGTACGTTCCTTTCTGGCTCTTTAATTCTGACATCAGCGCCAGTGGTGTTTACAAAGCAGAAAACGATATGGTAGTGACCACCTCCAACGAAATCATCACTACTACTAGCGTGTATCGTTGTGAACGTAGTGGTACCATGCGTTTTGAGCGCATCCCCGTTGATGGCAGTAAGAAGATGGACGATAGCTATATGGAAAGCATCGAGCCTTTCGACTATAGTGAGCTGGTTCCTTTTAGCTCTGCATATTTAAGTGGCTTCTTAGCAGATAAATATGATGTTGACGCAGAAGCTGCAGTTGCTCGCGCAGATGAGCGTGTGTGCCGTAGTGCGGAAGGCTGTCTTGAAAATACTGTGATGGGTTATATGCGCACTCGTCAAATGGAGCCTTGTGCTGTTTTCAAAGAGAATGGTGCGGTGCAGTACGCTATGGTTCCTGTGTGGATACTTACTACTCAATACGACGGTAAGCCTTACACTTTTATGATGAATGGTCAAACTGGTCGCTTGGTTGGCAGTTTGCCTGCAGATAAAAACAAGCTCTTGATGTATTCCGTAGCGGCATTCTTAGGTGCTTTTGTAGTGCTGTACGTGCTTTTGTCCAATACAATTATTAAATAAGGAGGCTGGCAGATGAAGAAGATACTTTTTATTTTGACAATGCTGGCGGCTTTTCTTATTAGTAGTGTGGCAATGGCTGCTTCCTGCTTGATAGATAATGCTGATTTGCTTAGTCCCCGTCAAGAGCGAGAGGTACTACAATTTTTAGAACAAGTAGAGCGTTCTCACAACGTGCGTGTTGCCGTAGTGACTATGCCCACCATTGGCAATAGTAGTACAGCAGCTTTTGCTGATAAGCTTGTGGATGAGGTCTACAACGACGGAGCCAAAGGCAATATGGTTTTGCTCCAAGTAATTGACCAACGCAAATGGTACATCAGCACCGATGGTAAGCTCAAAGAAATTACCGGTACTAGCGATGCCGTAAATTATATGAGCAAAGCCTTTGTGCCTTACCTTTCCAAAGGCGATTATCCTAACGCCTACAAGGTGTACGCTTCTAAGGCTAATGATTTGCTGGCGTATTACGCTCAACACGGCAAGCCGGTGAAAAAGGAAAAGCCTTTTCCCAACGAGCCTGCTCTTGTCTTTGCACTCTTTGGTGCGTTCATCTTTACTAAATCAGTACGTCGCAGCTTGATTAACTCCATGAGCAATGTTAACGCTGCTGTTGCGGCAGATGCTTATCTTGACGAGCGTAGCTTTGAACTGAAAGATAGTAACGATACTTATATGTATAGCAATGTTGTGGCTGTACCTCGCCCCCGTGGAAACGGACATCACGGTGGAGGAGGTAGTGGTGGTCACGGCGGTGGTGGAGGAGGCTATTAAAATGCTCCACTTAATCAAAAGATTTTTCCTTGCAGTGCTGATGCTCGTAATCAGCACTGTTTCTTCCTTAACAACTTTTGCGGCGGATAAAGATATCGTCATTCTATATACCAACGATATCCACTGCGCCATAGATGATAATCAAGGCTTGGCAGCTCTTTCCCAATATAAAAAGGATATGTTGGTGCAGACACCTTACGTTGCCCTGGTTGATGCTGGTGATGCCATTCAAGGTTCGCCCATCGGCAAGCTGTCTAATGGGGAAGTGTTCACTCGCTTGATGAACGCTGTTGGTTATGACTTTGCCATTCCCGGTAATCATGAATTTGATTATGGAATGAAGCGTTTTTTGGAATTGAAGGAAAAGCTTACTTGCGGTTATTATAGCTGTAATTTGCTGGATGCCTATGGCGAAGCAGTTTTGCCAGCTTACAAAATAATGAGCTTTGGTGAAACGAAGATTGCTTTTATTGGCGCGACCACGCCGGAAACTTTGTCCAGCAGTACGCCAACCTTTTTCCAAGATGCTTATGGCAATTATATTTATAGCTTTTGCGAGGATAAAAGTGGTCAAAAATTGTACGCTCGCCTGCAAAAAACTGTGGACGAAGTACGCAAGCAAGGCGCCAATTATGTAGTGTTGGTTGCTCATTTGGGGATGGCTGGCTCTACCCCTTATTGGAGTAGCGAAGCTGTAGCAGAAAATATTAGTGGTATTGACGTTGTTATTGACGGACATTCCCACGAAGTAATACCTGCCTATCTTGTGCAAGGTAAAGGGGGCAAGCACGTCATCATTACCCAAACGGGAACCAAGCTGCAAAATATTGGGCAGCTTACCATCAGCACGGACGGCAAACTCAGTACCAAGCTTATTAATGGCTTGACTGCGAAAGACCCTGAGCTGGAAGCAATCATTGCCCGGGAAAAGGCTGCCTTTGAAGAAATTTTACAGCAACCCTTGGGCGAAGCAATGGTTCCTTTATATGTGAACGACCCTGAAACTGGCAAGCGTTTAATTCGCAGTCAAGAGGTTAATATGGGGAACTTAGTAGCTGACGCTTTACGTGCAGTGTTGAGCACGGATGTTGCTCTCGTAAACGGCGGTGGTATTCGCAAGGATATTCCTCAAGGCGTATTTACTTATAAAGATATTTTAGAAGTGCTTCCCTTTGGCAATATGTGTGCGGTGAAAGAGGTAAGTGGTAAACAAATTTTGGACGCGCTGGAAATGGGCGTGCATAAGTTGCCGGAAGAAAGCGGAGGCTTTTTACAAGTGTCCGGGTTGAGTTATGTGGTAGATGCTACTTTACCGACTTCCGTCGTGCGTGATGACAAAGGTAATTTTGTCAAAGTGGATGGAGCGTACAGGGTGCAGTCTGTTACGATTGCAGGCAAGCCTTTGGTTTTAGATAAGACCTACACCGTGGCAAGCAATTCCTACATCTTAAATAACGGTGGTAATGGTATGGTGATGTTCAATGAAGGCAAGCTGCTTTCTGAAAATAATCTTTCGGAAGCGGACGCAGTAATTGAATACGTGCAGAACCATCTCGACGCAAAGGTTGGAGAAAAATACAAAGAACCCTTTGGTGAGGGAAGAATAGTTGTAAAAAGATAAAAAGAGACCGAACTGACTGCGTGTAAATCAGTTCGGTCTTTCTTTTTACTTAAACCCTTTTACAAAATAGAGGGTGTCGTCTTCGTAGGCAGTAACTTCTTTATAGCCACAAGCCTTTAGCATTTCGCCAACAAGTTTTGCTTCTGGCAGGCGGTGTTCCGTAACCACGGAGTTGTCGCGGTGGATACTGTTTACTTTTGCACGGGAAATATCGTGCATGATGATAAGGCTTCCTCCGTTTTTGAGGGAGCTTTTCATTTTTCTAATGAACTCTTCCTTGCGAGTGTGCAGGTGGGGAAAGAAGTTCAGACAAATTACAACGTTAATGCTTTCCGCAGGAATGTTCATTTCTAAAACGTCACCTACGATAAAATCAACGTTGCTTAAATTTGCAAACTTTTCCTGCGCTTTGGCAAGCATCTTCTCAGAAAAATCTATAGCGGTGATTTTTCCCTGCGCTCCCACTGTTGCGTGAAGATAGGGAAGCAGTACGCCCGTACCACTGCCGACATCAAGCACCGTACTTCCAACAGGAATATTTGCTAAAACCATAAGCCGTTCTAAAATTTTTACGTTGGTATTGCGGTAACTGTCCCAAGTATCTGCAAAGTTGTCAAAGAAAGCAATATCTTTGTTCATAAAGAAGTTATACCTCAATTTATTAAAAGCTTAGAATTTATAAGTGAAAGTTGCTGTGAAAACTCTTCCTTCCATGGGGTAGCCGTAAATTTCGCAGTATTCCTTGTCAAAAATGTTATACAAGGAGAAGTTGACAGAAGAATTTTTTGCAAAATCGTAGGTAGCAGAAAGATTATGGACAACATAGCCACCAATTTCTTGCACTTTATAGGTTGCTGGATCTGTAGCAGGGTAGCCTAAGGTTGCCTTTTGGCTACTTGTGTAAGTCATATCGTAGCGAGCATGCCATTTGCCTTCGTCATATTGGTAGCCAAGTGCCAAGGTGTGACGGGGACGGTAATCCAGTTCGCCATGTAAGCCAACATTGTCATTAGCGTGCACGCCTTCTTTTTTAGTGTGCATATTGGTGTAGTTCAAGAAAATGATAGAAGCATCGTCAAGCTTCCAAGTATTTTCCAACTCGCAACCCCAAAGCTGTGCTTTGTCGATGTTGTAGGCATTAAAAGGTCTTTGGTGGGTGAAGTTTATATAATCACTAATGTCTTGATAGAAGGCAGTAGCCTTGCTGTGAAGCTTGTCGTTAAATTGATGAGCAATGCTTGCTTCGTAGCCCCAACCTTTTTCTGGAGCGAGGAGAAGGCTTTTGGCAAAACCGAAGCCAGAATAATGCCAGTAAAATTCTGCCATGGAGGGAGCGCGCCAAATTCTATTCACACTAAAGTTTGTGGAGGTGCGTTCATCATTTTTAAAATGCACATTCAGCTTGGGGGAAAGTGCGCTTTCACTCATACTACCGATGTTAGTAGCTTGAGCAGCGTCTCTGTCGCCTTCCATTTTGTCGTAACGCAGACCAATATTGGTAAGCCAGCGTTCGTCCATATGCCAATTATCTTCTATATAAATACCCCATACATCCAGCTTTTGGGAAGGGTACAGGGAGTTGCCGTTTCCGGAATTGTACCAGCCGTAACCATAACGCAAGCGTTTGTAATCTGCGCCATAGCCAAGCTGATGTTTAGAACTAAGATAAGCACTGCCCTTATACATTAAACCGATGGATTTATCAGTAACATTGTAGCGGTCAAAGATAAGGTTGCCGTTTTCAACATTATGCTCCCGTTGCTTTTCATGGTTTTTCCAATAGGTCAGGCTATCACTGCCATTATCCCTGTCAGAATTCCAAGTAACATTAAAATTATTGCGATAGATTTTAGTATAAGAGCCATCACCGGGAGTGTTAGAGGAATTAGCAAAGGTATCGCCACTGGAAATGGGATAGCGGCTATCATAGTTACCATTGCCAGGAGCGTTGGCAATTACAAGACCGCGCTTTAATTGTTGATGGTCGTAATTAAAACGCAGGCTATCAGTTTGGGAAAGCTTGTAATTCAAATTGATGCCTGTTTGTTCGTTATCATAATCGCTGTTACGCAAGTAAGCATCTTGTTCAGATTTATTAGCATACACTCTAAAGCCTAAGGCTTCTATCTGCACACCATAATTAAAAATATATTGGCGTCTATCGTTATTACCTGTAGTCAGTTGAAGTTCCCCTGCGTCAGCAGATTTTTTAGTGATGATATTGATGACACCGCCTTCGCTTTGACCATAAGCTGCAGATTTGGCACCTTTAATAATTTCAATGCGCTCTACCATGCCAAGGGGAATGGCGTTCCAATTTACATAACCTCCGCCCATAACACCACTCATGGATTGGGGAATACCATCCATTAAAACAGTATAGTGTCTGGAATCGTGACCACGCAATTTAACGGTTAAATCTTCGTTGCCACCAGCGTTGGGACGAGCCTGAATTTGAATGCCTGCAGTATTCCGCAACAGCTCTGGTACTGTTTGGGCAGCACCAATATTTACTTGCTGGACATTGATAACTGTATCTACATTTTCTGCAGAAGCGTAGATGACTACATCGGGTAGGGTGAAGATAGGTAAGTTATGAGCATGGGCAGGAAGGGTTGCTGTGCATAACGCTAGCAGAAGCAAAAATTTTTTCTTCATTATTTAATCACCTCACTGCTGACGATTTTTTCTAATCGTTTTACCAAAATGGGAATGAATACTAATTGGAAAATTACACCTGCGATACCTGTCATAAAGGTAGCGGCAACATAAGTGAGCGGGTGCAAATGAATACCGAGCATATCAGAAAATAACATTAGGACGAAGGCTGCACCCAAGCGTCCTGCTATCATGGCAGATACCAAGGAAAGGTAAATGTTTTGGTGCTTTTCGTGGTACATAAAGCCTGCAACTAGTCCGAAAAGGGCAAGCTCTACAATCATCATGGGCAAGGAGGGAATGAGGGGAGGCATGCCTGTTAAAAGACAGCTTAGTAAGGGAGTAAGAGCACCGATGATGAAACCGGGGAAGCTTCCTAAAAGCATACCGCCCATAAACACGGGGATGTGCATGGGCAGAAAGGTGCGCCCTCCCATACCAAAGGTGTGGAAGGCGAGGGGAAGCAACAATCCGCAAGCTATAAATAATGAAGTTAAAATAAGTTTATTAGTACGCAACAAGATAAAACTCCTCTTGTAATCTATCATCTGTGGACAAAGATATTATAACATTTTTTAAAGCGTTCTGCTTAATAAAGAAGTAGGCACTTAAAATAAGTTCTTGTCTCAAAAAAGTAGCGATTTCGTAGAAAAAATTAATCAAAAATTTAAACTTACCTATTGCCAAAGGGGGATTTAGCTTTTATAATGTATTCAGATATTATGAGCTGGTACTAAAAGCAGGTGAAACAATGAATTCTACAAGAAAGTTAATACGCCATGAAAGACTGCAGCATATCTTGCATGACAATCCGTTTATGACAGATGAGCAGTTGGCAAAAACCTTAAAGGTTAGTGTTCAGACCATTCGCCTGGATCGTGTGGCGCTGGGCATACCGGAGCTACGCGAACGCACCCGTGATATGGCAGAGGGCGCACAATCCAAACTGCGTGCCATCGACAAGAAGGATATCGTGGGTGAGCTCATTGATTTGGAATTAAATAAGGTAGGCATTTCTACCTTGAAGATAACTCCGGATATGGTTTTAGAAAAAACCGGCGTTGCTCGTGGTCACTATATGTTCGCAATGGCAGATACACTTGCCCTTGCGGTAGTGGATGCGCAAACAGCGTTGACCGGAGTAGCCAATGTAAAATATAAGGTGCCTGTGTACGCAGGTGCAAACCTCGTAGCAAAGGCAGAGGTAACTAATCGTCGTGACGATAAGTACTTCATCTGTGTAAGAATTAAGAATAATAACGAGGAAGTTTTCCGCGCTAAATTTATAGTTGTTTCTTTGGATGACGAAAGGAAGCAAGCAGAATGAAGATAGCATTAGATATTATGGGTACCGATTACGGTCCTAAAGAACTGGTTTTAGGTGCAATAAACGCTGTTAAAAAGTTCGACTGCGAGGTTGTGCTTGTAGGTGACGAGGTTGTTGCTAAAGACTTGCTCCGTCAATACAAAGAATTAGATAATCAACGAATTAAAATTCAACACGCAAGTCAAGTAATAAATATGGACGAGCATCCCGCTATTGCTGTAAAATCTAAGAAGGATGCTTCCATCGTAGTTGCTTCCAAGATGCTGCGCGCTGGTGAGTGCGACGCTCTTGTTTCTGCTGGTAGTACTGGTGCTGCTTCTGTTGCTGCAGTGCTGTGTGTTGGCCGTATTAAAGGCGTGGAACGTCCTGCAATTGCAACTGCTATTCCCAGTTTGACTGGTGCGACTGTTGTTTTGGACAGCGGTAGTATGGTAGATGCAAAACCGATGAACTTGGTACACAGTGCCATCATGGGCAGTGTGTATGCTGAAAAATTATTAAACCTGAAAAATCCCAAGGTTGGTCTTTTGAATGTAGGTTCTGAAGAAACAAAGGGTAACGAACAAGCTTTAGCTACCTATCCTTTATTAAAAGAAGTAAAGCAAATCAACTTCAAGGGCAATGTGGAAGGTCGCGACATTACCAACGGCAGTGTTGACGTTGTAGTATGCGACGGCTTCGTAGGTAACGTTGTTCTGAAATTTGGTGAAGGCTTGGCAAAGGCAATCTTTACTTTGATTAAGGATGCCATCATGTGCAGCGGTATGCTGGCAAAAATTGGCGGCGCACTGATTAAGCCTGCAATGGCAAAGCTTAGAGAGAAGATGGACCCCAACGCTTACGGCGGTGCATTACTCTTAGGTGTAAAGGCTCCCTTTATTATCTGCCATGGTAGCTCCAAGGCGTATGCTATTACCAATGCTATTGGTGTAGCGGTAAAATTCTCTGAAAACAATTTAGTAAGTGCTATTACTGAAAAAATAGCGGAATCTCAAAAAAGAAATGAGGAAACTGATAAATGACGAGAGCTGTTGGTATTTTGGGCATCGGACATTACGTGCCGGAAAAAACTGTTACTAACTTCGATATGGAAAAAATTGTTGATACCAGTGACCAATGGATTACTGAACGCACCGGTATCAAACAACGTCACTTTGCTGCTCCCGAAGAAGCAACCTCTGATATGTCTGTAATCGCTGCTCAAAGAGCAATGGAAGATGCAGGTGTTAAACCTGAAGAAATCCAACTGGTAATTGTTGGTACTGCTTCTTCTGACCACGCGTTCCCGTCTACCGCTTGCTTGGTGCAAGATCGCTTGGGCTGCAAGAACGCAGCTGCTTTTGACCTTTCTGCTGGTTGCAGCGGCTTTGTATATAATTTGGCAGTAGCAAGCCAAATGATTAAAACTGGTTTGTATGATAAAGCGCTTATCATTGGCGCAGAAACCTTGTCCCGTATTATGAACTTCACCGACCGCAACACCTGCGTGCTTTTTGGTGACGGTGCAGGCGCTGCTGTTGTAGGCGTTGTTGACGAGGGCGAAGGCGTACTTGGCATTGAACTTGGTGCTGACGGTAGCGGCGGCAAATTCTTGATTCAACCTGCTGGTGGTAGCCGTAAACCTGCTACTCCGGAAACTGCAGCTGCTCACGAACACACCATTCACATGAGCGGTCAAGACGTTTTCAAATTTGCAATCCAAATTATGGGTACTGCTGCTAAACGTGCTTTGAAGGCTGCTAACATGAAAGCAGAAGAACTGGACCTTTTGGTTCCCCACCAAGCAAATATGCGCATCATTACTTCTGCTGCTAAACGCTTGAAAATGCCCATGGAAAAAGTTTGGGTTAACGTTGATAAATATGCCAATACTTCTGCTGCTTCCATTCCCATCGCATTGTGCGAGGCGCAAGCTGCAGGCGCTTTGAAAAAAGGCGACAACATTCTTTTAGTTGGCTTCGGTGCCGGTCTTACTTGGGCTGCCATCGTTCTTAAATGGAGTAAATAATTACCATTGATATAAATCTCGAAAGTGAGGATACTTTGATGAGCAAAATCGCATTTGTATTCCCGGGACAAGGCTCCCAATATGTAGGTATGTGCAAAGCTTTCTACGACCAATATCCGGTTGCTAGACAACTTTTTGAAGAAGCTGACGACGCTCTTGGCTTCTCCCTTACCAAATTGTGCTTTGAAGGTCCTGAAGCAGAACTGCGCTTGACCTACAATACTCAACCTGCAATTTTGACTGCCAGCACCATCTGTGCAGAAATTTTAAAACAACACGGCGCTGTTGCTGATATCGCTGCTGGTCACAGCCTGGGCGAATATTCCGCACTGGTAAACGCAGGCGCTATGAAATTTGCTGATGCTGTACGCATTGTTCGTCAACGTGGTCAATTTATGCAAGAAGCTGTTCCCGTAGGCGAAGGCAGCATGTCCGCAGTAATGGGCTTGGCAAACGAAACTATCGTTGAACTGTGCCAAAAGGTAGAAGCTGAAACCGGCTTGCCCGTACAAGCAGTTAACTTCAACTGCCCCGGTCAAGTTGTAATCGCAGGCGCTACCGCTGCTGTTGAAAAGGCTAATGAAGAAATGAAAGCTGCAGGCGCAAAACGCTGCATCGTTCTCCACGTAAGCGCTCCCTTCCACAGCACCATGATGCAACCTGCATCTGAACGCTTGGCAGAAGTGCTTGCTCCCATCGAAATTAAAGACGCTGCATTCCCTGTTGTTGCAAACGTAACCGCAGAAGAAGTTGTAAGCGGTGCTTTGATTAAAGAACTCTTGGTAAAACAAGCTGCTATGCCCGTACTTTGGGAAACTTCCGTACGCAACATGGTTGCTAACGGCGTAGACACCTTCGTTGAAGTTGGCCCCAGCAAAGTTTTGACCGGCTTCACCAAAAAAATCGCAAAAGGCGTTCCGGCACTTTTCGTAGAAGACCCGGCTAGCCTGGAAAAAACTCTTGAACATTTACAGGAGGGTAAATAATGATGAAATTTGAAGGTAAAATTGCTCTCGTAACCGGTGCTTCCCGTGGTATCGGTCGTGCAATTGCTTTGGCTTTGGCTGCTCAAGGCGCAGACGTTGCAGTAAACTACGCTGGTAGCGAAGCTGCTGCTAAAGAAGTTGCTGCTGAAATCGAAGCTATGGGTCGCAAAGCATTTGTTGTCCAAGCAGACATCGCTTCCACCGAAGCTTCCACCGCTATGGTTGACGCTGTTGTTAAAGAATTCGGTCGCATTGACGTTCTCGTAAACAACGCAGGCATCACTCGTGATGGTCTCTTGATGAGAATGAAAGAAGAAGATTGGGACGCAGTAATCACCACCAACCTTAAAGGCGTGTTCAACTGCACCAAAGCTGCTATTAAATATATGATGAAACAACGTTCCGGCAGTATCGTAAACATCAGCTCCATCGTTGGTGTTATGGGTAATGCTGGTCAAGCTAACTACTGCGCAGCTAAAGCTGGCGTAATTGGCTTCACCAAAGCTACTGCTAAAGAAGTTGCTGCTCGTGGCATCCGCGTAAACGCAATTGCTCCTGGCTTCATCAAAACTGATATGACCAGCGTACTTCCTGAAAAAGTTGTAGAAGCTATGCTGGCAGGCATTCCTCTCAACCGTTTGGGTGAGACTGAAGACATCGCTAAAGCCGTTCTGTTCCTTGCGAGCAGCGACGCTAATTATATCACCGGTCAGACTTTACATGTCGACGGCGGTATGGTAATGTAATATTGCGACTAGCAATTAAATTTTTATGAAGGAGGTGAATCGTAATGAGCACTTTCGACAAAGTAAGAGATATCACTGTTGAACAATTGAGCGTTGACGCTGACGAAGTAAAGATGGAATCCGCTTTCATCGATGACCTCGGTGCTGACTCCCTCGATATCGTTGAATTGATCATGGCTTTTGAAGAAGAATTCGGCGTAGAAATTCCCGATGAAAAAGCTGAAAAAATTCGCACTGTTGCTGACGCAGTTAAAATGTTGGACGAAGAAAAATAATTCTTTGATAGCTGAATACAGGGAGCCTCTTATGAGGCTCTCTGGTATAGCTTTTTGAAGTCCTGAAATGGGGGATATTTGTTGAAATTACCAGCACTTAAAATCGGTAAATTAGTTGCAGAAGTACCAATCGTACAAGGTGGTATGGCCATTAGGTTGTCTACCGCTCCTTTAGCTGCTGCCGTAGCAAACGAAGGCGGTATTGGTTTGATTGCTGCATCTGGTATGAGCTTTGATGAATTGCGTAAAGAAATCCGTATGGCAAGAAAACTTACTGGCGGTAAAGGCATTATTGGTATTAATGCAATGGTTGCTGCTAGACAATTCTTGGGTTTAATTAAAACTGCAGCAGAAGAAAAAATCGACTTGATTGTAGCTGGTGCCGGTTTTTCAAGAGATATTTTCGCTATTGGACGTGAATATGGCGTTGAGGTAGTGCCTATTGTATCTTCTGCAAGATTGGCTAAAACTGCTGAAAAACTGGGCGCTTCTGCCATTGTTGTAGAAGGCACTGAAGCTGGCGGTCACCTTGGCACCCAGCAATCCATTAAGGAAATACTGCCCGAAATCCTCGCGGCTGTAAATATACCTGTAATCGCAGCAGGCGGTGCCGTTGACGGCAACGATGTTGCAGAACTTTTAAATCTTGGTGCAAATGGCGTGCAAATGGGTAGTCGCTTTGCCGCTAGTGAAGAATCTAATGGTGCACCTGCTTTAAAAGAATTCTATTTGAAAATGACTAAAGAAGACGTTGTACAAATTGATAGCCCCGTAGGCTACAAGGGTCGCTCCATTCGCAATCCTTTTGCTCAACTGTCTTTAGAAGATAATTCTCCCAAACCCACTGAATGTGATGCGTGCCTGAAAAAATGCAAACGCAACTTCTGCATCATCCGTGCGCTTACCCGCGCTCAACAAGGTGACGTAGAAACTGGCTTGGTATTTACCGGCGCTAACATGTGGAAGATTAAAGAAATCTTACCTGTAAAAGAAATCTTTAGAAGAATTAAAGAAGAAATTGCAAATATTTAATTTTGAGGTGAACATTTTGACTAAGAGAAGAGTAGTAGTAACTGGCGTAGGTCCTATTACCCCGATCGGTACCGGCAAAGAAGAATTCTGGGCTAACCTGACTGCCGGCAAATCCGGTATTGGTATGATTACCCAATTCGACACCACTGATTTTAACGTTAAAATCGCTGGCGAAGTAAAAGATTTTGATTTTGGCAAATATGGCGACAAAAAAGAAGGTAAACGTATGGACCGCGTTACCCAATTTGCTGTAGCTGCTGCTAAACTGGCAATCGAAGACGCTAAACTTGATTTGGAAAAAATCGACGCTACCCGTTGCGGCGTATGCGTTGGCACCGGCATCGGCGGTATCCACACTTTCTTGGAACAATCCTTGAAACTGGGTGCTAAAGGCCCTTCCAA
Source organism: Phascolarctobacterium sp. (assembly GCA_017623055.1). Classification (GTDB taxonomy): domain Bacteria; phylum Bacillota; class Negativicutes; order Acidaminococcales; family Acidaminococcaceae; genus JAHHUH01. The sequence continues at coordinate 23,312 of JAGAPX010000021.1, forward strand.
AATCAGCCCGTTCTTCATTCCCATGGAAATTCCTAACATGCCCGCAGGTCAAATCGGTATTGCTTATGGCTTTAAAGGCCCCAACACTGCAATCGTAACTGCTTGCGCAACTGGCACCAACTGCATTGGTGACGCTCTCCGTACCATTCAATACGGCGACGCTGATGTAATGATCGCTGGTGGCTGCGAAGCTTCCATTTCTCCCATCGCTGTTGCAGGCTTTGCTAACATGAAAGCATTGTCCACCAACAACGAAAACCCCGAAGGCGCTTCCCGTCCCTTCGACAAAAACCGTGACGGTTTCGTAATGGGCGAAGGCTCCGGCGTAATCCTTTTGGAAGAATTGGAACACGCTAAAGCTCGTGGCGCACATATCTACGCTGAATTGGTTGGCTATGGCCTCAATTGCGACGCTTACCACATCACTGCTCCCGATCCGAGCGGCGAAACTCCGGCTGCTTGCTTTGTTAACGCTATTAAAGACGCAGGCCTGAAACCGGAAGATATTGATTACATCAATGCTCACGGCACTTCCACCGCTCGTAACGACGAAGGTGAAAGCCTTGCAATCAAAAAAGTATTTGGTGAACACGCTTACAAACTGGCAGTAAGCTCCAATAAATCCATGATTGGTCACTTGCTGGGCGCAGCAGGCGGTGTAGAAGCAATTGCTACCGTTCTGACCATCGAAAACGGCGTTATTCCTCCCACCATCAACTATCAAGAACCCGATACCGAACACGGCTTGGATCTTGACTATGTTCCCAACGTTGCACGTAAAGCAGAAGTTAAAGCTGCACTCAGCAACAACCTGGGCTTTGGCGGTCATAACGCTTGCATCGTTTTCAAAAAATACGAAGACTAAGAGAAGAGTTGATTTAAAATGCACAAGAATCGTACACAGCAGCTGCAGGCGTTCTGCAAATGGCTGGGTATTGAAATGCATGACTTAGCTCTGCTTGACATGGCGCTTACCCACACTTCCTATGCCCACGAGGCAAAAGGGGAGCCTAAACCGGAACACAACGAACGCATCGAGTTCTTAGGTGATTCTGTTTTAAGCGTCATCGTAAGCACTTATATGTATAAAAACTTTCCTCAATTGGCAGAAGGCCAGCTTACAAAACTGCGTGCCCATTTGGTATGCGAAGCTTCCCTCTTTGAATACGCTAAGAAATTGCGCTTAGGCGATTTCCTCCTCCTTGGTAAAGGCGAGGAGATGAGCGGTGGTAGGGAGCGCCCATCCATTTTGGCAGATGCTTTTGAATCTGTACTTGGTGCTTATTATTTAGACCAAGGCTTGGCAAAGGCGCAGGATTATTTGCTTGCCATCATGCAAAAGGAAATTGATTTTATTTGCACTCATGGTATTTGCAGTGACTTCAAAACACGCTTGCAAGAATATTTGCAACGTGACGGTGATGTAGAAATTAGCTACCACCTGGCAGGAAGCACTGGACCTGAACACAACAAAACCTTTAACTCCGAGGTATGCCTTGGCGGTAAGGTTATTGGCAGTGGCAGTGGTCGCACCAAAAAGGATGCGGAACAGCAGGCTGCCAAGGATGCACTTGTAAAATTGCACGTGCTATCTTAAAAATTGTTACAAGTAAACGAGGTATGAACGAAAAGTTCATACCTCGTTTTTTGTTTGTAAGGTGCTTTTTGGCGCGCTGTAATTTCACCTTTCACTAAATAAGTTTACATGAGCCACCTAAAACGGCAAAAATGACGAAAAAATATTTTTAATTTAAAATTTTTTTATGAAGAATTTGCCGTTTTAACTTTCTGATGCAAACTTATTTAGTGAGATTTTCTTTTTTGCTCTTTCTTTTGGTGGTTTTCTTTCTCGTTTATTTCTTTTGCCCTATCTATTCCTATTACTAATTGACAGTACTGTATATTAACTATATAATAAATGCAGAGAGATTCTTGATGTGTGGTAGCGTCAGCTCTCTCCGCAGAATTAAAAATTCAGTTGAAGAAGAGGCTGTTGTACAACCGTATAACGGTCTTATTCTTTTTTATAAGTCAAATTACTTACATCCAAGAACAATGGTAGCAACGAGAATACCAAAGGTAATCATTAAGGACAACGCTTCGTATGTGGTCATTGCTAACACCTCCCAAGCAGGAGGAACCGACTAATCAAGAATCTCTCTGCGAAAATTATATCACGAACAACAAATAAAGACAAACGTAAATTCACATATAACTGCAAACAATAAGCTCTGCTCAAGCTGATGATGCTTAAGAGCGGGGTTTTTGCACCATAGCATACAAATCTCAAGAAAGCAAGCAATGGGGGATATTTCCCCCAAAGGTAGCAAAAAGGCATAATTAAATATATAATTAACAAGCTGAAGGTGCATAAAATGGATAAAGTAAATTTTCATGATGATATGGTTAAATTAGGGGTAGCCTTACGAATTTTGAGGAAGCGTAAAAACTTAACGCAGGATGATATTGCCAAGATGGCTGGCATTGACAGAAAGCATCTTAGTGATTTAGAGCTTGGTAAACATAAGGTGGGTTTAGAGCTTACATTACTACTTTGCCAAGCGTTGGGTGTTAGCCGTTTTGAACTATTCGTGCTTGCGTGGGAAGAAGAGTATAAAATTTACAGGCAAAAGGTTTTACGAGAACAAGCTGAAAAACAGTGTGCTTCTGACTTGACCAAATGCCTTTTTTTTTTAGTACAATATGCATAGAAACAGACCTTGAAGAAATGTAAAAGATGTAATTGTCTTTTTAGCCTGTGGGTAGTGCAGGCTATGATATAAAAAGCTTTCAAGGAGGCGTAAACTATGAAAAAGAATTTGGCGAAACGGATAGTATTAGGGCTTTTAACTGGTGCGGTGCTAATGAGCAGTAGTGTTGCTTGGGCTGGTTATAGTGTGTATACTTTTACAGATAACAATAACACCATTGAAAATTCTTTTGGTGTGGGATGTGATGGTAAGAATAATGAGACCATAACACCTGGTAAGATAACGAGTGACGCTAAGAATAGTATTGTTATTGGGATAGATTCTCATATAAGCAGTGAAAAATCTGTCGCTTTAGGTAATAATGCTGAAGTTAGAAAAGCAAACAGCGTTGCTTTGGGTTATGGTTCTGTTGCTGATGCTTCGAACGTAGTGAGTGTTGGTAGTGGGAATGTTGATGATGCTTATGCTACTAGAAAAATTGTTAATGTAACTAAAGGTGAACTTGATACTGATGCTGTAAATGTAGGGCAGTTGAATGCAGTTGCAAACATAGTTGGTACAGGGAAAGTAGTAACAGATAGTTCAGGCATTACTTGCATTACTAATGGTGAAACTTTAACAGACACAGTTAGGAATTTGGCAAATACAGTACAGGGGAATTGGACAAATATTTATAATATTACTGGCAGTGGAGATTTTAAATTAAACACTACTTATATTACAAACAGCGAAGATTTGACAGATGCTGCAAAGGATTTAGATGCTCAAGTAAAAATAAATGCTGATGCTATTGCAGATAAGGCAGATAAGAAGTATGTAGATGAAAATTTTGTAAGAATTACTACTTTTGAAAATCAAAATATTATTAGTAGTAGTATTACAATTCAAGAGAATAACTCTGCGGCGCCCATTACAATCGGTGCTGGTGGTATTACCGTAGGTGAACATTCTACTCATATGGATGAAGAAGGGTTCTATGCTTGTGATAATGGTAATCACACTTATGCAGGTGCTAATGCCGCGATGTCTAAAGATGGAAAAATTAAAGGTGCTGGCGGTAAGTTTGAAGTTGGTGCTGACGGTAGTGTAAAAGCCGCTGGTGATAAGTTTAAAGTTGACAAAGACGGTAATGTATCTGCTGAAAAGATAACTGCAAAAGAAGTTGAAGCAGAAAATCTTTACACTAAGGAACAAGTAAATGAATTAATTGGTGGTAGTAATGCTTCCGTTGCTGGGCTCAACCAACGTCTTGAAAAAACCAATGCCAAAATTAACAAGGTAGGCGCAGGCGCAGCAGCTTTGGCAGCTCTCCATCCGCTGGATTATGACCCTGATGATAAGCTTACTTTCAGCGCAGGCATGGGTAATTACGCAGGCGAAAATGCTGCGGCTTTGGGTGCGTTCTATCGTCCTAACGAAAAGTTTATGTTAAGCCTTGGCGGTACCATGGGTAACGGCGAAAACATGGTTAACCTTGGTCTTTCCATTGGCTTAGATAAACCTAATGGCTTTGCGAAGATGAGCAAACGCGAACTTATCCAAGAAGTAAATGCTGTTAAAGCAGAAAACGAAGCTATTAAGGCAGATAACGAAGCAATGAAAGACCAGCTGGCAAATGCAGATGAACGCATTGCTAAACTGGAAGCTTTGGTTGCACAATTAGCTAGCAAATAAATTATTGAAATGAAGTAAATAAGGCTCTCGCTCGAATGAGCGGGAGCCTTTGTATGTTCTAGACTATTTTCAAAATTTCACCTGGATTTCACAAAATCGCAAAATAAATATAGGTGAGGAGAATTTTATGTAGAATACTAAAGCAGAGATTCCTGATAGTCGGTTCCTCCTCATGGGGAGGTGATAGCAATGACTACTTATGAAGCGCTGTCTTTAATGATAACTTTTGGTATTCTCGTTGCTACCATTATTTCAGTATGTAAGTAAATTTGCTCATAAAATGAAATAAGACCGTCCACAACGGTTGTGAACAGCCTTTCTTTCAAATTCTAGACAATGAGGAGAGAGCTGACACACCACATATCAGGAATCTCTCTCGTTTCATTATAACACATCAGCAGATTTTTACAAGTATCCATATAAGTTCTCGCAATTGCGGGAGCCTTTTCTATATTGACAACCCATCTAACTATGCTATAATTAACTAGTAAATAAAAACAATTATCAGTAATGCGAAGGACTTGTCGTCGCCATATCCTTACAGAAAATACTGCCTAGGCTGAGAGCAGTAGGGTAAAACGATGGACGCACCACCTTCAAACTGACTGCGGAAAGCTTCGGCGAGTATGCCAGTCCGTATGCCGGCGTTAACGGTGCCGAGTGGGCTTCTTGCACGAAGCCAATGAGGGTGGAACCGCGGGTAACTCCGTCCCTTTTGTGAGGGATTGGAGTTTTTTATTTTCTCTCGCAATGTTGATTATCAAATTTATATAGGAGGCTTATAAAAATGGCTGAAGAAAAATTGTATACCTTTGAAAATGAAGAATATCGCAAAACCTATTGGCATACTTGCTCCCACGTACTGGCGCAAGCTATGAAACGTTTGCATCCGGAAGTTAAGCTAGCTATCGGTCCTAGCATTGACAACGGTTTCTACTACGACTTCGATACTCCGGCTCCCTTTACTCCGGAAGATTTGGCTGCTCTTGAAGGCGAAATGCGTAAAATTTGCAAAGAAAAGCTGAAATTGGAACGCTTCGAACTGCCTCGTGCAGAAGCAATCAAATTTATGGAAGAGCTGGAAGAACCCTACAAGGTTGAGCTTATCAACGACCTGCCGGAAGACGCTGTAATCAGCTTCTATAAACAAGGCGACTTCACCGATTTGTGCGCTGGTCCTCACCTTGATTCCACTGGTCGCATTAAAGGCAACGCTATTAAGCTGACCTCTGCAACCGGTGCTTACTGGCGTGGCGATAGCAGCCGCAAAATGCTGCAACGTATTTACGGCGTAGCTTTCCCGAAAAAAGAAGAGCTGGACGCTTATCTGGAACAACAAGCAGAAGCTTTGAAACGCGACCACAACAAACTTGGTCGTGAACTGGAATATTTCACCACCGTTGACTACATTGGTCAAGGTTTGCCCATTATGCTACCCAAAGGTGCACGCGTTATCCAATTGCTCCAACGCTGGATTGAAGATACCGAACAACGTCGTGGCTACTACCTGACCAAAACTCCGCTGATGGCAAAACGCGACCTGTATCGTATCTCCGGTCACTGGGATCACTATCTTGATGGTATGTTCGTGCTGGGCGACCCCCACGACGAAGAAAAAGAATGCTTCGCACTGCGCCCCATGACCTGCCCCTTCCAATATCAAGTTTACCTGAACCGTCAACGCTCCTATCGTGACCTGCCCATGCGTTTAGGTGAAACCTCTACCTTGTTCCGTAACGAAGACAGTGGCGAAATGCACGGTCTTATTCGTGTACGCCAATTCACTATCTCCGAAGGTCACCTTATTATCCGTCCCGACCAATTGGCAGAAGAATTCCGTGGCTGCTTCGAGCTGGCTAACTACTGCTTGGAAACCTTGGGTCTTAAAGAAGACTGTTCTTTCCGCTTCTCCCAATGGGATCCCAACAACACCGATAAATATGAAGGCACTCCGGAACAATGGGAACACGCTCAAGGCGTAATGAAAGAAATTCTTGACGACCTTGGCATCGAATACAAAGTAGGCGTGGACGAAGCTGCTTTCTATGGTCCTAAACTGGATATTCAAATTAAAAACGTATTCGGCAAAGAAGATACCATCGTAACCATTCAAATTGATATGCTCCTTGCTGAAAAATTCGGTATGTACTACATTGACGAAAACAACGACAAAGTACTGCCTTACATTATCCACCGTACCTCCATGGGCTGCTATGAACGCACCCTTGCACTGCTTATCGAAAAATATGCAGGCGCACTGCCTACCTGGATGGCTCCGGAACAAGTACGCTTCCTGCCTGTAACCGAACGTGCAGTAGATTACTGCAAAGCTTTGGCTAACAATCTGGAAATGGAAGGCTACCGTGTAACCGTTGACGCTCGCAACGAAAAGATTGGCAAGAAGATTCGCGAAGGTCAAATGGAAAAAATCCCCTATATGCTGGTAGTAGGCGACCGCGATATGGAAAACGGTACTGTTTCCCCGCGTCATCGTGCAGAAGGCGATTTGGGTGCAATGGACTTCGCTGATTTCGCAAAAATCTTGAAAGAAGTTGTAAACACTAAGGCTAAAAAATAATATGTTTTCAATTTTACAAGAGCTGTCCGAAATGGGCAGCTCTTGTTTGATTTTGAAGAAAGCTGTTCAATTTCGTAAACTCTTCACCAAAATCACTAACTTCTGTCGCAAATCATAGGGTTGCTCTATGTTACAATGAGAGCGTAGTAAGATTCGTAGCAATCTTAGATAGGAGGAATTGATTATGAATAAAAAAGTTTATAAAGTTTTTAATGAACAAGTGCAAGCTGAACTGTATTCTGCATATATGTATTTGGCAATGAGCATTGACCTGGAAGATAAAAATTTCAAAGGGATGGCACATTGGATGAGACTTCAATATGAAGAAGAACGTGAGCATGCTTTCCGCTTAGAAAAATTTATGAAGGAACGTGGCGTAAAACCGGAGCTTTTACAAATTGATGCACCGCCTACTGAATTCGGAACTCCGCTGGAAACTTTTACCAAAGCATTGGAGCACGAAAAATATGTAACCAGCCGTATTCATGATATGTATGAAGTGGCGATGAAGGAAAAGGATTACGCTGCTATGACTCATCTGCATTGGTTTATTGACGAACAAGTGGAAGAGGAAGATCAGACCAGAGAGATCGTTGACAGATTGGCAATGGTAGGCGATAATATGAATGGCTTGTTTGTAATTGATAATCAACTGGGTGCAAGAAAATAATAGTTGACACTAACTGAACATTGTGGTATCATATTCGAGTAACAAAGCAGAAGCCACTCGCTTCTCACCTTGCGGCAAGCGCTCGACAGGGTTGGATATGATATTTTCGCGGGTGGATTTTAATCTGCCCGCTTTTTATTTTAGTTAGCGTTCTAAAGGACGTGGAGGTGAATTGTCATAGGCAAAGAAGACTTGCGTATCAATGAAGAGATTCGTGCACGCGAAGTACGTGTTATTGTAGATGGTGTTGATGGTAAAGCAGAACAACTTGGCGTTATGTCTAGCCGCGATGCTCTTAAACTTGCAAATGAACGTCATCTGGATTTAGTAGAAATTGCTCCTACCGCGAAACCGCCTGTATGCAAAATTATGGATTACGGCAAGTATCGTTACGAGCAACAAAAACGTGAAAAAGAAGCCCGTAAGAAACAAAAAACCTTTGATATTAAAGAAGTCAAGCTTCGTCCTGGTATCGAAGAACATGACTTCAATGTTAAGTTCAAAAACGCGGTTCGCTTCTTGGAAGATGGTGACAAAGTAAAAGTTACCATTATGTTCCGTGGTCGTGAACTTTCCCACCCTGAACTTGGTGAAGTGCTGCTGAATAAAATGGCTGAGCAGCTTAAAGACATGGCTATCGTTGAAAGAGTGCCAAAATTAGAAGGCAAAAACATGATTATGATTGTTGCGCCGAAACCCAGCAAATAGAGGAGGACATTACAATGCCGAAAATGAAAACTCGCAGAGCTGCTGCGAAACGCTTCAAAAAAACTGCTTCTGGTGAATTCAAACATTTTAAAAACTTCAAGAGCCACATTCTCGAACATAAATCTCCTGCACGTAAGAGAAATCTGCGCAAAGCTGCTTTAGTACATAAAGCTGACCATGAACACGTAGCAAAAATGCTGCCCTACGCATAAGCAAGAGATTAAAGGAGGATACTAACAATGGCAAGAATTAAAGTTGGCGTTACCGCACATCGCCGTCATAAACACATTCTGAAATTAGCTAAAGGCTATCGTGGTGCTAAATCCAAACAATTCAAAAAAGCTAACGAAACCGTTATGAAAGCATTGTCCTATGCACGTCGTGACCGCCGCGTTAAAAAACGTGAATTCCGTCGTCTGTGGATCGCTCGTATCAACGCTGCAACCCGTGCTAATGGCATGAGCTACAGCCGTTTCATCAACGGTTTGGCTAAAGCTGGTATCGAAATGAACCGCAAAGTTTTGGCTGACATGGCTATCTATGATGCAGCAGCATTCACCAAATTGGTAGAAGCTGCTAAAGCTGCTCTCTAATTTTGAGATTAAAAGCTACTCTCTTTGAGAGTAGCTTTTTTATTTTCAAATCATACAAAAAATGTTATAATGTATTGTTAAAATTTGCGAAACTTTGGAGGCACTATGAACATTGGAGATAGATTAGAAGCGATTGGCAAACTTGTCCCTCACGGCTGCGTTTTGGCTGACATTGGCACAGACCACGCTTATTTGCCCGTATGGCTTTTGGAGCAAGGAAAAATTGCTAGGGCCATTGCAGGTGATATTGCAGAAGGCCCTTGCCTTGCTGCCAAGAACACTGTGTCCATGCATGGTATGAAAGGCAAGGTAGAAGTTCGTCTGGGCAGTGGCTTAAAGGTACTGCAAACTGGCGAAGCTGACTGTATTGCCATTGCAGGCATGGGTGCCTCTACCATGATAGAAATTTTAGAAGCGGATATGCCTTTGGCAGTGGAAGCGAAGCGCTTGGTACTGCAACCCATGGCAGGCGCTGCTTCTTTACGCAAATGGCTCATTCAAAATGGTTGGTGCATTGTTACAGAAGATTTAGTTGCTGACGGTCGTCATCTGTACGAAATTATGGTAGCTGAGCGAGGTGAAAGCGAAGCTTTTTCTGACGCTGTTTTAGAAATTGGTCCCAGCTTAATTGAAGCGAAGCACCCTTTACTGGCGAAACAGTTTGCGCGCCAGATAAATAACTATAAAAAATTACTTGCTAATATGGGCAAGAGTGAGCAGGCAAAAGCAAGTGAAAAATATATTGCTTGGGAAAAATTAGTTCAAGAATTGGAGGCGTTGGCAGATGCTTGCAACTGTAAATGATTTAGTAGCTTTGTTGGAAGAATTGATGCCTTCCAATTTGGCAGAGGATTGGGACAATGTAGGCTTAATGCTTGGTCGTAAGGGTAAGACCGTTAAGAAAATTTTGCTTGCCTTGGATTTGACCAAAGAGGTTGTGGAGCAAGCAATCTCCCAAAAGGTAGACCTGATTGTTACCCATCATCCTGCAATTTTCAAAAAACTGAAACGTGTTGTAGATAACGATTGGCAACAGGATTTACTTTTAACTTTGACAGAAAATGGTATTGCTGTTTACAGCGCTCATACTAATCTGGATTGCGTAAGCACTGGTGTTAATGATGTTTTGGCAAAGCTTTTGAAATTAGATGATGCTGACGTATTAGACGAAAGTAACGGTTTAGGTCGCATTGGCGTTGTAGAAAAGATGCCTTTGGCAGATTACGCGCAGCTTGTAAAAGCTTCCCTCAAGGCTGATTACGTAACTGTTGGTGACGCTGGTAAGCCTGTCCATAAAGTTGCAGTATGTGGCGGGGCAGGCAGTGATTTGATTGATATTGCCCTTGCTAAAGGTGCAGATACACTTGTAACTGGTGATGTGAAGTATCACAGCGCTCAACAAGCTGTGTTCAGTGGTTTAAATATTATCGATGCAGGTCATCAGCCGACGGAGTTGCCTGTACTTGATAAATTAGCAGATAGATTGTCCTTGCGCTTGGTAGAGCGTGAGATGGACGTAGTTGTGAATGTAGCAAAAGAAACCTTGCTACTGCGTCACGTGTAGTATAAGTAGGTGAAGATATGATTAAGGATTTTAAAGCAGGTGTCAAAATTATTCAGCCTGCTCTCGTCAGAGTGCAAAAGATAGGTAATTCTTCTAACGGTGGCGTTTTCGCTCGTGGTTTGCTGGAAGATAACAGCGGTAGAATTCCCTTTATCTGCTTTGAAGCAGGCTTGGTTGATAAACTGCGCCAAATGGAAGGGGCAGAAGCCTTCATGGTAAGCGGTGCGGTGGACATCAACAAATTCTCCAATGATATGGCACTGCAAGTTGTAGTGCAAAAGTTTGATAACCTTTTGCCGGAAGATGATATCACCAATCTGCTACCGAAAGGTAATTTCAACGAGAAAGAATACATCATCCGCCTGCAAAATTTAATTAAGACCGTTCGTAACCCCGGTTTGCGTGCTCTCTTAGAGACAATTTTCAGCGGTGCTGTTTACGATAAATTTATTATGAATCCTGCGGGAATGCGCATGCACCACGCTTATATTGGCGGTCTTTTGCAGCACTCCGTAGATGTTGCCGGTATTGCCATTGCCTTGGCAGAACAAATTGGCAATGTGGACAAGGATTTGGTCGTGGCAGGTGCGCTTCTTCACGATATTGGTAAGCTGCGTGAGATTTCTTCTCAAATTGGCTTCCCCTATACCAACGAAGGACGTTTGCTGGGACATATCGCAATGTCCGTTATGATGGTGCAGGACGCTGCTGCCAAATTGAAGCTTCCCCAAGCACGCTTGGAGCAGTTACAGCACATTCTTTTGTCCCATCACGGCGAGACCGAGAAAGGTTCCCCTGTGGTATGTGCAACTAAAGAGGCGTTCATCGTACATTATGCTGACGAGATTGACGCTATCATGAACCAATTTGAAACCTATGACGATAAAAGTCAATGGGAGTTCAACAAAATGATGCAACGTTATTTATTGCACGATAAATAATAAAATTGCAGGCTTTGTACAAAGAACTGTAAAGTATTTTACACTTAATTTGCCAAAGAAACTGTTTTGCCCAAAGTTTGTGGAGTAGTTGGTATAATTATGTAAATCTTTTGTGAACGTCGTGCATAAAGATTTCCTTATGCTATAATAGCCTTAGAATTTAAATATCAGGGGTGATATTATGAATAAACAAAAAATTTTAATCGCCGACGATGAAGCTCAAATCAGAGAAATTCTGCGCATTTACTTCGAAAAAGAAAA
>JAGAPX010000022.1 GCA_017623055.1 Phascolarctobacterium sp.
ATGTAATATTTTCTGCAAAGGTTATTTCAAACAAAAATAGATTTTATAATAGAGACACTTTGTTGGGAGCAACTGATGTATGGAATCCAGAGTTTGTAGTTGAGTTCACAGATATTAAAAAGGTTGATGCTTATTAAGATAAAAGAAGATACTTACATAGATAGTAAGTTGAAAGTGCCTACATAACTCTAAGTTACCACATACTTAGATTACATGGTAGCAAAGCTAAAAGCTTTGCTTGAGTGGAGCCAAAGAAAAAACGAGAGGAATGAGAAGAAAACATAGTAAAAGAAGAGTAAGGAGAGCAAAAAAGAAACTTTCACTAATAAACTTCAGTTAAGAACAAAAAAAGAGGAAATTTTTTCGAGAAAAAAGCGAAAAACATTCTTCTTAAAGTTTTTTCCGCTTTTTCTACTCTCAACTGAAGTTATATTATGAGAGGGTGATTTTTTGATGCAATATATGTAAGATAAATATTTTGATTTTAAACGTGCCTGGTTTTGGTGAAACTTTAATAGAGTGGTTTGTTGTTAGGAGTGTAGGAATAGATGTATTGTAAAAATTGTGGAGCAAGGATAGCTGGAAATGACAAGTTTTGTAAAAACTGTGGTGCTCCTGCTAAATATGCTTTAGGTAGAGTTGAAAGTGAAAAAGAGAAAGCTTTTTGGAGGCACGCCTGGTTTACCATACTTATGCTCTTTATGTGCTTTCCTGTTGGTGTGATTTTAGTTTTTGTGAATCATCCGAGCGTTGCGAAAACTTTTCTAATGTTTATTTTGGGATTGTTTGTGCTTGGATTTATTGCTGTGAGCAGTTGTTCTTTGGATGTTGAACAGCCTGCACCTCGAAATAAAATTGAGCAACGTAATGGAAATCAAATAGATGTTAACGTTGGGAGCAAGGTTTAGTCTTTTGAGTTGATAGTTATAAATTTAGAAGCAGGCAGCTCGTTATGAGTACCTGCTTTTGATTTTTCATAAATGACTTGAAATTTCCTAACGAAAGCAGAGAAATTTTCAATAATGTATGGTATAATAATCTCGGTGTATTATGTTTAGATGCATTAGGGGGTCTTTTTATTTTAGAATTTAAACCTGTAACATTGGCACAAAAGCCTTTGTTTGAAAGCTATTTATCTAAACCTGAACAACGCGGAAGCGAATGCGCTTTTTCCAACCTTTTTGTTTGGCGCGATTGTTACAATATATTTTGGTGCGTTGCCCACGGTTTTTTAATCGTGAAGGTTAAACGTAATGAAGTGGACTTCTTCCTGCAACCCTTTGGTGGCAAGGACGAAGACCTGCCTCTTTTGATGGAGGAGTTGAAGGAATATCACGAAGGTAAGCCTTTTAGACTGCACGGTATTTACGAATGTACCAAAGAGCGTTTTAGCAGAGTGTTCCCGGATTTGGAATTTGAAGAAGATAGAGATAACTGGGATTACGTTTATCTGCGTGAAAAATTGGCGGCGCTCTCCGGTCGAAAGTACCACGGTCAAAAAAATCATTACAACGCTTTTAAGAAAGCTTATCCCGATTTTGTGTACGAACCCATTACCGAAGCCAACAAAGCAGAGTGCCTTGCCTTTGGTGAAAAATGGTGTGACGATAGAATTGATGAAGATCCTACCTTGATTTGCGAAAAGTATGCCATGCAACAAGCTTTCAGTAATTTTGAAGCGCTGGAGCTGCGTGGTGGTGCTATCCGCATCAACGGTAAGATTGAAGCCTTTAGCTTTGGCAAGAAAATAAACGACGATACTGCAGTGCTCCACGTTGAAAAGGCAAATGGCGCAATTCGTGGTTTATACACTGCTATCAATAAAGAGTTCGCTTCCCACGCTTGGGATGACGTTACTTATTTGAACAGGGAAGAGGATATGGGCGTTGAAGGTTTGCGCAAAGCAAAAGAGTCCTACCATCCGGAATTTATGTTCAAAAAATACAGCGTTGTTATTAGCTGAGGTATGCCATGGCTTATAGAGTTGTAAACGAAGCGAGAATGCCGCAGGTCATGGAGCTGTGGGATTACTGCTTTGAGAAAAAGGATGACCCATTTTACCAATGGTATTTTAGTGAATACTGTGGTAAGGATAGTATGGTGATAGGTGGCTTTGACGAAGAGGATAAGCTGCAGAACATGCTTCACCTGAACCCATATATGTTAAACATTCGGGGCACTCAAATTCTTACGCCTTATATCGTAGGCGTTGCTACTGCTCCCGAAGCGAGGGGACAGCATTTGTTCCGTCCTCTTTTGGAGACTGCCTTTGAAGTGTTGCGTTCCCAAGAGTTTCCTTTCGCATTGTTGATGCCTATTAACGCTGGCATTTACTTGCCCTACGAATTTAGCTTCTGCTATTATCGTCACAAGTACGAAATGCCTTTGGAAAAACTGCAAACTGCGCAAGCAGGTAGCGAGCTAAAGGTAGCACGTACTGGTTTAGACAAGGAAATTTTAGCGAAGCTCTATTACGAATGTACTAAAGCTTGGAATGGCGCACCCTTGCGTACCGATTTCCAATGGAACAAGCTGCTCAAGGTACATTCTTTAGAAAATGTAAAGTGTGCTGTGGTTTACGAAGCTGATGAGCCAGTTGGCTATATGCTTTATAAATTGCAGGATGCAAATTTCAATGTTATTGAACTGATGGCGCAGAGTGCTACGGCTCGTAACCGTTTGCTCCAATTTGCCGCAAGCCATAAGAGCGAGGCGAAAACCTTTACTTGGCTGGCAGAGGCTTGGGACAAAAGCTATTTGAATTTTGCAGACCATAACGTTAGCGGAAGCTTGCAGCCATTTATGATGGCGCGTTGCCTTGACGCACGTTTGGCGCTGGCGAAACTCAACGTACCATATAATATGGAAGAAAACAGTGTTGTTATGCTCTTGACTGATAGCGTAATTGGCAGGAACAACCACTTGCTGAAATTAAAAACTGCTCCCGGTAAGCTGGAGGCGGTAAGCACTTTGGATAATGAAGAAGTGACCATGGATATGGGCGCCTTCACTCAATTATACTTTGGTGCCTTTACTGCAACGGAGCTTGCGGAAGCAGGCAAGATTAAAGTTCATAATGCAGAAAAGCTTTCTGTATTAGATAGATTATTCCCGAAAACTAGGAATTATATCAACGAATATTTTTAATGTTAATTATCCTCAAAATAATTTGGAGGCTGGTGTAATGAGTATGATTAGAAGAATTTTTGTGGAAAAGAAAGATGCTTTTGCCGTTGAAGCACATGGTTTGTTAGCAGACCTGCGCAACAACCTTGGCATGACTGGCTTGGAAAACATTCGTATGATGAACCGTTACGATGTTATGGGCTTGAGTGACGAAGAATTTGCAATGGCAAAGAAATTAGTTCTTTCTGAACCTCCCGTTGACAAAGTTTTGGAAGAAGAGCTGCCCATCGCTGAAGGTAGCCATGCTTTCGCAGTAGAACTGCTGCCCGGTCAATACGACCAACGTGAAGACTTTGCTGAACAATGCATTCAATTGATTACCCAAAAAGAACGTCCCATGGTTGCAGCTGCTAAAGTTTATGTGCTGGAAGGCAAACTGAGCGAAGATGAAGTTGCTAAAATTAAAGCATACTGCATCAACCCCATCGAAGCGCGCGAAGCTGAATGGGGAAAACCGGAAACCTTGGTAAGCACCTGCGAAGAACCTGCTAAAGTTGCTCGCATTGCTGGCTTCTTGACCATGACTCGTGAAGAAGCAGAAGCTATGCGCAAAGAAATGGGCTTGGCAATGAGCATTGAAGACCTGCTGTGGTGCCAACAATACTTTAATGAAGAAAAACGCGAACCGACCATTACCGAAATTCGCGTGCTGGACACCTACTGGTCCGATCACTGCCGTCACACCACCTTCATGACTCAAATTGAAGATGTAGAAATTGTACCCGGTACTTACACTAAACCGGTACAAGAAGCTTACGATAAATACATGGCTGCTCGCGATGGTGTATA
>JAGAPX010000023.1 GCA_017623055.1 Phascolarctobacterium sp.
AGCGTATCCGCACCGCCGTTGATGACAAGCTCAATGAAAATTTGGAGCAACGCTTTACCATCGTAAGCAAGCGTTTAGAAGACTTGCACCGCAATCTTGGGGAGATGCAGAATCTTGCAGGTGGCGTGGACGAGCTGAAGCGTATACTTACTAACGTTAAGACCCGTGGTATTTGGGGAGAGATGCAGCTTGCCAAATTGCTTTATGACGTTTTGCCTAAGACAAGAGTAGCTGAAAACGTAGAAGTTGTACCTCATAGTGGTGAAAGGGTTGAGTTCGCCTTGCGTTTGCCGGGAAGTGACACTCTCCACGAAATTCTTTTACCCATTGATGCCAAGTTTCCGCAAGAAGATTACTTAAGGCTTCAACAGGCAAGAGAGGAAGGGCGTAGTGCTGACGCAGAAGAAGCACTTAAAAAGCTGGAGCGTCGTCTGAAAAAAGAAGCCAAGGATATTAGCGAGAAGTATATTTGCCCGCCTTATTCCACAGATTTTGGAGTAATGTATTTGCCAAGCGAAGGTTTGTACTTAGAAGCGTTGAACTTGCTTGGTTTGGTAGAGGAGCTTCAGAAAACATACCGTGTGTGCGTGGCAGGACCTTCCACTTTGGCAGCATTGGTCAACAGTTTGCAAATAGGATTTAGAACATTGGCTGTGCAAGAACGTACTGACGAAGTGTGGCGCCTTTTGGCGGCGGTAAAGCAGGATATGGAAAGTTTGGCAGCTGCTCTTGACAAGACAAGCAAAAAATTGGATGAAACATCTGCCAGCGTAAGCACTGCCAACAAAAAGGTGCACAGCATTTCCAAACGCTTACAGGATGTTGAAAGTGGGGAGGATTTATAATGGAAGAAAACAATGATTATTTCAATAACGAACCTCCTCGTCAAAAGCCTCATATCATTGTGCGTATAGTCATTACCATTTACGCTTTTCTGTGGTTTAATATGATTATTACCACTGGTCTGAACAGTCTTTACCTTGGACATATAGATATTGAAACGGGAAGCATCGCCTTGGCTTTGACTATTGCGTATCCATTTATCTTAAAATATTTCTGAGGCGTAACATTTTTTACAAAATATCTGATAATTTGGTTTAAATAATTAGATAAAGATGATATAATAAACGAGTTAATTATTGAATTTGAGAAAGTAGGGAAATTATGTCACAAACAATTTGGTCCTTAGTACCACCGCTCATCACCATCGCTTTGGCTCTGTACACTAAAGAGGTTTATATCTCTTTGATTGTAGGTATTCTTACCGGTGCGCTGATGTTCTGCGATTTCAATGTTATTTCTGCAATCGACACCATGTTCACCATTATGGAAGCTAAAGTTGGCGGTAACGTTAATATTTTGGTTTTCTTGGTACTTTTGGGCATTTTGGTTGCAGCTATTTCCAAATCTGGTGCTTCCAAAGCTTACGGCGAATGGGCAGCACGCACTATCAAGGGCAAAGCAAGTGCTCTTTTTGTAACTTCCTTCTTGGGTATGCTCATCTTCATTGATGACTACTTCAACTGCTTGACCGTAGGTACCGTAATGCGCCCGGTAACTGATAAGTTTAAAGTTACCCGTGCTAAACTGGCTTACATCATCGACGCTACTGCAGCTCCGATTTGTATTATTGCTCCCGTTTCCAGCTGGGCAGCAGCAGTAAGCTCTTCCTTGCCGGAAGGCAGCAAGATTGACGGTTTCCAACTGTTCTTGCAAACCATTCCTTACAACTATTATGCTTGGTTCACTCTTGCGTTCTTGATGTTCCTCATCTGGAGCGGTAAAGACTTTGCAACCATGGCTGCTTATGAAAAGAAATATGGTACTGAAGTACTTGTTCCTGCTGAATACCAAAACGAAGAAGCTGAAACCATTACCGGTAACGGCAAAATCATCGACTTGGTACTGCCCTTGGCAATTTTGATTGCAGGTTGCGTATTCGGTATGCTTTATACTGGTGGCATCCTCGAAGGTGCTGGCGTTGCCCAAGCTTTTGCAGACTGCAACTCCTCTAAAGGCTTGGTAATCGGTTCCTTCATGGCACTGGCATTTACTTTCTTCTTGTATGTTCCCCGCGGAATTTTGCAATTCAACAACTTCTGCGAATGCTTCAGCATCGGCTTCAAAGCTATGACTCCGGCGCTCTTCATCCTGTGCTTGGCTTGGTCCTTGTCCGGTATTTGCGGTGGCGACTACCTGAACATTGGTGGTTATGTAAGTAAAGTTGTTGGCGATAACGCTACCTTGGGTATGTTCTTGCCCGCAATGTTCTTCCTCGTTGCTATCGGTCTTGCTTTTGCAACCGGTACTTCTTGGGGTACCTTCGGTATCTTGATCCCCATCGTACTGGCTGTAATCGGTGACTACAACGAAATCACCGTTGTTACCATCGCTGCAGTTTTGGCTGGCGCTGTTGGCGGCGACCATGTTTCTCCTATTTCCGATACTACCATTTTGGCATCTGCAGGTGCTCAATGTAACCACCTTGACCACGTTGCAACCCAAATTCCGTATGTACTGGTAGTTTCTGCTTGCTGCCTCTTGGCATACATCGTAGCAGGCGTAACCGCTAGCGGTATGACAGGTCTCTTCGCTGGCTTGGGCGCATTGGTTTGCGCTATGGCAGTAGTTTATAAAAAAGCTTAATTTAAAATAATGAAGCTGCTTCGTAAGGGGCAGCTTTTTTATTAGTAAAAGACCTGCTATTTATTTGACTTTCACTAATAAAACCTATATAATTTTTCTGTATGTAGTAAATTAAGTAGTGTAAGCTTTTTTACATTACAACACTTTAAAAAATAAATGCTAAGGAGCGAATGAAAAGTTATGAAATACATGACTGGTAATGAAATCCGCGAAAAGTTTCTGAAATTTTTTGAGGAGAAACAACACTTGATGTTGCCCAGTGCGTCCTTGATTCCTCAAGACGACCCCACCTTGTTAATTATCGGTGCAGGTATGGCACCCTTTAAACCTTTCTTTACCGGCAAAATGAAACCGCCTTCTCCGCGTATCACTACTTGCCAAAAATGCGTACGTACCGGTGACATTGAAAACGTTGGCCGTACTGCTCGCCACCATACTTTCTTTGAAATGTTGGGTGACTTCTCCTTTGGTGATTACTTCAAAAAAGAAATTATCCCTTGGAGCTGGGAGTTCTTGACCCAAGTTTGCGAACTGCCCGTTGATAAACTGTGGATTACCATTCACACCGAAGACGACGAAGCTTATGAAATTTGGACCAAAGACGTTGGCGTTGACCCGTCCCGCATTATCCGTATGGAAGAAAACTTCTGGGAAATCGGCTCCGGTCCCTGCGGTCCTTGCTCCGAAATTCACATTGACCTTGGCGAAGAACGTGGCTGTGGCAAACCTGACTGCGCAGTTGGCTGCGATTGTGACCGCTTCCTTGAATTGTGGAACTTGGTATTCACTCAATACAACCAACACGAAGATGGCACTTACACTCCGTTGAAAAACAAAAACATCGATACCGGTGCTGGTTTGGAACGTCTTGCTTCCGTACTCCAAGGCAAACCCTCCAACTTTGAAACTGACTTGATGTTCCCCATTATCGAATACGCTGCAAAAATCGCTGGCATTGAATACGGTGCTGACGAAAAATCTAAAGTTTCCTTGAAAGTTATTGCTGACCACGCTCGTAGCATGACCTTTATGATTGGCGATGGCATCCTGCCCTCCAACGAAGGTCGTGGCTATGTACTGCGTCGCATCCTGCGTCGTGCAGTTCGTCATGGTCGCTTGATTGGCATTAACCAAATGTTCTTGGCTGGTGCTGTAGATATCGTAATCGAAATGTTCGGTCACGTTTACACCAACCTTGCTGAAAAACGCGAATACATCCAAAAGGTTATTGAAATGGAAGAAACCAGCTTCCTGCGCACCTTGAAACAAGGCAGCGAACTTTTGAATGAAGAAATCGCTAAACTGAAAGAATCCAATGGCACTGTTCTTGACGGCGCAACTGCTTTCAAACTGAACGACACCTTTGGCTTCCCCTGGGAATTGACTGCTGAAATTCTCGAAGAACATGGCATGACCATGGACAAAGCTGGCTTTGACGCTGCTCTCGAAGTTCAACGTAAAATGGCTCGTGACGCACGCGACGACAAAGCAGGCCGTCCTGTTATCTATAACACCAACGGTGTAGTTGTAGCTGACCTTAAAGTTGACGAAGCTGCAACCGCTGGTAAAATCGTAAGAATTTACCCTGCACATGATGCACAACCCATCGAAAACGCTGGTGACGGCACTGAAGTTGCTGTAATCTGCGATGTTACTGCTTTCCACGCAGAAGGCGGCGGTCAATTGGGTGACATTGGTACCATCACTGCTCCTACTGGCGTGATTGAAGTAACTGTTACCAAAAAGCTTCCTGACGGCGCAACCATTATGATTGGTAACGTAATTGAAGGTACTGTTGCAGTAGGCGAGGAAGTGACCTTCGCAGTACAAAGCAACCGTAAAAACGATATTGCTCGTAACCACACTGCAACCCATTTGCTCCACGCAGCATTGAAACAAGTTTTGGGTAGCCACGTAAACCAAGCTGGTTCCTATGTTGGTCCTGACCGCTTGCGTTTTGACTTCTCTCACTTCTCCCAAGTAACCGAGGCTGAACTGAAAGAAGTAGAAGCAATCGTTAACGAAGAAATCCTCGCTGGCAAAGACGTTGCTATTGAAGAACTTCCCATCGAAGAAGCTAAAAAACGTGGTGCAACCGCACTCTTCGGTGAAAAATATGGTGATGTTGTACGCGTAGTAACCGTTCCCGAATTCTCCATGGAATTCTGCGGTGGTAGCCACGTAAGCAACACTGCTCAAATCGGTATGTTCAAAATCATCTCCGAAGCAAGCACCGGTGCTGGCGTTCGTCGTATTGAAGCTGTTACTGGTCATGGCGCAGTTGAACACGTAAACGCAACTGAAGCTATGGTAAAAGGCTTGGCGGTAGAACTGAAATGCCGTGTGAATGACGTTCCTGCTCGCCTTGAAGCATTGCAAGCAGAACTGAAAGCTACTCAAAAGAAAGTAGAAGAATTGGCTGCACAAATCGCTAAAGCACAAGTTAGCAATGTTGCTGACCAAGTTCGCGATTTGAAAGGCGTTCCTGCTCTCGTACAAAAAGTTGACGTTGACAGTATTGATGCTCTCCGCAACTTGGGTGACCAAATGCGCGATAAGATTGGCGGCGTTGTGGTACTGGCTTCCGTAATGGAAGGTGGCAAAATCTCCATCCTGACCATGGCAACTAAAGACGCAATCGCTAAAGGCGCACACGCTGGTAACATCGTAAAAGCTGTTGCAAAAGTTTGTGGCGGTGGCGGCGGTGGTCGTCCGGATATGGCACAAGCTGGCGGTAAAGATGTTTCTAAACTTGACGAAGCACTTGAATCTGCTTGGGCAACCATTGAAGCAATGATTAAATAAAAAGTTTTCTGAACACCTGTAATCTATAAACGGTTGCAGGTGTTTTTTATTTTATGGTAAAATAATGAAGATAAGAGATAGAGGAGGTATAAAACTATGACTGAAATCTCTCAAGAAACTATGATGTTTAAAAGCGCTCCCGAAAAAAGGGAGGTTGCAGATACCATAAAAGAAGTATACGCTGCTTTGGAGGAAAAGGGCTACAATCCTGTAGACCAGCTGGCTGGTTATCTTTTGAGCGGTGATCCTACTTATATTACTAGTCACAAGAACGCGCGTACTAATTTGCGCCGTCACGAACGCTACGAATTAATTGAAGAGCTTGTAAAAAGCTACTTAAAAACTTTAGGCAAGTAAGGAGAAAGATATGCGAGCAATGTCCCTTGACGTGGGCACAAAAACTATTGGCATTGCTACCAGTGATTTGATGTGGATGATTGCCAATGGGGTAGAGACCATTAGACGTACCAGTGTAGAGCGAGACTTCACCCGTATTGGCGAGTTGATTAAGGAGCACGAGGTTAGTACCCTCGTCGTAGGCTATCCTAAGAATATGAACGGTAGCATTGGCGAGCGTGCGCAAATTTGCGAAGTCTTTGCGGAAGAACTGCGTAACCGTTTCCCTGCCTGCAAGGTAGTGTTATGGGATGAACGCCTTTCAACCGTTGCTGCGGAAAAGGTTTTAGTTGATGCAGATATGCGTCGCAACAAACGCAAGAAGATTATTGATATGATGGCTGCTGTGGTTATTTTGCAAAACTATCTGGACAGCAACCCTGCTCATTGATAATGTGCTGCGGCTTCTAAAAATTGACAGAAGCAGTCAGGTATTATAAAATAAACTTATATTTTACGAAAGAGGTGCCGTAATGGAAAAAGATATTAAAAACGCTGAATTTGACGCTATGGCTGAAGAAGAAATTCAAGACAGCATCGTAGTTTTGACTGACGACGAAGGTAACGAAAGCTATTTCATCGAAGAAATGGTACTGCCTGTTGGCGACAAACAATTTGCAATTTTGGTTGGCATCAACGAAGATTGCTGTGACGAAGAAGAATGCCACTGCCATGACCACGAAGATGAAGACGAAAACGTAATCATCGCTCGTATTGAGTTCAACGAAGAAGGCGAACCTGAATACGTTGCTCCCACCGATGAAGAGTTTGAAGCAGTAAAAATTGCTTACGAAAAATTCTGGGAAGAGGAAGAGTAAAATATTGCCGGACGGTTTGTCCGGCGATTTTTTTAATACATATTATTTAATCTATCAATAAGCAAATTTATTGTTTTGTACAACTGAAAAATGTTTAACGCTCCTTTTAGTTGAAAACATAGACAGTCGCAAAACTCGCTGCGCTCAGACAGTTGCTCCTTACCTATGTTTTCACTTATCGTCGCTACATTTTTAAAGTTGTTCCAAACAATTAAATTTGCTTTTCGGAGTATTTTAATGAATATACGAAAGTTAATTTATATTGTATTCGCACTCGCCTGTGTAAGCGTGGCGTCCGGTTTGTTTTTACTTGACCGGTTAGGCGATAACAAGGAGTTTGCGAAAGAGGGAGCGCAGATTGTGCACGTGAAGGTGGGGATGAGTACCACGGATATTGCGCAGATGCTCCACGAAAAGCAGCTTGTTAAAAATCCTGATGCCTTTAAGTTTGAAGCACGTTTTAAGGGCTTGGCTACCAAATTGCAGGCTGGTATGTATAAGATTGAAGGCGGCATGAGTAATGGCGCCATCGTCAATGAATTTGCTAACGGACGTATTGAGCTGATTGACTTCATCGTACCCGAAGGCTTTAACGTAGTTAAGACTGGTCGCAAGCTGGAAAGCTTGGGCTTGGGTAAGGCAGATAAATTCATTGAACTTGCTAAGAACTACGCACCTTACGATTATATGCGTACGGATAACCCTCACGTTATTTTTAAATCCGAAGGATTCCTGTACCCTGCAACCTACAAGGTTCCCTATGGTGCAAGTGAGGAAGAGTACCTGAATATTTTCGTTAGACATTTTAACGAAGTGATGGAAAAGAACGGAGTCCTCAAAGCTGTAAAGGAACGTAACCTTGATTTGCGTGACGTAGTGAACATGGCAGCAATGGTAGAGATGGAAGCTGTTTACGCAGACGAACAGCCTCGCATTGCAGGGGTGTTCCATAATCGTATCGAAATTGGTATGCCTATCCAATCTGATACCACCATCCAATACATCTTAGGTGCTCAAAAGGAAACCATTACCTTTAAAGATACGGAGATTCAAAATCCCTATAACACTTATCAAAACTACGGCTTGCCCCCTGGACCCATTGGTAGTCCTAGCCTGAGTGCCATTAAGGCTGTCCTTGAACCGGAGCAAACTGATTATTTATATTTTGTTGCAGAAAACAATGGTCACCACCGCTTTAGCAGAACCTATGCTGAACACCTGCGTGCCATTGATGAGATTTATTACGGGAGATAATAATGAGTAGAGTTTTAGAAAAACCTGAGCTGCTTGCTCCTGCTGGTAATATGGAAAAGGGAAAAATGGCTCTTTTGTACGGTGCAGATGCCATCTACTTAGGTGGTAAGGCTTTTGGCTTGCGTGCTTTCGCAAATAACTTCTCCATGGAAGAGATTGAGGAGATTACTGCCTTCGCCCACGATTTAGTCAAGAAGGTTTATGTTACCGTCAACATTTTTGCTCATAATGAAGATGTGAATAAGCTGCCTGCCTACTTGCAGGATTTGGAAAAGGCGGGCGTAGATGCTCTCCTTATTTCTGACCTTGGGGTGTGGAGCGTAGCAAAGCGTGTTGTTCCCAACTTGCCCTTGCATGTAAGCACCCAAGCTAATACTACTAACTTCGAAACTGTCAATGCTTGGCACGCTCTTGGTGCAGAGCGTGTTGTTTTGGCGCGTGAGCTTTCCCTTGCGGAAATTGCTGAGATTGGCGAAAAGACTACTGTTGAACTGGAAACTTTCGTGCATGGCGCAATGTGTATTTCTTATTCCGGTCGTTGTCTGTTAAGTGCATTCTTAACTGGTCGTGACGGTAATCGTGGTGCTTGCGCACAAGCTTGCCGTTGGGATTATACTATTATGGAAAAGAATCGCCCCGGTGAGCAGTTCGATATCCAAGAGGACGAACGTGGCACTTATATTATGAACAGTAAGGATTTGTGCCTTATTGATTATTTGCCGGAGCTGATGCGCGCGGGCGTATGCAGCTTGAAGATTGAAGGCAGAATGAAGAGCGTGCACTACGTTGCTACCGTAGTAAGCACCTATCGTAAGGCAATTGATTCCTGTTTTTCCAATATTGATAAATATAAAGTGCGTAAGGCTTGGCGTGAGGAGCTGGAAAAGGTTTCTCACCGTCCGTACACCACAGGCTTTGCCCTGGGTAAGCCTGATGAAAACTCCCAAGTTTATACTACCTCTAGCTACGAACAGACCCATGACTTCGTGGGCATCGTAACTGGCTATGACGTTGAAAATAAACGTGCTCTCTTTGAACAACGTAACAACGTAAAAGAGGGAGAAGTGCTTGAACTTTTAATGCCCGATGGCAAATTGCTGGAAGTTACCCTCGCAGATATGCGTAACGCTGACGGTGAGCATATTGACTGCGCACCTCACGCTCAAATGAAGTTCTCCATCGCTTGTGATGTGGAGCTGTTGCCCTGTTCTTTACTCAGGAGGAAGGTTAAATGAACGATTACGACCGAAGTATGATTTATGCCCAAGTTGAGCCTGAACGTATTGCAGATGTGAACTGGATTATGGAGGGCTACGAGCATTTAGCCTTGGTTGGTACCATCGACGGCAAGGCAGGTTTGGTAAAATTTTACGCAACGCCTGATACCTTCGACGATGTTATCGACATTTTAGAGAATATGCCTTTTAAAGTGGATATTTTGGAAGAGTTTTGCGAAGAATTAATGTAAGACTTGTGGCAAATTCTTGAAAGATTTATTTAAGAGTGGTAAAATACTAGGGTGGACTATGTCTAATTTTAGGTTAAGGTGGTGAAGTAATGACACGTTTAAACAAGGTTCTGGAGGTTATGGCAAAGGAACAGGTGGACTGTGTCATTATCAAGGACGAAACTACTATCCGTTATGTGACGGGTTTTAGTGGCGATTCCAGTTTATTCTATCTTGACCGTTTCAAAGGTATCTTAATTACCGATGGTCGTTACACGGAGCAAGCTAAGCACGAAATGAAAATGTTCCAAGTGTTGGAATACACTGGTAGCATTTGGGCTGCTGCTGCAGAGCTTGCGAAGGATGCAAAGGTTGTTGGCTTTGACGGAGCCTGCTTCACCTACGCAGATTACGTGGGCTTGAAGGAACTGTTGGGCGAAAAAACCAGTATGCAAAGCCTTGACTTTAGCGGTATTCGTCAGATTAAGGATAATAAGGAACTTGAGCTGATGGTGCACGCTGCCCGTATTGCGGACGAAGCATTCTTTAAACTGTTGGATGACATCAAACCTGGTCGCACGGAGCGCTCCTTGGCAGGACGCTTGGAATATTATATGCGTGCCCTTGGTAGTGAAAAGGTTTCCTTCGATACCATTGTTGCTTCCGGTGTGCGCAGTGCGTTGCCTCACGGTATGGCAAGCGACAAGGTGGTTGAGGTAGGCGACTTTATTACCTTCGACTTTGGTGCTGTGTATAAGGGGTACCATTCTGATATGACCAGAACCGTTGTCCTTGGTATGGCAATGGATTGGCATAAGGAAATTTACACTGTTGTCCAAGAGGCTCAGTACAAGGGACTGAAGGCTGCACGAGTTGGTATGACAGGACGCGAGCTTGACGCCATTGTCCGCGACTGCATCAACGCTTGTGGTTACGGCGATTACTTTGTCCATGGACTTGGTCATGGGGTAGGTCTTGAAATCCACGAGTTACCCAACATTAACAAGCGTGGTAATACCAAGCTTGAAACTGGTATGATTTTTACCATTGAACCTGGTATATACATTCCCGGCAAAGGCGGGGTTCGTATAGAAGATACTGTTGTTTTGACAGAAGATGGAGCTAAGGCTTTGAACGGTGTCAAAAAACAGCTCATTGAAATTGTTTAATATTAAAACACAAATATTAGGAGGGCTTAATTATGATTTCTACCAACGAATTCAAAACTAACGTAACCGTTACCATCGACGGTGATCCCTGGCAAGTAGTTGAATTCCAACACGTAAAACCCGGTAAAGGCGCTGCATTCGTACGTGCAAAAATGCGTAACATGTCCACCGGTGCTGTAGTTGAACGTACCTTCAACGCTGGCGAACGTATGCCGAAAGCTCGCATCGAACGTCGTGCTATGCAATACCTCTATGAATCCGACGGCATGTATGTATTCATGGATAACGAAACCTATGACCAAATGGAATTGAGCAAAGACACCCTGGGTTCTGCTCTTAACTTCCTCCAAGAAAACATGGACGTTAAAATCATGACCTACGAAAACCATGTATTGGGCGTTGACCTCCCGAACACCGTTAACCTGACCGTTGTTGAAACCGAACCCGGCATCAAAGGCGACACCGCTACCGGCGGCAGCAAAAACGCTACCATGAACACCGGTTATGTTGTAAAAGTTCCTCTGTTCATCAACGAAGGCGACGTACTCGCAATCGATACCAGAACTGGCGATTATATCTCCCGCGCTTAAAATCTTTATAAGCGCCGTTATGCTTTGTCGCAATTCATTCGCTTGCTCGACGTACCACTAGTACGCCTTCGCTTCACGAATTTCATTGCTTCGCGCCTTCCGGCACTTCTAATGATTTTATATAACATAGGATTCATTTCCCTGCTCACTTTTGTGGGCGGGGATTTTTTTATTTTAGGCTAATTAAAATAAAAATCATATCATACCAATAGAGGAACAGGACATATTGATGTCGAATTGAATAGTAGTTAAGTTTGTATGAATTTTTTGAGAAGAAATTCTGATAGACGTTTCATTGAAGGATGGGAAATAATTATGAAAAGAACGACTAGTTTAACGATATTAAGTGCTTTGATTATGGGTAGCTTTATGGGAACAGCCTTAGCTGCACCGGGAAACATTCCTGATACTTTAGCTAATAAAGTAGATTTTGCGTCCCAACAACTTAAAGACGATGCTACGTTGCGTAGTTACTACGAAGCAAGCAAATATAAAGACGAGCTTCCTCAAAGTACTGACATCAAATATGACAAAGAGCTTGTTGCTCCTCAAGAAAGTGTATTGAATTTTGAAGTCAAAGAGCTTCGTGTTACTAAGTCTGAACTTTTAACTGCGGATGAGTTGCGTAGTGCTATTCAATTTGTGGGTGCTAAGACCATGAGCGTTAAAGAGCTGCAAAAAATTGTTGATAGAATCAATAGTGCATATTTAGCAAAGGGGATTCAAACTGCGCAGGCTGTGCTGCCGCCCCAAGTAGTGCGTGATGGTGTAGTGTATATCCGCTTAATCGAAGGGCGTTATGGTGAAATCAAAGTACAGGGTAATAAACGTATTCTCGAAAGCTATGTTAAGGATAGGGTTAGTGCAACTACTAATGAGTTAAGTGATTTGAACCAATTACAAAAGGACTTGCTTTTGTACAATAATACTAATAACTTCCGCTTACGCGCAGAGCTTGTTCCTGGGAAGGAGCTTGGTTCTTCCGATTTAGTTCTGACCATAGATGAAGCTGTAAATCCATGGAAGAGCTATTTTTTTGTGGATAATGCCAATCAAGATGAGAGTGGTTTGTATAGAGCAGGTTTTGTATCTGCTGCCTACGGGTTAAGCGGTGCGGATGATCGCTTGTTGGTTAACCCAGTTTTTACAGAAGGTACAATTAGCGGTTTGATTAGTTACGATGCACCTATCAGTAATGAGGGTACACGCGCTAATATTTCTTTTAGCCGTAACCGTGTAAAGATTATTGATGGTAGATTTGAAGATTTTGATATTATGGCGCACTCTAATGATTTATCCATTGGTGTAAGCCATCCCTTGAACGTTACTCCGTTGACCAAGATAGATGTTTTCGTAGAAGCTCATCGTAAATGGTCTAACACGGAATATTCTGGTTGGAACATTGCAGATACTGATACGAATGCGCTCAAGATAGGTTTAAATCTACGAAAGTACGATAAAAATGGTTTGTGGTTTGCTCAGGTGAGTGCTACAAGTTTCAACACAGATTTCAACATTAGAAATGAGCAGGCTGATGGAGACTATTATGGTGCTTATTGTATGCGCCGCCAGAATTTGTCTGCTGGGCAATATTTGTTAGTGCGTGCTTTCGGACAGTTTACTAACGATAAAGAGTTACCTTCTTCCGAACAGTTTTCTATCGGTGGTATTGCTACAGTGCGTGGTTATGAGGAAAGTGAGTTGAGTGGCGACAAAGGTTGGGTTGCCAGCGTCGAGTATGGTTTCCCGATTTCTAAGGATAATCAAAGCTTACGAGGGTTTGCTTTTTATGACCATGGCGCAGTTTATGACAATTATTCTGCAACTACCACGAGAAAGTATATTAGCAGTACGGGCGTGGGTTTAGAATTTTTCCAAAAGGGTTGGTATGGTAGATTGGCACTGGGGGTACCTTTAGAAGACAGTGGGAATGATATTCATAGCTCCAAGACACGTACTCACTTCTATTTGCAAAAGGATATTTAGTTTTACATATAGTTAGGTGATTTTCATAAGGAGAACGGAATTATGAGAATGACACGTAAAATTCGTAGAGCTTGGTTGCGTGGCAAGCCTGAATGGGCGAAATGTTATTCATTAAAGGCTCGTATGCGTAAGCAGTCCAAGCGCATTGCTTATCAAGAAAAGAAAGTTAAATTACATAGCTACAGCCGTTACTTGGTGGCGGGTGTTCTTTTGGCGTGCTTGGGAATGGGGCAAAGTGTAGCTAACGCCAGTGAGATTACTGCAAGTGCAGGTGTAGTGGATAACGTTATCCATAATGCTACACATGTTTATGATATTTATAACCAACAGGTAAGTAATGGTAGTGCATTAAATAAATTTGATAAATTCAATTTGTTTGCTGACGATATTGCTAATTTGCAATTAGGGCAACATACTGTAGGCGATGTTACTTATCAGGCTGCAGATAGACAAATTAATTTAGTTACAGATAAAGTTGTTATCAATGGTGTACTTAATGCCTTAAAAGACAACCAAATCGGCGGTGACATTTATTTCTTTAGTGATAAAGGTATTGCTGTTGGTGCGACAGGTGTAATCAACGTTGGTAGCTTGACATTGGGGACAAGTACCGCTGCAGGGCAAAGTATTTATAATGATTGGACCTCTTATAACAATAAAACTTCTTTGCAAAAAGCGCAGTTTATTGTTGGTAGCAGTGAGAACGTAGCAGACAATCTCATTTCTGTAAATGGTATCATTAATTCTGTTGGTGATGTCATTCTTGGTGCGAAGAAAATTGACGTTAGTGGTGATGCCAAAATTAATGCAGGCGTTAGCTTCGAGAGCACGAATAAAGCTAAAACTGATACTCAATCTTTTGATGAGTATAAAGCTCAATTTATGAATCTTAATGGTGTAGAAAGTGCTTCGTTAGCAGTTAAGGCATCAAGTGGAGAGATAGTTCTTTTTGGTAAATCTGGCATTGATTTTTCCTCAGAAGATACCATTAGCATTACGGGTAATGATAGCAAGTATGTGAAGTTAGTTACAATTGGCGGGGATATAGATATTACTGCATCCCGTAATAGTATGGGTGATACTGTTGTAAACATTACCGATGCTAATTTAGACGCTACGGATAAAACCAGTGGGGGAAATGCTCATGGTAACGTAAACGTTACTGCAAGCACAACTACTAACACATTCTCTTGGGCTATGGATGGTTCTGATGCAGAGGTGAATATTGTTGGTAGTACTTTGACTGGCGATAATGTTAATGTAAGTGCATTTGCTAGTACTTCTGGAAAGCTTTCTAGTGATGATGATATTACTGATACTGAAATTAGCGATGCAATAGAACAAGGTAATCATAGATTATTAAATGCTGTAAAAGAGCTTGCACTAGACAATGCTTTGAATCTTAGGACTATTGCAACTGCTACTAAGGTTCATGCAAACGCAGAGGTTAATATTTTAGATAGTAATCTTACTGCTGTTGGTAATTCTCAAAACGATATAAATGTTAAACATGGTGACATAAAAGTTCAAGCTTTAGCTTCTTCTGAAATTAATACTATTGGTTTTGGTCCTATTGGTTACAGTGCAACTGCGGGTATTAGCGATGTAAACGCTTCCGTTAATATTGGTAGCAAAGAAAATAGTAGCATAGGAAGTACATTAACTGCACAGAACGACGTTGTTTTATATGCAAATGGAGAAAATAGTGTTGATTTATATTACCTTGATTTAGCTTTGACGGATACTTTTACCTATAGTAGCGCAGCAACTAATTGGGCAGAGGTTAATAGTAACGTTTCTGTTAGGGTTGATGACAATTCTAAACTTTATGCAACTAATGATGTTAATATAACATCTAATTCGATACGTGCTTTGAGCAATAGTGCGTGTGCAGGTGGTGACGCAGATTATTTAGGCGTTACTACTAGCATTTCACTTGCAGATACTAAAGCGGAAACAATTATTGATGGTGATATCTTTGCTGATGGAGATATAAATGTTTCTGCGTATAATTCAGTGGCACAAGATGAAGATGGTTACTACACTCCCGATACAAGTATTGCCGAAAGTCTTAGTGGTGATACTTTTATGGGTAAATCTATTGCAGTTGGTGCAAAGAATGCTATAAGCGGATTGGTAGGAGTAATTACTGATGGAGAGCACCATCTTATAGATGTTAATGCTGTTCCTAGTAAGGGCAGTGAGTTTGGCGTAAATGCAGCTACTGCAGTCTTGAGTAGTGTAAATGTGGCAAAAGCAGAAGTTAATGGCACTGTTGCAGGTAAAACTGAAAGTAGTGCAGCTAATTCATTAACTGTTAACGCAGAAACCATAAGTCGTAGTAATGTAGTTGCTATGGCATACCAAAATGAGCTTACTAAAGTTTCAGATGGAACTGCTGGTAGCAAAGATTATGGTGTGGCTTCTGGTGTAAATGTAGGTGTCACAAAGAATTTTTCCATTGCCTCTGTTAATGGTAACGTAAATATCGCTAATGATTTAGATGTAAAATCTAAGACTAAGGTGCCGTGGCAAAGCGCTTCTTGGAGTAGCAATGACGCTAGTCCGTTTGCGGTTACTACTACCTTAATTACCAATCTTTTCACTAGTAGAAATGCAGGTATGTCCGATGTTGTAGATTCTTGGGCACAGTCTAATAACTCTACTGACAAAGCAGCTTTTGCAGCTTCTATTGGTTTTATGGAATATGATAATAAAAGTGAAGCTTTTATTGGTTCGGATGCAGAACTTACAGTAGGTGGTAATCTTGATGTAAGTGCTTTAAACGAGATTATAACGGCAAATTTTGCTGGTAATATTTCTTCTCCCATTAATATGATGCCTCTTGGCTTTTTGTGGAAATATACTTGGGGATACCAAAAAGATATTATAAAACCTAATTTGTGGGGTAATGAAAATACTCAATACGCTTCTTTGGGTGGCTCTGCCGTTGCTGTTCATCAGTCAAATAACGCCAAAGCGTATATTGCTGATGGTGCGACAATAATTACTGCGGATAGATTAGATGTTCGTGCTGATAATCGTGCAGCAAATATAGTTTTTACTGCTGCTGGTGGTAAGTCCAATGGTCTTGCTTTAGATGCAACTATTGGGGTAACACGCACTGAAAATCAAGCGTCTGCATATATTGGTAAAGCTGACGTTAATATAAGTGATGATGTAAGGGTTAAAGCAACTGATAATGCTATTATAGCCAATATTGGTGGTGCCATTAATAAAAGCGGTGGTAGTGCGGGTATAGGTGCTACAATTACCTACAGTCATATTGAGCGTGATACGCGAGCTTACATAACAGGTAATGTTGATGCTGGCAATGGTGTTATCATTGAAGCTAAGAACACTGGTGAGATTCTTGCAGCTACTGTTGCTGGTAGTGAGACTGTAGACTCACGTTCTGATACTGCTTCTGGTAGTGTTGGCTTGCAGGGAACAGCAACATCTACTGCAAATAATAACCTTCAAGCTGATAGCAGCGACCCTTTGACTAATACTGTTCAGAAGTTGTTAAACACTAATGTAACTGCTAATACTAATAAAAAGAATCTTAGCGTTGATACAGGTGATACTACAATTACAAATGTAACCAATCGTAATCAAGGTACAGGAGCAAAAAGTGCCAAGAATAGTTTTGCCATAGCAGGTAATACTGCTGTAAATAAAATTGATGACAAAGCTTTGGCATATATTGACGGTGAAGGTACTGTTGAGAATTCTACAGTTATCGCTGATTACGTACGTGTTTCTTCTATAAACGATAGTGAAATTGCTTCAGTGGCTTTGGCAACGGCGTTGGATTTTTCTGTTGGTGATGCTTCTACTGGTATTGCTGGTAGCTTTATGTACAATAGTATTGCTTCTGAAAATAAAGCCTTCGTAGAAGATGTTACTCTTGAATTGGCAGGCAACACTAGTAGTGAGATTGATGAATCCTTGACTATTGATGCTCAAAACGAGGAAAGCATTTTTAACATGGCTGCTAGTGGCTCCGTTGCGCCTAAAGGTAATGGTGTCGTAGGGCAAATTAGTATTAATGATATAGACAGTATCACTAATGCCCATTTGAAAAATGCTAATATTAATGCTGTTGAAAAAATTACTGTCAAAGCTAAAGACGATGCGAAGATACAATCTTTAACCGGTGCAGTGACAATTACTGGTAGTTTGGTTGGTTTGGGTGCTGCCATAGGTGTGCAGGACATTAGTACTCAAACGATTGCTTCCATTGAAAATAGCGTAATTTCTGGAACACAAGGAACAAATAGCAAAGCAGGCAATATAGAAGTCTCTGCGGAAGAAAAAAGCGACATTACTTCCATAGTTGTAGCTGGCAGCATTGGTGCAAATACTAAAATGGCTGCTGCAGCTTCTGACAGCACCAGCGTAGTAAGTACAATTACCGAAGCCTACATTGATAACGATGAAAATATAAAGGCTGCGGCAATTCAGGTTGCTGCGAAAAATTTGGCAAACGCTACCGTAGGCGTGGGTCAGATAAGTGTTGCCCAAAATTCTTTTGGGGCATCCACGGCGCAAATGTTAAGCACTAATTATGTGGAAGCTTATATAAAAGGCGATGCTATCAAAAATAATATTATTGAGGCCGATAGCATTTCTGTACAAGCGGAGAATATCTATAATGGGTCAGCAAAAGAAAGTAATGAAGATAATACTACCGCTAAAACCATAGCAGTAGGTGGAGCAGTAGGTGCTGGTACTGCTTCCGGACTTGGGTCTGTGACTGTAAATATTATTGACAACGATACCAAAGCATATCTTGATGCTGGCAAATATCTTGTTGATGGTAATGTTAATGTTACTGCCGATAGCCAAGCTTATATGTTTGGATTAGCTGGTGGGGTTTCTGTTGGTAAAGCTGCAGGTGTTGGTGCTGCTGTTGATACTCAAATGCTTGATGCTCTTACGGAAGCTTACATCGCTGATAACGTAACTATTAGCAAAGCGGGAGATATTACTGTTGATGCAAGCTCTATGGAAAAAATTACATCCGTAGCTGCCATTGCTAGTGGAGGCGGTAATTTTGCAGGCTCTGCGGCGGCGAACGCCCATGATATTGATGTAACAACAATTGCTCATATTGGTAGCAATAATACTAGTAATGAAGAAGCTGGCAGTGACAATGGTAATACTCAAGCTGTTCTAAGCTCGCTTACAAATGTTGGTACTGTAACTGTTACTGCAAATGATAATGCAGAATTAAGCGCTAACGCTGGTAGTGCTGCGGTGCAAGCTGGTAGTGGCGGTGCTGCTATTTCCGGTAGTGCTGCGGTTGAGCTTCTTGATAAAACAGTTAAGGCTTACGTAGAAAACACTAAGATAAATGCACAAGATTTAAATGTAATTGCTAAAAATACCGGCAAGATTATTAATACTGCAACTGGTATTGCTCTTGCCATTAGTGAATATGGTGGTGCTGGTTCAGGTTCTGAATCCGAAAGCATTGTAAATTATGTAACTGATGCTCACGTTGCTGGTGACAGTACCATTACTGTTGCTGATGACCTTGTTATAGACGTGGATAGTAGCTTTGAACATATTGGTGTGGCAACTGCTCTCGCAGGTAGCAGCTGGGTAGGTATAGGTTTAAGTAATGACACTACTGTTTTAACTATGACTACCTCCTCTTACGTAGGTGATGGCTCGGACGTTACTGCAGGGGATGACGTAAATATTACTGCTGATAATGTAGTGGACATTACTTCTGCAGTAGCTTCAGGTAGTGCGGCGATTGTTGCTGCCAATGGTGGTGTAGGCGTAAATATTATTGATTCTACAACGCAAGCTTATGTTGGCAGTGAAAGTAGTGTTACTGCTAATAATGACGTAAATGATGAGCTGAGCGGTATTGTTTTACATGCCCAAGATGATACCATCATAGAAGGTGGTAGCGGCGGTGCTACTCTTGGTGCTGCTAACGCAGGTGCTTCTGTAAATGTAAATGATGTTTTCAAAAATACTTTGGCTTATGTGGGTTGCGGTAGTGATTTAAATACTAAGGGTGCTACTAATATTGAAGCCATCAATAACGAGAAGATTTTAAATGTAACTGTTCAAGGCACTGGTGGTTTGGGTGTCGGTTTAGCTGGTGCTGTTGCTGTGCACGACTTGGATGTAATTACCAAGGCTTATACAGATACTAATGTTGATATCAACCAAGGTGATGCTTATGCGAATGCACAAGATATTAATGTAAGTGCTACTCATAACTTAGGCATTTCATCTTGCGTGGTTGGTGCTTCTTTAGGTGCAGGTGCCATAGGCGCTGCTGTTGATGTTGCCAACGTAATTACTCAAACTAATGCTTACATTGGTGATGGTAGCAAAGTAACTACTGCCGGTGATTTACAGGTTACTGCTGACGAAGCTATTGGCGATTTTGAATATACTAACGATGAAAATGTAAGTGAAACTGCTGAAATGAAAAGCATCGTCGTAGCAGGAGCTGTTGGTATTGGTAGTATCAGTGGAAGTGTATCCGTTTATAATTTTGGCAGTGGTATGAGCGAAGCGGATACAGCCTTGTTGAATGCAACTGATGCTGATGGAAATAGCCAAAGCTTTGATGATTGGCTGAGCGGACAAATTAACCAATCTAATACTAAAGAGACTTTAAGTGCTTACGAAAATAACTCTGTGGCTACTAAAGTTGGTGCTGCCGTTGATGAACGCAGCTTTACTACTACTGTAGTGGCAAATGCTTCTACCATAGGTGAAGCTGGCGTAGTTGCTAAGCTTGGCAAAAACCTTGTTGTTAATGCTGCAAATGTAGAAGTTAGTACTGATGGTAATGTCAAGATGAAGGTTGAGGCTGGTACTGGTAGTGCCGGTGCGGTAGCCGCAGGTGCTTCCGTTGGCGTAGTGCATAACAACACTAAGGTTAGCGGTATCGTTGACAACGGAACAAGTTTAACTGCTAATGGTGAGTTTAATCTTGAAGCTGAGGGGAACACTGTGCTTGATGGTAAGGTAATTGCTCCGGCGGTCGGTGTTGTTGCAGGTAGTGCTGCTGCTTTGGATTTAAACAGCGATGTTGATGTAACCGCTAAGGTTAATGATGGCGCAGTTATTAATGCTCAAAGTATTGTTGTAAAAGCGTTGAACACTCCTAAATTGAACGCTTATGCTACAGGCGTAGGTGTAGGCATTGCGGGAGTTGGTACTGTTGAAGCTTTGGTTTCTTCTAAAGACAGTGCAAATGTTCTTGTTGGCAATGATGTAACCTTAAAGGCAACTGGTACTTCTGAAAATGAAGGTGATATTGAAATCTTGGCAGCTACCCAAAATGCAGATGTTTACAATGCTTATGTGAAGGCTGAAGCAGGTAGTGGTGGTGTTCTTAACGGTTCTGTAACTGTTTCTCAAATTGAGCTGGATAACACTACTAAGGTAAGCGTTGGTCAAAGGGTAAGGATTAGTGGTAAGAAAGTAGATATTCAAGCTAAGCACGAGGATGCCTTTAACTACGAAAATATTTCTGCAGGAGTAGGAGGTTTTAGTGGTTTAGGTTCTAATAACAGGGTTAAGGTTAATTCTGATGTGGCTGTGAGCATTGGTGCAAGTGGTGGCACTGCTACCGTAAGTGATGACAAAGCAAGTATTACTTCCAGTGAAACTACAATCATCAAAGCAGAAAACATAACAACTAAGGATTGGCTAAATGCTAATGCCAATGACGCTGTTGGCGAAAGTGATTATAATGCTTTAAGCGTAGGTGCTTCTTTAGCAGGCGGTACAGGCATCAAAAATGTAACAGAGATTACCCACGCTACCGATGTTACCTTGGGTAATGTAGTTGTCCAAGCTAACGCAGTACCTTTAACAAGTGAAGAACTTAGTGCTGGTGTTAAGCTTGCTGATAGAAACGCTCATACCATTGATGCGCATAGTGATATTACGTCTAAAGACTATCAGTACATTGGTACCGGTGCAGTGGTAGAGGCTGCGCATATTGACGATAGCAACAAGGTTAAGGCAGATACCACCGTTAATATTGGTGCTGCTGCTGAACTCTACGCAGGCGATGTGGATATGGCAGATACAACTACTAAATTGAATAAAGAATTAACCAATGGTACTTATGATGCTAGCGATGTTGGTGGCGGTAAGATTGCTATTGGTGCGAAAAATAATGCTGATATTTACAGCAAGACCATAGTAAATGCTTGGGGCGCTGCTGGCTATACAGGTACAAGCAATAATGTGAGCTACGACAATACAATAACGACTAATGTTGATGGCAAGCTGGAAACTGCTAATGGTGACATTGCCTTGAACGTAGGCAGCGACAGTGCCAATACTTTAGGCATAGTTAATGTAAATGCAGATAGCAAGTTGTTGAATAGTACGATTATTCCTATTTCCGTAGAGCCTGACCCGATTGCTACTGTAAATAGCACAGCGAAGCTTATTGTAGGCAGTAATGCCAATGTATTAAGTGATAGGGATATTTACCTTAAAGCTAATGCAGGCAATACCACCGCATTAGGTTACGGTGAAATTAAAGATTGGGCGCACGCAATGGCTGATGACATTGGCGCTAAAAATAGCATTACCGGCAGCGAAGTAGTAAATACTTCTGCTGATGTTGTTGTAGATAGCTATGTAGAAACCGGTATCCATCGTAACCAAAGCGTTGTAATTTGTGGTACTCCTGTTGATGCAAGTGTTACCATGGGTGATGATACTTATAATAAAAAGGTTTGGCAAACTACTGTTGAACATACCGCTGGTATCGGCTTCGAGTATCAGGATAATGTGGCTATTGCCAGTGCCTATAAAACTCGTTTGACAGAACTGCGCGAACTATGTTCCTTATATAGTGCTGATGATGGAGCGGTAGCAGCATACGAAGCAGAAATACAGCTTATCATGGATAAAATGGTAGAAAATGGTTTTGCTTACTACGAAACATATACCGAAGGCGGCAAGACCAAGACTGCTTTCATTATGTTTGCAGATGAATTCTTACTGACTAATAAGGTTACCATCAAAGACACTCAAGTGCGTTTAGGTAACATTGTTGTAGAAGCGGATAACCTCTATGGCAATGGTACCTTGAATGCAGGTGCTGATGCTGAAGTAAACATCATCAATAATTCTCCTAATAATTTAGTCGTTAATGACATCCTTATCAGTAGTGATAGTGAAGGCACTGTTAATTCACTTTATGATGGAGGATATGTTATTTATAACAATGCCAGCGTAAGTGACGCAGGAGATATTTCTGCTCGTAACGATGGCGTAGTACCTAATTTTGCTGCTATTAATAGCAAGGATAATAGTTCTGATAAAACTACCTTGCAAATTTCTAACACTTTTAGTCCGTCCAGCTACACTACTAAGGATAATGCGAGTAATGTAGTGAAGTGGTTTGCTGCTCCTTCACTTACCATTGCAGAAGGAGCAGAGATTTACAACACTAAAGGTGATGTAGCTATTACAAGTGCCTATGGTGATGTTAATAATATGGGAACCATTAACGCTGGTAGCGTTTCTATTCAAGCAACAAACGGTGACTATACCCAAACTGCAGCAGGTCGTATTGTGGATATTGGTGGTAGCCCTGTTGGTTACGAAGATAATGGTAACGAAGAATACGGTAATGGTATTCTTGCTAATGGCAACGTTTATATCAGCGCTCGTTACATTAACATAACCTCTAATATTAGAAGTGGTGTGGGGTATTATGGCTGGTCCATCGTCATTCCAGAAGAACCAACCTTCTACAAAAATGGCAACAAAGACACTACATATACCATTGCTCAAATAGATGCCATGGCTGACAAGGCAACTGGAACCTTCACTCTGGCTAATGGTTCTGCGGATGCTTTTGCTGATAGTGCCTGTGGACAAGTTACCTATGATGCTCTTAGCAAACGTATAGTTGTAGATGGCATTGAAACCAATGGCGGTTATGTTGAACTTGTAGGCACTATCTTGAATACAGTACATAGTAGTTCTGACAAGGGTAAGATTTCTGTTTTAGATGGTTCTTCTAAGGTTAACATTGTGAATAAATCCAATGTTGATTTGGAGCTTAAAAACATCAGCACTGGTGAAAACGTAGAGGGCGTAATTAAGATTACTGACCTTGACTTCAAAACCGGTGAAAAAACACGCACCACTACTTATACCCGTAAGGATGGTGTGATTACAACTGCTGTTCAAACCTATACTGATGGTGTGGTAGGGAATGAGGTAACTTCTACTGTTAATGGTAGCAAGATAACCTATAATCTTGAAGAGCTTTACTATGTATGGCAAAAGGCTTATGATTCTACTATCGTAACAGAATATCATTACAGCGATTCCAAGCCTGTAATTTGGTGGGAGGACGGAGACTTTAGTGGTGCAACAAGTACTCATGATGTAATTAGTACAACAAATTCTGAGGAACAGCTTGTTCAACCTAATGGCACTTTTATTACCAATACTCACGTTCCTAATCCTGGTGATGGTATTAACGTTAGCAATGCTTTCGTCAATGGTGGATATTATCAATATGAATACACCATTCACACAAGCTCTGAAAAATATGATGAACGTACGGAAACAAATCGCTTATGGTACACCTTGGGTATCGTTAAGGAATATGACCATTGGTACAAGGTTAAGGATGGTTATACTACGGTCACCCATACTGCCATTGATGCTTCCCGTCCTGTTACTATTGAGTTCAACGGTGACGAAAAGGGTGGAGATTTTGACGTAACCAGTAATAATTCTGATGTGTACGTAAGTGGTAACGTTAAAAATACCGGTGGCTTTGCTGATGTTTCTGCACAAAATATTTATCAAGGCAGCAATGGTTTTATCGATACCGGTAATTTAGAGCTGACTGCTTCTGGTAGCATTGGTACTGCAAATGCTGCGCTTTTGACTAATGCAGCAGAGCTTGGCAACATCAAGGCAAGTAATGGTTCCGTCTATATTTACGATACTAATGACAAGGTTGAGTTATCCGTAGGTGTTAAAGACAACGCAGCAATCGTAGCTGGTGATGTTGTGTCCATTACTGCTGCAGGTGATATTAGTAGTGTTCAAAATTCACCGCTGGGAATAAGCACTAACATTAGAGCTAATCGCATCGAGTTAACCTCTAAAAATGGTTCGATAAAAGACCTTTCTGTACGGGTTGGCAATGTAGAAAAAACTGCAGCATACGGATTAAAAGTAAGTGCTGTAGGAGATATTGATATAGCTAACCATAGTGGCGACTTGTATGTTGACAGCGTAATATCTAAAAATGGCAATGTTCATTTAAGTACTAACGGAAGCTTCATCGATAATAACTTTACTGATGTTATTGAAGATGATGTGAAAAAGCTTGTCGAGTCTTACAAGAATGCCCAAGTTTTGGAAAATCAAGAAACTACTTCCAACTTGCAGAAGAATGCTCTTGTGAGCGCGGCGCAGGCTAAATATAACCGCTATCAAGCTTTGAAGAAAAGCGTTATCAATGGCAAGTTTACTTTGAATGAAGTTGATAAGGCTGCCCTGCAAAAGTTAGGCTTTACTGCGGAACAGGTAGATGCCTACATTGCAGAACGCCAAGCTGAATTTGACCAGCTTAAAGCCTTTGGAGCAGATGGGTGGAATAAGGATGCGTTAGAAACTTATAAGACAAATCTTGAGGCAAGCAATGATGCTGTATTTGCCAATGCTAATTTACAAGCGCAGGATGTTACTGCTGACACCTTCCTTACTGCTAAGGAGCGAGCTGCTGTTTTAGTAGGTTCTGCACGTAGGGATGGGGAACTGGTAGCTGGTGTATCTGGTTCTATTTTTAAGGATGTTACAGATACTACCTTGACCAGAAAGGCTGTACCCAATGTTAAAGGCAAGCAGGTAAGGCTTACCGTTCGTGAAGTTGCCGGTAATGTTGGTAGTACTGAAACCATTACCACTACCGAAGCTGACCTTAAAGCTATTTTGAACAAAGCTTTTACAGATTATTCTGCTGTTACTGCTGATGAGAAGAAGATTCTTCAAGCTTTGCAATCTGCTGAATATGGTGAGACCATAGTTGATGACAATGGCAATATTATCTTCAAAGTTGTAGACGCTTTAGTCGTAGAAGCAGATGACTTAAACGTTAGAGGACTCAGCGTTAATTACCAAGGTCAAACTTATGGTAAAGGTAGCGTTGAAAACGTCTATGTTAATAGTGAAAAGACAATTTCCTTTGATGCTATTAATGTAAATGGCGAGGTTCATTTGAAATCTGATGATGGCATCGATGGCAGGGCAATCAATACCAATGGTGATGTTGTATTAGAAGGTTCTAATGGAACTATTGGCAATATGGACGCTGGAGTTTTGAAGGCTATGATTTTAGGTAGCAATTCTCAAAAGCTCACTGCTCGTGCCAAGGGTGACATTCATTTGCTAAAAAATGGTGACCTGGAAGTAAAAGTCATTTACTCTAAAGATGGAGAAATCATTTTAGATGTTGATGGTAAAATTACAGGTCATGGAGCTACTCCCGGCATAGGCATAAAGCATTACAATTCTAACAACGTAATTACTGCTTCTCTCTATGGTGAGAATGACGTTGAGAAAGATGCTAAAGAAGAATTGGATGAAGAAAGCAATGTTAAAGATACCAGTATTACTTCCTCAGAAGTTAATGCTGACGAAGAATTTACAACCATATAATTTGTAGGCTTATGTGAAAGGCATCTCTTAAATTGAGAGGTGCCTTTTTTCTGCCCTTGCATTTCCTTTTTCTGTAATATTTGGTATAATTGTACTATTAAAGACTTGGAGGTTTTTATGTTAGATTTTAGCACAATGATATACCGCATTCCGGCGTTGTTGTTTGCTATAACCATTCACGAATACGCTCACGTACAATGCGCTGACGCAATGGGTGATCCTACACCTCGTCGTATGGGTAGGCTTACCTTTAATCCTATGGCGCACCTTGACGTAATGGGCGCTTTGCTCCTCGTACTTGTTGGCTTTGGTTGGGCAAAGCCTGTAGCAATTAACCAAAATAATTTCCGTAACCGTAAGGAAGGAATTATCAAGGTTTCCTTGGCTGGTCCTGCTTCCAACCTTTTTGCCTGCTTCCTGGCAGCTTTTATGGCAGCGCTTATGACCAAGCTGGGTTTGATGGGCGAGGGTATGTATAAGTTCCTCTTGTGGATGCAGCTTTACAACGTATGGTTTGCTTTCTTTAATCTTTTGCCCATTCCTCCCTTGGATGGTAGCAAGCTCATCTCTGAAATGTTGCCCCCGTACCAAGCGTGGAAGTTTGATAATTTCGTAGGGCAATATGGTATGTATATTCTCTTTGCATTGGTGCTGACTGGTGCCATGGGCTGGATTATCAATCCGCTGGCGAGAATGTATATGGTTTTAGTAAGTTCAATCTTAGGAATTGTATTTTAGAATAATTTTGTAAAGGGGTTTTTATGATGAACAAAGGTAGAATTTTTAGTGGTATGCAGCCTTCCGGTCGTTTCCATTTGGGTAACTATATGGGCGCATTGGAAAACTGGGTACGCTTGCAACATGAATATGAATGTTTCTTTTCCATCGTTGATTTGCACGCTTTGACTTCCTCTTATGCGGATACTTCCAAACTGCAAGAAAACGTTATGGAAATGGCAATAGACTGGTTGAGCGCTGGTCTTGACCCGGAAAAGAACGTTATTTTCGTACAATCCCACGTTAAAGAACACGCTGAACTGGCGTTGCTCCTTGGTATGAGCACTCCGCTTGGCTGGCTGGAACGTGTACCGACCTATAAAGACAAGATTCGTGACCTTGAAGGCACCAACAAGGATTTGCACACCTATGGCTTCTTGGGTTACCCTGTTTTGATGGCAGCAGACATTATGCTCTATAAAGCAACCTGTGTACCCGTAGGCGAAGACCAATCTGCACATTTGGAACTGACCCGCGAAATCGTGCGCCGCTTCAACTATATGTATAAAAAAGAAGTGTTCCCCGAACCGCAAGCAGTTTATTCCAAAGCTAAGGTTCTTCCGGGCATCGACGGTCGCAAAATGTCCAAGTCCTATGGCAACACCATTCCCTTTGGTGCTTCCGCTGAAGAACTGTGGCAACAAGTGCGCATGATGACCACTGACCCGAAACGTATTAAGAAAACTGACCCCGGTGACCCCAATGTATGTATCGTTTACCAATTCCACAAAGTGTTCAACACTGAAGAAGCAAACAACATTGCTGCACAATGCTGTGCTGGCTCCATTGGCTGCGTACAATGCAAAAAAATGTTAGCTGAAAAAATGAACTCCATGCTGGCAGATATCCACATTAAACGTGAAGAACTGTCCAAGAAACCCGGTTACATCAAGGAAGTTCTGGAATACGGCGCTAAACGTGCTCGTGTAGAAGCTGAAAAGAACATGGCTGAAATAAAAGCCGCAATGAACATTTGGTAATTTATGGCTAATTTATCTATTAAAGTAAGTGATTTTGAAGGCCCCTTAGACCTTTTGATGCACTTAATTGAAAGAGATAAAATTGATATTTATGATATCCCCATCGTTTCCATTACGGAGCAGTACATTAGTTACCTGCGCCAGATGAGCGAGTTTGACATGGAGGTTGCCAGTGAGTTCCTCGTTATGGCAGCAACCCTACTGCAGATTAAGTCCCGTATGCTGTTACCTAAAGATGTTGCAGCAGGCGAGGAGGAAGAGGCAGACCCTCGTCAAATGCTGGTAGAAATGTTGGTGGAATATCGCAAGATTAAACGCAGTGCTGCTGCACTTTTGGAGATGAAGGCTGCTGCCGGTAAAATGTTTTACCGCAAGCCTTATTTCGAAGGCTGCGTGCAGCTTAACCTGCCCCAATACCACATCCGTGATTTGCTCCTTGCTTTGGCTGGCATTGTCAATGAGGAAGATAAACCCGTTGCCTTTATAGAGCCCCAAGCTTTTAGCGTGCAGGAGAAGATGACGGAAATCCTTGATCGCTTAAAGGCAACTGCCGCTGGCTTTAGGCTGAGCGATTTATTTGCCGTAGGTGCGAGAGGTGAGAAGGTAGCAGCCTTCTTAGGAGTATTGGAGCTTCTGAAGATGGGGAGTATTACCATTTCTCAAAGCGAGCAGTTTGCCCCAATCTATATTTTTGCTAAACAAGGAGAAGAGTAGGCATGTATTATGACCATTTACAAGGAGCCTTGGAGGCAGTGCTTTTTACTGCAGGCGAGCCAATTTCCGTTAGTGAGATTGCAGAGCTTTTGCAAATTGAAAAGCCCCAAGTGTGGGAGCTTTTAGCAACGCTGACCAAAGCTTACGAAGCAGAAAACCGCGGTTTAATGGTGCGTGAAATTGCCGGTGGCTACCAACTGGTTACTAAGCCGGAATACTACACCTTGCTTGCTCAACTGGAAACAAATAAAGAGGTAAAATTGACCAACGCCGGTATGGAAACCCTTGCCATTATTGCTTTTAAGCAGCCTGTTACCCGTGCCGAGATGGAAGCCATCCGTGGGGTAAAGGTAGATGGCGTTGTCAACACCTTGCTGGATTTGGGACTGATTGCAGAAGCTGGCAGAAAGAAATCCATTGGTAACCCCATTCTTTACGCAACCACTGATAAATTTTTAACCGTGTTTGGGATGAAATCTTTAAGTGATTTGCCTAATCCGGAAACCGCTAATTTAGATGATTATCCGGAAGAGATTGTTGAACCCACCCTCGCAGAATTAGAGGAAAATGGACAACAAACCCTGCCTCTGGAAAATTTATAAACTGAACTCTGCAAAGGAGTTATTTAGATGGAAGAACGTTTACAAAAAGTTTTGGCTGCGGCCGGTGTAGCATCCCGTCGCGAAGCCGAAAAGGTTATAACCGCAGGTAGAGTGCGTGTCAATGGCAAGCTTGTTACAGAGCTTGGCACCAAGGTTGACCCTAAGAAGGCGCGCATTACCGTTGATGGCAAACCCATCAAGCTGGAAAACAAGGTGTACTACCTGTTTAACAAGCCTCGTGGAGTTGTTACCACCATGAGTGACCCTCAAGGCAGACGTACCGTTGCTGACTTCGTACAAGACAGCAAGGAGCGTGTGTTCCCCGTTGGTCGTCTTGACTACAATACCGAAGGCTTACTGCTCTTGACTAATGACGGCGAGCTGGCACAAAAGCTTATG
Organism: Phascolarctobacterium sp.; assembly: GCA_017623055.1. Lineage (GTDB taxonomy): Bacteria > Bacillota > Negativicutes > Acidaminococcales > Acidaminococcaceae > JAHHUH01. Next base: position 29,280 of record JAGAPX010000023.1, read on the forward strand.
CACCCCAGTCACGAGGTTAATAAAACCTACGTGGTTAAGGTTCCCGGTATCGTGCCCCAAGAAAAATTAGATTTACTGCGTGTAGGCGTAAAGCTGGAAGACGGTATGACTGCTCCTGCTTTCGTAAATTTGATTGCCTATGACCACGAAAAAAATAATACCCTATTCAACATTACCATTCACGAAGGTAGAAACCGTCAAGTGCGTCGTATGTGCGACTTTATTGGCTTCCCCGTACGTGAACTGAAACGTACCAAGATGGCAAATTTAACCATCAACGGCTTGGGCAAGGGTAGATATCGTGAGCTTAGTGAGCAAGAGCTGGCAGAACTTAAGAAGGCGGCTCGCTTATGAGTAAGGTAATCATTATTGGTGGCGGTGCTGCAGGCTTACTTGCTGGCATTGCTGCTGCTACCTATGGTGCAGATGTAACTATCATTGAAAAAATGCGTCAGCCTGGTAAAAAGATGCTTATTACCGGTAAAGGACGCTGTAATATTACTAACGCAGGCGAGCTGCAGGACATTATCAAGAACATTCCCGGTAACGGACGTTTCTTGAACAGCGCCTTGCGCCAGTTCAGCAATGATGACATTGTATGCCTCTTGGAATGCAATGGCTTGGAAACCAAGGTTGAACGTGGCAACAGGGTGTTCCCTGTAAGCGACAAGGCGAAGGACGTTGTAGATACCCTCGTTAAAATTTACACACAGTATGGTGGCAAACTGCTTACCGATTGCAAGGTAACGGAAATTACTACTAAAGACGGTGTGGCTACAGGTGTTAAGACTACTAACGGTCACTTCGTAGCAGATAAGGTTATCCTCTGCGCAGGTGGTGCTTCTTACCCCGGTACGGGTAGTGATGGCGGTGGCGCAAAGCTGGCGTCGAAGGTGGGGCATACCATTGTACCCTTAAAGCCTTCCCTTGTTCCTCTGGTTAGTGATTATGCCTACCTGGATGATTTGCAAGGCTTGTCCCTGCGTAACGTGCGTGCAACCCTCTACGGTGATGGTAAAAAGCTTACAGATGACTTTGGTGAAATGCTCTTTACCCATTTTGGCGTAAGTGGTCCCATTATTCTTTCTTTAAGTAATATGGCGGCAGAAGCTTTGTCCAAGGGTATGGAGGTTGAGCTTGCCATTGACTTAAAGCCTGCCCTGAGCGAAGAAAAGCTTGACGCACGTATTCAACGTGATTTTACTACCTATAGCCGTAAACAACTTGTAAACGGCTTGAAGGATTTACTGCCTCAAAGGCTTATCCCGGTAGTTTGCGATATGGCTTATCTTGATGAAGAAAAGTTTATCAACCAAATTAGCCGTGAAGAACGCAAGCGTTTACTGGAAACTTTGAAGCATTTTGTTGTGCCCATTACGGGAACCCGTCCCATTGCGGAAGCAATCGTTACCGCAGGTGGTGTTTCTGTTAAAGAAATAAATCCCAAAACAATGGAATCTAAACTTATTCAAGGACTGTATTTTGCAGGTGAGGTTATGGATGTTGACGGTTATACCGGTGGCTTTAACCTGCAGGCTGCCTTCTCTAGCGGTTATGCCGCAGGGGTGGCTGCGTCCTCATAAGAAGGTGTATGTAAGATGAAAAAATTAGTTGTAGCAATTGATGGTCCTGCTGGCGCAGGTAAAAGCACCATCGCCAAGCTTGCTGCAGAAAAATTAGGCTATGCCTACATTGACACAGGTGCTATGTACCGTAGCGTTGCTTGGAAGTTTTTGCAAACTGGCGAAGCATTTGACGAAGCTTTCATCAGCAAGCTGTCCCAAGAAATGGTAATCGAGTTCAAGCCCGAAGCAAGCGTAAACAGAGTTTTTGTTGACGGCACCGAAGTTACTACTGCTATCCGTAGTGCAGAAGTAACCGCTAACGTTTCCCGCGTGGCTGCCATCGGCGCTGTGCGTGAAGCCATGGTTGACCAACAACGTCGTATGGGCGAAGCTGGTGGCGTGCTTATGGACGGCCGCGATATTGGCACCGTTGTATTCCCCAATGCAGATGTTAAGATTTTCTTGACTGCTACCGTGGAAGAACGTGCTATGCGCCGCTACAAAGAGCTGGTTGCTAAAGGCGAGCAAGTGGATTTAACCCAACTGCAAGCAGACATTGCTTCCCGCGACAAGCAAGACATGGAACGCGAAATTAGTCCCTTGCGTCAAGCAGAGGATGCAATTTATTTGGATACTTCCGATATGAACATTGACGAAGTAACCGCTTATATTTTGAATTTGGTAGGTGAAAAAGAAAATGCTGTATGATATTTTTCACGCTACTGTAAAATTTATTTTGAAGGTACTCTTTACCATCTTCCTGCGTATGGATGTAAAAGGTGAAGAAAATGTACCTATGAGTGGTCCTGTAGTATTGGCTTGTAACCACATCAGCTTACTTGACCCCCCTGTACTTGGTACTGCTGCTCCTCGCAAAGTTAAATTCATGGCGAAGGCAGAGCTTTTCGTGCCTGTACTTGGTACCATTTACAAATTGCTGGGCGCTTTCCCCGTAAGACGTGGTGGTAACGATAAGGCTGCCATTAAATACGGCATCGACCTCTTAAAGAGCGGTGGCGTACTGGCAATCTTCCCGGAAGGTACTCGCAGTAAAACCGGCGAATTAGGCAAGGCTGCTCCCGGTGCGCTGATGATGGCAAGTAAATCTCTGGCTCCCATCGTGCCTGCCTGCGTTGTAGGTACTGACGTTAAACGCTGTGGCAAGCTTTGGCCTAAGGTAAGCGTACGTTTTGGTAAGCCTATTTACTTCCCCAAGGATGAGCCCATTACTAAAGAAGTCTTGAAAAATATGACTGATGAAATGATGGCTCGCATTGCGGAATTGCAAGCTGGTGTTAGAAATGGAAATTAAAATTGCTGAATACTGCGGCTTTTGCTATGGTGTGAAGCGTGCTGTGGAAATGGCAGAAAAGGCTGCTGCAGACCGTATTAACGGTGCAACACTGGGACCTTTGATTCATAACCCACAGTTCATTGCAGAGCTTGAAGCCAAGGGTATTGCCTGTAAGGACGATTTAGACCAGTTCACTGCCGGTGAAACTGTTATCTTCCGTTCCCACGGTGTAGGCCCCGAAGTTTACGAAAAAGCAGAAGCAAAGCAGTTAAATATAATCGACGCGACCTGTCCTAACGTGCGTATGGCACAGAAAAAAGCTTTTCAAGCTGCGCAGGATGGTTATTTACCCATAATTGTCGGAGAAAAAAATCACCCTGAAGTAAAAAGTATTAAAAAGTGGGCAGGAGAAAACGCAATCGTTGTCGAATACCTAAAGGATATTTCTGAAGTTCCGCAAAAAGACAAGTATGCGGTTATCATTCAAACCACCTTCGAGCTGCAAAAGTTTGAAGAAATTTTAGCAGCACTCCAAAATGAACGTGAAGGTGAATATAGGGTAGAGCGCACAATCTGCTTAGCTACGTCGCAACGCCAAAACGCTACCATGAAGTTAGCAGGCGAGGTTGATGCCTTTATCGTGATTGGTGGACGTAACAGCGCCAACACTCGTCACTTGTACGAGCTGGTCGCTAGTAAATGTCCTAAAGCCTATCATATTGAAACTGCTGCTGAATTAGAGCAGGAAATGTTCAGGGATTGTATTAAAATTGGCATCACGGCAGGAGCATCAACTCCCGACCGTTTAATTAAGGAGGCTATTGTAGCAATGGAAAACATGGATTTTGAAAGTTTGTTGGCACAAAGTGAGGAGGTTAACGTATATCCCGGTAAAATCGTGGAAGCTACCGTTATTCAATTGGATAAAGATGGCGTTTATGTAGATTTTGGCTATATGCGCGAAGGCATTGTAACCTATCCGGAATGGTCTTTGACTGAAACTGCCGAAGAATTGATGGCTACCATCAAAGTTGGCGACAAAGTAGAAGTTAAAGTTATCCCCGGTACTTCTAAAGATGATTTTGTTCGTATGTCCAAAATCAAAGCTGAACGCGACGCTGCTTGGAAAAACGTTGCAGAATTGGCTGAAGGCGAAAAACGCGCAGCTACCGTTAAAGTTATCCGCATCATTAAAAATAAAGCTAAAAACATCGTTGGTTTGGCAGTTGCTGTTGAAGGCGTAGAAGGCTTCATGCCTGCGTCCCACGTTGAACTGAAACGTGTAGAAGACTTCACCGGTTATGTTGGTCAAGAACTGGAAGCTGAAATCATCGAAGTTGATCTGGAAAAGAAACGCATCGTTGTTTCTCGCCGCGACTTGTTGAAAGCTGAAAAAGAAGCTAAAGCTAAAGCTTGGAAAGAAGCTAAAGAAGCTCGCATCGCTGCTGCTAAAGAAGCTCGCGCTGCTGCTGAAGAAGCTGCTTATGCTTCCGTTGAAGAAGGCACCACCGTTCCCGGCAAAGTAGTTAAAATTGCTGAATTTGGTCTGTTCGTAGAAGTTGGCGCTGGCCTCGTTGGCTTGGTTCACAACACCGAACTGTCCTGGAACCGCAATGCTAAAGCTGAAGACGTTGCTGCTGTTGGCGACGAAGTTGAAGTATTCATCAAAAAAATCGACCGCGAAAACAAACGCGTTGCATTGTCCATCAAAGCTACCCAAGAAGATCCTTGGAAAGTTGAAGCTGGCAAACTGAACATCGGCGACATCGTAGAAGTACAAGTTCTGCGCTTCTTGCCCTTCGGTGCAATCGTTAAAATCAGCGACAAAGTAGAAGGCTTGGTTCACATCTCTGAAATCGCTGAAGAACGCATCGCTAAAGCTGACGACGTTCTCGAAGCTGGTCAAATCGTTAAAGCTCAAGTTCTGAAAATGGACTTGGAAGGCAAAAAAATTGGCCTCAGCATCGTAAAAGCTGCTCAAGCTGCTGAACAAGCTGAATACAGCTCTTACCTGAACGGTTCCGAAGGCTTGACCCAAGACCTGTCTGAACAACTGCAATAATCAAAAAGAGGAATAGCTTATGAAGCGCGCTCAACGCAAACTAGAACATATTAAATATGCTTTAGAGCTTGGCGATGGTCCAAGGAGCACGCATTTTGAGGATATTCGTTTCTTACATAACTGTCTGCCGGAAATTAATCCGGCAGACATTGTTTTATCTGTCGAAGTTTTTGGCAAGCAACTGCGTTTGCCCTTCTTGATAGATGCTATTACCGGGGGAACGGATTCCGTTACAGATGTGAATGCTAAGCTCTCCCAAGCTGCTGCTAAATTAGGTATTGCCATGGCAGTTGGCTCTCAGTACGGTGCGGTGCGTGATGGCAAAGGCTATGCCAGCTATGAGGTTGTGCGTAAGCATAACCCTGACGGCGTTATCATTGCCAATATCAGCGCACTGGCTACGCCCGCTCAAGCTTGCGAAGCTGTAAAAATGCTGAACGCAGATGCTCTCGAAGTACATCTTAATCCAGCCCAAGAGCTTTTCATGGGCGAGGGGGATAAGGATTTTAAAGGTCTTATGGATAACCTGCTCCGTATTCGTGATGGGGTAGAGGTTCCCGTCATCGTCAAGGAAACCGGCTGTGGCATTGCTACTGAAGAATACGCACGCCTTAAAGCACAGGGCTTTACCCATTTTAACTGCGCAGGTGCAGGTGGCACTAACTTTCCTGCCATTGAAGCATCTCGCTACGGCAAAGAGCTTGCTGGTGACTTTGCAGGGTGGGGCTTGCCTACGGTTTGGACACTGCTGGACAGTGCTGTAACCTGTAACGAAGGTGATTTCTTAATTGCTAGCGGTGGTATCCGTAACGCAAGTGATATTGCCAAAGCCTTCGCTCTTGGTGCTGATGTTGTTGGCATGGCTGGTAATGTACTGCGCCTTGTTCATGAAGGCGGTGTGGAAGCAGTTACTACATACTTTGAAACACTTGCTGAACAGCTTACACGTTACTTGTTGCTACTTGGAGCAAAAACTCCCAAGGATTTACGCAATGTACCTGTAATTTATAGCGGTGAAACTGCAAATTATATTGCTAACCGAGGCTATGACCTAGCAGCTTTAAGTAAAAATAGAAGATAGTGAATATACGAAAAAGCGTATGGTAAAAACCATACGCTTTTTTTAGTTTGCCGCCCCTGCAAGGGGAGGGGGACCGCCTTAGCGGTGGAGGGGTCACTGCTAAACAGTAACTTGGGTGATACGCAGGCGTGCTTCCACAGCCTCTACAAAATCGCCACCGCTGGTTTCAATGACATTGGCAGCAAGGAATATTACTACGAGTATTACTCCTTGATTTCGCTGTAAGTACGGCTCTTGGTGCGGGTGCTGCCATCAGCGTTTACACCATCCTCCACGTTGATTACTAAACTGCGTTTCAAAAGTTGTTGATTAATTGCCATAATGATTCATCCTTTCGTAATTAGAATAAGAATTTGAGTACCATCGCACCCTCTTGAGGAGTGTAGTGCAGGTAAATCTTTTTAGCGTTGCCTACTATGGTAACATCCATAATGATGACAGCAACATCATCTTTGACATCAATTATGCAAAAACTGATAGCGATGTAACTCAAAACAGTGCTGGTGGTACCTTGGAAGCTAGCCCTGAAACTGCTACTTTGTCTGCAGGCGTAAAAGTAGAAAAACTCTACCAAAACGAAAATGTGCAAATCGTTCCTTACACTGGTTTGAGTTTCATGAGCATTGATACTGATGACTATGCTACTAAAGGTGGCGGTTTCATGTATAATATGGAACGTCAAAACATCTGGTTGTTGCCTGTTGGCGTAAGCATTAAATAAGAAGTCGTTAACGACAATGGCTGGACTGTAAGCCCGAGAGTAGACTTGTCCTACATCTGGGCATTTGGCGATACCAACAGCAATATGGAAGTTAAATCCGGCAATGGTATTTTTCCCATCTGGTATGACGTAATGGTCGATGGCAGCTTCCTCGGCTTGGTAGGCATTGAAGCTCACAAAGGTCAATAGGGCTACGGCGTAGCATACAGCTACCAAAAAGGCGACCATTCCGAAAGCAAGAAATTGTACGTTGACGTTAACTACAGCTTCTAATTTTATATAAGACAAAAAATAAGGCTCTCGCTCATTTGAGCGGGAGCCTTTGTGTGTAATCATGAAATTTTAATTTGCTGGCTTCGCCACAACCCACTGCTTCCAATTTGCGCCTTTGGAAAAGCGGATAGCATCGAACCACATATAAAAGAACTTTTCAGCAGGAATGACGGTGTAGCCGTCTTGAAGGTGGTCTGCTTTATCGAAAGGGTCTGCTATAATGAGCACGTCATCGCCGGTATTGGCGGTGTTCATTGTATCGTAGCCAATGATGATGCGCCAGTGACCGCCCCATTCCACATTTTCAACCATAATGGGAGTGTTGGCTTTAAGATGACCTTGCACGAAATTTAAAAATTCTGTGTAGGTTTTAGGGGAATCTGTATCAGCAGAGCTTGTCGCGTTCCAACCAAGGTCTTTAAAATATCCGCGCAAGCCTTTGGTGGTGGTGCCGTTGTATCTATTGCAACCCATCATTTTGGCAGCTTGCAGTTCGGAGTGGAGTGGCTTACCTAAAAAATGATCCACAACCATATTTGCGACAACAGGTCCGCAGGTATGCATATTGGTTTGTTGATAGGTGGTGAAGTTGGAGAGGAGCGTTAAGTGTTCGTTGCTTTTCATGTTGTAGATGTCTAGCTGGGTAAAGTAGGGGGAGCTTTTAATATCGTTGGTGATGTCAAAACGAGCAACGCTTCCATCGGTGATAATGACTTCTTTGGTGCTGGCGAATGAAGGCAGCAAGCATAGCAGGGCTATTAATAAAGTTGTGAAGTGTATTTTAATTTTACTCATAATAAAATCCTTTCAAATTTTGCCTTATTATAACACATAAGCAGATTTTTACAAGCACAAGTTAGGCTTTCGCTCTTAATGAGCGGGAGCTTTCTTTCATTTTGTGAAACAATTGAAAAATTTATGCAATAAATATACAGGCTGGTGCATAGAAGCGTGGCTATTATCAGGGAAGTGTGCTATAATGATATACTGATAAAGAATGGATAACTATGTTCTGTTTTCATTACTTGCACAGGAGGTGCTCTAATGGATGATGAAAAAGAATTGCTGAATAAAAATGCTCAGATAAATAATGAAGATGACCAGCCAGAAGAATACGGTGACATCCGCGTAGCGACAGAGGTAATCTCCATCGTGGCAAGCCTTGCAGCCCAGGAGGTCCCCGGTGTTTTAAGGATGAGCGGTCGTCGTATTGACGGTATCAACGAACTTTTAGGTAAGGAATCTGTATCTAAGGGTGTGCGTGTTAGCTTTGATAGTAAGACGGTAACTTGTAATGTTTACGTTATTATTGAATATGGCTTTTGTATTCCGGAGGTTGCCCTGGAAATCCAAGAAAAAGTCAAGGATGCCATCGAGACCATGACGGGGTATGACGTGCAGTTCATAGACGTACACGTTCAAGGCGTTGCTAAGCGTGAGAAATCTGCTTTGGAAAAAGAAGCGGAAGCTATTGCTGAAGCTGGACTTTTTGATAGCAAGCCACTGTTTGACGAAGCAGAAGTTGAGGCGGAAGCCGAAGCAAGACATAAACAATTTTTTGAGGAGGATTAAAGATTATGGGAATCCCCGACAGAATAATTTTAACTTTATATACTTTCTTGATGGCTGTTATGGCTGTACTTGTTACCTTGTGTAGCTTGGATGTGTTCCCACAAAGGGCTATTATGGAATTTATCGGTAGCATTCCCGGTAACTGGATTTACGCTGTGGGTGGGGTAATCCTGCTGCTGGTAAGCTTGCGCCTTTTGATTGCAGGCTTGGGTATTTCCAGTGGTAACTCTATGGAGTTAAGCGATGGTCCTTCTGGAAAAATACACATTGGCAAACGTGCTTTGGAAGATTACATCGCAGTGCTCTCTCAAGAAATTTATGGCATTTACAATGTTAAGGTTATTGCCAAGCTGGAGGATGAAAGCATTAATGTGCGCATTAACGCATCCATTGAGCCTGGTATAAATATTCCTGAAACCACCGGTGAGGTTAAGACTAATGTTAAAGAAAGCATTAAGAAGATGACTGGCATCGAGGTTAAGGAAATAGAAGTTTACTTCAAACAAATCAAGGCTAAAGGTGAATAGGAGGGATAGTAATGTTCGGCGAAATTCTTGCAGATATTTGGAACAATTACCGTGGACGTTTACTGTGCTCCCTCACTGGTTTGGGTATTGGCGTAACGTTTTTGTGGTTAGGGTTTTTCAAGACCATGTTCTTAATCATTTGCCTGAGCAGTGGTTTCTTCTTGGGCAATAAGATTGATAAGAAGGATGATTTAATTGAATGGCTGGATAGGCTGTTGCCGCCTGGCTATCATAGATAAAATATTGGGGGAAGTTAGTTATGAGTCGTAGATTAGCAAGAGAAGTTGTTTTACAAAGCTTATTTCAAATAGATTTTACTGCTTGCGAGGCAGAACAAGCATTGCATAGCTCCATGGCAGAGCATGATGAATTTATTTATCTTAATGATGCAGAAGCTGAAACAGAAGAATTACTGGTTAAGAAGGCATCTTGCCTGAAAGCAAAGGAATATGCTGAAACTGTATTGAACGGTGTTATGGCAAACCTTGCAGTTATTGACGAAAAGCTTGGTCAATATGCAGTGGATTGGACTGTAGAAAGAATGCCTGCAGCAGATAGAAACATTCTGCGTATTGCAGTTTATGAAATGCTGTACGCTGAAGAAAAGATTGTACCCGGTGTTGCCATTAACGAAGCCGTAGAAATTGCTAAGCTGTATGGCAGTGAAGAAGCTCCGCGCTTTATCAACGGCGTGTTGGGCAAAATGGTTAGATAAAATGAAGCAGAAAGTTTTTCTGGGGATTGATACCAGCTGTTATACCACGTCTGTTGCTGTGTTGAACGAAGCAGGCGAGCTTGTAGGTGAAGCGCGTAAAATTTTAGACGTGAAGCCTGGTCGCTGTGGTTTGCAGCAATCTGAAATGGTGTTCCAGCACACACGCAACCTTCCTAATTTAATGGAGAGCGTGCTGGCTGGCAAAGATTATGAGATTACAGCCATTGGTGTCAGCGGTTACCCTAGACCTTTAGAAAATTCTTATATGCCTGCATTCTTAGCAGGTACTGGCGTGGCTCGTACTTTAGCCTATGCTACCGGAGCTAAGCTGCATATCATCAGCCACCAAGAAAATCATCTTGAAGCTGGTGTGTGGAGCGCAGGCGGTCCTGATGCGGAACGCTTCCTCTTATTGCATGCTTCCGGTGGTACTACGGATATGATTTTGGCTGAAAAGCAGGAAGATGGTCGCTTTAAACTGACTGAAGTTGGTGGCAGCATTGACCTGCACGCTGGGCAGTTCATCGATAGGGTGGGTGTAGCCTTAGGGTTGCAGTTCCCAACTGGTCCTGCACTTGAAAAGCTTGCCGCTACGGCAGACCCTTCCCAAATGGTAGAACTGCCAGTTTCCGTACGCAAGTTAAACGTAAGCTTGAGTGGCCCCGCTACCGCAGCTTTGCGTAAGCTGGAAGCAGGAGCCGACGGCGCAGGCTTGGCTTTAGGCGTGCAATACGCCTTGGCTGAAACCTTTGCACGTATGCTTCGTAATGGGGCGGCAGAATACAAGGTCAACGCTGTGCTCTTAGTTGGGGGCGTGGCTTCCAACGCTTACATCCGTAACCACGTTACCGAAAAGCTTGCCAAACGTCGCGTGAGCGTGTGGGTACCAGAAGCACGCTTTAGCTGTGATAATGCTACTGGATGTGCGGCGTTCGCGTATCGTATGAACAAGGATAGCAAATAATTTACTCAAATACTTATGAGGTAAGCTCATTGATAGATCAAGCCTTTACCGTAACTGAGATTAACAATTACATAAAATCGCTACTAGATGGCGAAGCGACGCTGCGTAACGTGCAGATAGTGGGCGAGGTATCTAACTTTAAGCGATACCCCTCCGGTCACTGCTACTTTACCCTAAAGGATAGCGGTGCCGTTCTTAAATGCGTGATGTTCCGTGGTAAGGCAATGAGCATGAAGTTTGAACCGCAAAATGGTGATACAGTCCTTGCCATTGGACGCATTACTGTGTATGAGCGTGATGGTGTGTACCAGCTTTATACTGATATGCTTTTGCCACAAGGTGTAGGCGATTTAATGGTAGCTTACGAAAAGCTCAAGGCGAAGCTGGAAGCAGAAGGATTATTTGCCAGTGAGCGTAAGCAGGCGTTACCTGTGAACCCTAAGACTGTAGGTATCATCACTTCTCCTGTGGGAGCAGCAGTACGTGATGTCATCACGGTGTCGAGAAGGCGTAATCGTGGGATAAAACTCTTACTTTTTCCTGTAAAAGTGCAGGGCGAAGGTGCGGCAAAGGAAATTGCCCGTGCCATTGGCTTTTTTAATAAACATAATTTAGCTGACGTGCTTATTGTTGGTCGTGGCGGTGGCTCCATAGAAGAGCTGTGGGCGTTCAACGAAGAAGAGACTGTGCGTGCGGTGGCAGCTTCTGCTATCCCCATAGTTAGCGCAGTTGGTCACGAAACAGATTTTACTTTGTGCGATTTTGCTGCTGACAAAAGGGCAGCGACTCCTTCCCAAGCGGCAGAGTTAGCCGTTGTTGATGCGGAAGGTTACATAATGATGGTAGAAAACCTCTCTAGGCGTTGTCGTCATTTGATGACTACTCGCTTGGAGCAGGAAGAATATAGATTAGATAGAGCGAAAAACTCTTGGGCGCTAAAAGACCCGGAGAGAATTTTTGCAGACAGTGCGCTCCGTACTGACGCTGCTTATACCAAGCTTGTGAGTAAAATGGATAGCTTGCTTAAACAAAGTAGGCATAGCTTTGAATTACAGGCTGCACGTTTAGATAATCTCAGTCCTTTGGCAGTGCTGGCTCGTGGTTACAGTGTAACCCAGAAGGAGGACTATAAAGTAGTTACTTCCATTGAGCAGGTGCGTTGGGGCGAAGAGCTAATTACTACTGTGGGTGATGGCAAGATAGTTTCCGTTGTCCAAAGTGTGGAGGAAAAATAATGGCAAAGAAAATTGCTAAGAACATCAAATTTGAAGAAGCCTTGGCAGAGCTGGAAGAGCAAGTACGCCTTTTGGAAAGTGGCGAGCTTAGCTTGGAACAGTCCTTAGAGGTTTTTAAATATGGTATTGAGTTGAGCAAGATTTGTATGGGCAAGCTTGACACCGTTAAACAAGAAGTAGAAAAAATCGTTGCCTCTAGCGACGATGACTATAAATTAGAAACATTCCATGATTTGGAGGCATAAGATGGATTTTGCAGTGTACTACGACAACCAAAGAAAGTTAATTGAAAATTTCTTAGAAACAAGAATGGCAAAGAAAGGTATCAGCAAGGTTGATGATGCTATGGCGTACAGCCTTTTGGCTGGTGGCAAACGTATCCGCCCTGTGCTTTTGATGGCTACTGCGGAAGCTTTAGGCAAAAAAGGCTATAACTATTTGCCTGTTGCCTGCGGTTTGGAAATGATTCATACCTATTCCTTGATTCATGACGACCTGCCTTGTATGGACGATGATGACTACCGTCGTGGTCGTTTGACTAACCATAAGGTGTTTGGTGAAGCAATGGCAGTTCTTGCTGGCGATGGTTTGTTGACCTTAGCATTTGAAGTAATGCTTGAACAAAAGAACGTTGAATCCGCAGTTTTGATTGAAGTAGTACGCGAGATGGCAATGTGTGCTGGCAACTATGGCATGGTAGGTGGTCAAGGCTTGGACCTTGAAGCTGAAGGCAAGGAAATCAGCGCGGAAGAATTGCGCAAGCTCCACGCCGGTAAGACCGGTGCCTTGTTCATTGGCGCAGTACGTGGCGGCGCACACCTTGCAGGCGCAACTGACGAACAGCTTTTGGCATTGACCAAATTTGCTGATTTGTTAGGTTTAGCCTTCCAAATTACTGATGATATTTTAGACGTTGAAGGTGACGCTGAAGCTATGGGCAAGCCTGTAGGCAGCGACGCTAAAAATCAAAAATCCACTTATGTTAGCTTATATTCTTTAGAAGGTGCAAAGGCGTTAGCAGCTAAGACTGTGGACGAAGCTTTGCAATGCTTGGAAATTTTTGGCGATAAGGCAGATGCCCTCCGCGAAATTACCAAGCTGATGTGTAATCGCAAAAACTAAATTACGAGGTTTTTTATGAGTGAAACTAAACTTCTGGACACCATAAACTCTCCTGTTGATGTTAAGGCTTTGACGGAAGAGCAGCTGGTGCAATTAGCTGGGGAAGTTCGTCAGCTGATTATTGAGGTAACTGCAAATAATGGTGGTCACTTGGCGCCTAACCTGGGTGTGGTGGAGCTTACCCTTGCCTTACATAAGGTGTTTTCTACTCCCAAGGATAAGATAATTTTTGACGTAGGTCACCAAGCCTACATCCACAAGATTATCACTGGCAGACGTGAAGCTTTCCAAACTCTGCGTCAATATGGAGGTCTTTCCGGCTTCCCGAAGCGTAGCGAAAGCAAGCACGATGCCTTTGGTGTAGGTCATTCCAGCACGTCCATTTCTGCGGCGCTGGGTATGGCAGTTGCTCGTGACGTAAAGGGCGAGGACTACGACGTTGTTGCTGTCATTGGTGACGGCTCCATGACTGGTGGTATGGCTTTTGAAGCCCTCAATAACGCAGGTGATTTACACAAGAAGATGATTGTTGTGCTTAACGATAACGAGATGTCCATCTCTAAAAACGTAGGTGCAATGTCTGAATACCTGTACCAACTGCGTACAGGGGAAACTTACAATAAAATTAAACACGACCTTGAAGGCTGGTTGAGTAATGTTGAATTTGGTGGCGACGTATTAAAGGTTATCCGTCGTATTAAGGGCAGTGTTAAGAATTTAATGCTTCCTACTTCTATTTTCGAAGAGCTTGGCTTTACCTATCTTGGACCCATTGATGGGCACGATATCCATAGCTTGATTGAAGTTATGGAAGCTGCCAAGCACGTGGAAGGACCTGTTTTAGTACACGTTATCACTAAAAAGGGCAAGGGCTACGGTCCTGCAGAAGAAAGTCCTAACAAGTTCCACGGTACTGGTCCCTTTGAAGTTGCTACTGGTAAGAAGATTACTAACCCCGAAGCACCCATTACTTATACGGAAGTGTTCGGTAAGACTGTGATTGAGCTTGCCAAGGAGGACGAAAACATTGTTGCCATTACTGCAGCGATGCCTGACGGTACGGGGCTGACTCCCTTTAGCAAGGAGTTTCCTAAACGCTTCTTTGACGTAGGCATTGCTGAACAGCACGCTGTAACTGCGGCGGCTGGTATGGCGGCAGTAGGTTTGAATCCTGTGGTAGCAATTTACTCTACCTTTATGCAACGTGCTTACGATAGTGTACTGCACGACATTTGTATGCAAAACCTCCACGTAAACTTGTGTCTTGACAGGGCAGGCTTGGTTGGAGACGATGGCTTTACTCACCACGGTGTATTTGACTACGCTTATTTGCGTAGCATGCCTAATATGACTGTGATGGCACCCAAGGACGAGGACGAACTGCGTCATATGCTCAAGACTGCGGTGGAAATGAATAGCCCTGTTGCTGTACGTTATCCTCGTGGCAGTGGTGTTGGCGTGGCACTTAGTGATGAAATGCAGGTACTTCCCATCGGCAAGGCAGAAGTGCTCCGTGAAGGTAGTGACGTTTGCCTGTGGGCTATTGGCACTATGGTAGAAAGTGCTACTAAATTGGCAGATATGCTTGCAGAGCAAGGCATTAACGCTGGTGTAGTTAATATGCGTTTTGCCAAACCTCTTGATAAAGAATTGCTTTTGGCTCACGCAAAAGAATATAAAAAGCTTGTTACCTTGGAAGAAGGCGTACTCCAAGGCGGTGTAGGTAGCGCCGTACTGGAAGTACTTAACGAAGCGAAGCTCTTAGGCGACTGCAAGGTGTTGAACTTTGGTATTCCTGATGAGTTCGTTTTACATGGTGATAAGCAAAGATTATTCCAAGATATTGGACTTGATGTGGAGACAATGGCTGGCAAGATTACAGCCTTTGTAAAGGGTGAATAAGATTGAAGAAAGAACGTTTAGACGCACTCCTCATGAACCGTGGTCTCTTTGAAAGCAGGGCACGTGCCCAAGCTGCGGTTATGGCAGGACAAGTGCTGGTTAACGAACAAAAAATAGATAAACCGGGTACTCAGGTTGCCCCTGATGTTACCATCCGTCTTTTAGGTGACAAGCTGCGCTACGTTAGCCGTGGTGGCTTGAAGCTGGAAAAGGCTCTACAAATTTTCCCCATCAGCGTAGAGGGCAAGGTTGTCGCTGATATCGGTGCTTCTACTGGTGGCTTTACAGATTGCGCCCTGCAAAATGGTGCAGCAAAAGTTTACGCCGTTGATGTAGGCTACGGCCAGCTGGCGTGGAAGCTGCGCAGTGACGAGCGCGTAGTGAATATGGAGCGCACCAACGTACGCTATCTGGAAGCGGATAGCTTTGGGGAATTGGTGGACGCAGTTACCATTGACGTTGCCTTTATCTCTTTAGATAAGGTGTTGCCTGCAATCTACAAAATTCTCAAGCCTGAAGGCTTCGTGGTGGCGCTTATCAAGCCCCAATTTGAAGCTGGCAAGGAAAATGTAGGCAAGAAGGGTGTTGTACGTGACGCCAAGGTACACGAGGACGTTATTAAAAATGTTATCAGCTTTGCAAAAGGTGAAGGCTTTGGTATCGCAGGCTTAGACTTTTCTCCCATTAAAGGACCTGAAGGTAATATTGAATACCTGCTTCACCTGACTAAGGGTGATGACGATGCTGTGAGAGAAGCTTACGTTGATGAACTGGTAAGCCGTAGCCATGGTGATTTAGATAAAAAACCAACTGCTGAATAAGAGG
Organism: Phascolarctobacterium sp.; assembly: GCA_017623055.1. Taxonomy (GTDB): domain Bacteria; phylum Bacillota; class Negativicutes; order Acidaminococcales; family Acidaminococcaceae; genus JAHHUH01. The sequence continues at coordinate 45,138 of JAGAPX010000023.1, forward strand.
ATCTCTGATGAAAGCAAAACGCTTGGGAATTTTCCCTAATATGACAAAAGAAAAAGTGCGTACCAATCTGCAGAACTTTGTTTCCCTATGTAAGGAGCAGGGGTTAGAACCCTTGTTGCCCATGGATATCTGTGATGCCTTTCAATGTGAAGGCTTTAGTCAAACGGATGAAGCTGCGTTGCGTAGTCTTGATTTTGCAGTATCCTTGGGCGGTGACGGTACCCTGCTGAAGATGGCTGGTTACATCGTACCCTTGGGCATTCCCGCCTTTGGCGTAAACTACGGTAAGCTTGGCTTCTTGGCAGAAATTGACAGTCCCAGCCTTCGTAAGGCGATTATGAGACTTGGTCGTGGTGACTACGAAATCGAAAGCCGTTATTTACTTAAGGCAGAGATTATGCGTGGTGAAGAATGCTTAGCTAGTGCACACGCTCTTAATGAACTGGTACTTGCCAAAGGTGCCTTTAGTAAGATGGCGCATATGCAAACGTACATTAACGGGAAACCTTCCGGTAGCTATTCTGCAGACGGTCTTATTGTAGCGACTGCTACAGGCTCCACTGCTTACTCCTTATCTGCTGGTGGACCCTTGGTTCAACCGGAGCTGGAGGTTAGCATTATTACTCCTATCTGCGCACATTCCTTGGCAGCTCGTACTTTGGTAATTCCTATGTCCGAGGTTATTGACTTAAAGCCAAAGGCAGGTAGTGAAGATATGATGCTTTCGGCTGACGGGGAGGACGTTGGCGACGTAACGGAAGATACTTACGTACGTATTGCTAAGAGCCCTTATAAGATGCAGTTCATTAGATTGACAAGTCGAGATTATTATCAAACCTGGCAACAAAAATTAATGAGTAATGACTAATCAGTAGGTTATTTATATAAATGAGGTGATCAATCATGAAAATGACCAGACACGCAAAAATCAAAGAAATCATTGACAAAAATAAAGTGGAGACTCAGGAAGAGCTGGCTGCAGCCCTGCGTGACCAAGGCATTGAGGTAACTCAAGCTACTGTTTCCCGCGATATTAAAGAGCTGATGCTGGTTAAAGTTCCTGACGCAGATGGTAACTACCATTATGCTTATCCTAAGGAACACAATATGCTCCTTACTCCCGGTCGTTTGGAACGTACCTTCCAAGATTCCATCATTGGTGTGCGTGCTTCCCAATGTTTGGTAGTAATTCGCACTCTCCCTGGTACTGCCCAAGCTGTAGCTTACGCAGTAGACTACATGAAATGGCCTGAAATTTTAGGCACCATTGCTGGTGACGATACTGTATTCGTTGCTCTGGCAGATCAAGAAGGCGTACAAACCTTAATGAACAGATTTAAAGATCATCAATAAGCTGAGGTAAGACTAATGCTGCAATCCTTGCACGTTCACAATTTTGCGTTATTGGAAGACGCAAAGGTAGATTTCGCTCCGGGTTTTAATGTTTTTACAGGTGAAACCGGTGCAGGTAAATCCATATTGGTAGATGCTTTTGGCGTTGTGCTTGGCAATCGTGCTTCTGCGGACTACGTGCGTACTGGAGCAGATAGCTTTTGGGTACAGGCTGTTTTTGACATTAGCGGTCAAGAACAGTTGCAAGCCTTTTTAGAAGAGCAGGGTATTGAGGTTGATGATGACTTATTTCTTAAACGTCAAGTAACCATCGCTGGTAAAAGCAAGGCTACTGTTAATGGGGTACAAGTGCCCTTGAACGTGTTAAAAGCTATTAGCACCATGCTTGTGGATATCCATGGTCAGCACGAAAACCAAGCTTTGTTGAAGGCTGATGCTCCGCGCATCTTGATTGATGGCTTTGGAGGCGAAAGGATTGCTGACTGCTTGAAGGCTTATAGTGATCTATACAATAAATATGTTGCTTTGCAAAAGAAGCTTGAAGCCTTAAAGGTAGATAGCGAGCAGCAAGACCTGCTTCTTGACCGTTACGATTGGGAAGTAAAGGAGATTGAAGCTGCTAAGCTGCGTATAGGTGAGGAAGAAGCTTTAGAAGATGAAGCGAAGGTACTGCAAAACAGTGAGAAGATTATTACTGCTGTTAACGGTGCTTATAATTTGCTTGATGATGATAAGGCAGTGCTCTCCTTGCTGGCGAAAGCAAAGGGCAACCTGCAAAACGCAGTGCGCTACGATAGCAGGCTGAGCATTTTACTAGACAACTTAGACAGTGCTTGGCTTACCCTCGACGATTGTCGTCAGGAGCTAAGCGAATACCTTTCCCGTACTGATTTCAATGGTGAACGTGCGGTAGAGGTACAACAAAGATTAGATACGATTTATCGTTTACATAAAAAATATGGTGGCTCCACAGAGGCAGTTCTTAACTACTTAGAAGCTACCAAGGTTAAATACAACGAGCTTTTAGATTTGGCAAGTACTATTTCCAAGGCAGAAAAGGAAATGGCTAGCTTGACCAGAGAGCTTACTGCTTGTGCAGATGTATTGACTGCTGAACGCAAGGCGCAAGCTGAAAATTTGACACAGCTTATTACCAGTCACATTCACGATTTAGCAATGCCTAATGGCGTGTTTGAGGTTGCCTTTACCAAGCTTGATAAATTCACCTCAAACGGTCGTGACGGTATGACCTTTATGTTCAGCGCTAATATGGGCGAGCCTGTTAGTGAGCTGGAAAAGGTTGCCAGTGGTGGTGAGCTTTCCCGCATCGCCCTTGCCATTAAAACTGTGATGAGTAGTAGTGGTGACGTACCTACCATGGTATTTGACGAAATCGATACTGGTGTTGGTGGTGTTACTGCTCAAATGATGGCAGAAAAAATTGCCAGCATCTCTAAAATTGGACAAGTTTTGTGCATTACCCACTTGCCGCAAATTGCTGCCTTTGCTGATAGGCACATCTTTATCGAAAAGCAAAGTAGTGAAGGGCGTACTGCAACAATGCTTTCCGTTCTTGACGAAGAGCAAAGAATTCGTGAGCTTATGCGTATGACGGCAGGCACCAGCGAAAGCAGTGCTGCCTACGAAAACGCAAAAGAGCTTTTAACTGCAGCAAAAGCTGTAAAAGATAAGAGGTAGTTTACCTATGATTAAAAAGTTTCATGATCCTGAATTAGACGAACACTATATTAGTAATGAAAGAGTTTTTTCCGGACGCTTGCTGAAAGTAGAATTGGACCACGTTAAATTACCCAATGGAACTGAAAGCACAAGGGAGTATATTCGTCATCCCGGTGCTGTTGCCATTGTGCCTGTGCTTGATGATGGTAGAATAGTTCTTGTCAAACAATGTCGCTATCCTTTAGGTACGGTGATGTGGGAAATTCCCGCAGGAAAGCTTGACCACGGCGAAAACGAAGACCCGTTGGAATGTGCTAAACGTGAATTAAGCGAAGAGACCGGTTACGACGCTGCTAATTGGCAAAAGCTTGTATCCATTGCTACTACTCCGGGATTTTCTGACGAGATTATCCATCTTTACAAGGCTTGGGGCTTGACTGCTCACAACCAGCATACTGATGAAGATGAGTTCATTGGTGTAGAGGCTTTTACTCCGGAACAGATTAAGACTATGATTTTAAACGGTGAGCTGTATGATGCTAAGACCTTGTGCGCATTATACGCTTGTTATTTGGTGAATAAATAAAATGAACAATGTTTTCGATTTAGTTGCTGACTTTTATAGTCAGGATGAAGAATGGAATACGATTTTAAATAGAAGCTACGTGGAAAATTTTCTGCGTACTAAATCTTGGCAAGGTGCTACAGATAAAGAACTGACGGAAACTTGGGACTACATCACCTTGCTTTGCTTGTACCTTGGTAATAGCGAAAACTTCTTAGGCGATATGAGTCGTGATGATTTTATCGACTGCATTGCTTGGTGCGGTCGTAATGTGGCAGATTTTAGCTTGTCCGATAAGCGAGTTGCTAAGTTCTTAGACATTATGATTGACTTGTACGCACATCTTTATAGTAAGAAGATTATTATGAGCAGCGCTTCTCCTGTAGAAGCTAAGGCTAAGCTTTTGCCTGAAGGTAAGCTTACCATGATGGATTACAGTGGTAATTTTTTACCTGAACATAATAAATTCAATTTGTATTCCACTGCAGATTTGCCTGCTAAAATTTTCTTAAACATCGGTGATAGGCTTAACGATTTAGTTGAAGTTATGCGTAAGTTCTTTAGCCAAGAACGTTATATGCGTGACATTGAACGTGCTGCCTTTATGTATGGTGGCATTTTGCTTAGTGGTGCGGTTGAAGAAAAGCCTGGCACAGAAGAATATGCACAATGTTTTTGGGATTACTTCCTTTTTGACCACTTTATGGTCGATATAGACGAGCATCCCATTAAGCATTTCTATAATTTTATATGCAAAGACCGTATGTTCAGTGAAGAAGGCTTGGTTAGCAAGGATGTGTTGGAAGAGCTTATCAAGGCACGCTTGGTACTTTTCTCCGTGCAGGGCATCAACGAAGAGGGCAGTTATGTTTGCCGTGACTTTTTGACAGGGCAAACCTACAACCTTATGCTTCCCATTGAACCTGACACCAAAACTGAAGATTACCTTTTCTTAGGTCATATCTTCTATAATGAAACCATGGTAATGAACTTCCTGCGTGGTATGACTGTTCCTAAACGTTCTCGCAAGAAATTGTACGAGGTAATCGAGGGAGCAAAGAATTGGTTTGCCATCCGTAACGGTGGGGAAGTTAGCTGGGAAGAGTTTGTTGAACGTAATGCCATGTTCATGCGTCATGTAACCTTGGTGTTTTCTGCTTATGCGCGTATGGATGGTTTCAACTATACAACCAATGTGGAAAATTACTTGCCCATGCCCATTGACCCTGAGGATAAGGTTTGCCAATGCATTAAGAATATGATGAGACCTTATGCCTTTGCCGCTTATGATATAATGTTAGCTCAACGTATCTGGAGCGACTATAAGGCTCATTACAATAATTTTACTCCTCGCTTGGCTGACGTTTGGGCAGCAGGCGCTATTAAAAATTTTATTGATGCTAATAACATCTACAATTACGATTTACAAAAAATTTCAGAGATGTGCCGTAACATCCCCACAACGGTCATCAATAATTGCTACGAGCAAATCCAAAAGACCTTAGGTGTGGAAGAGCATGACCCTCGTTATATTAATGAAGAAGGATTGCTGCTGATGCTGCTTTCCTAAAACTAAAGGAGTATGCAGATGAAATGTGAATTTTGTGGACGCGAAGTTGAAAATACTGTTGTAGAGTGTCCCTATTGCCATTATCAATTTAAACGTGAAGCGCAAGTGCTAAATCCTAATGAGCGTGATTCCTTTGAAGGTATTACCATCGAAGAAGATGGCAGCACTAATGATGGCGATAGCAAGACTAAATACCAATACCAAACAAAAGAAGAGTACACTCGTCATGACCAGGCAAAGCAGCAACGCACAACTGTTAATCCCCAGTTCAAGGTGCACACTATGGGCTGCAGCAGTGGTATTCTGATGACGCTCTTAATTTTAGGTGGTATCCTGGCGCTGTTCTTCTTCCTTTTGCCCACTTTCATTATCTTCGCGGCAATTGGGGCAGTGGTAGTGTTCATTCTCAGATTGTTTATGTAAAAATAAAAAGCTCACTCTTTCGAGTGAGCTTTTAGCTTTTAGTGCAAATTACATCAGTGCTTCGTGTTGTTGACCTTCCGGTTGGTCAAAGTAGAAAGCAGGGGACGGATAGTAGAATTCGCAGTGTTGGAAGTTGATAACTTCGGTGGAGAAGCGTTTGAGCAGTGCATAGCTAGCACGTTCTTCAAAGTCGATTACATTATCTTTGTTGATGTCTGCGTCATCTACGATTACCAGCAGGAAAGCAGGTACAACCGGTGCATCTTCAGGCACTTGGCTGCGATCAGTGGGGATGCTGGGAACAATGCGCATATCTGCAACAGGTTGTTGGTTGTCATTGATAAGTCTGCAACGATAAACGTTATCATAAAGGGTACGAGCAAGTTTCAAAGAATAAGCTCCGTTACTCATAGTTTTACACACTCCTTAAAAAAATACTGCAATCATTTTACCACAAAGCGTTATTTTTCGCAAAAGAAATAAAAAAATTATGTATACATTCTATATTTGATTTAGTCAGCAGGAATTTTTCACTTTTTAACGAATAAAGCATACAATAATATGTTGCTGTGCATTGAAGCGCATATTCAAAATTAAGGAGGGGAAATGTATGAAAAAATTATTAGCATTCCTTTTAGGTATTATGGTAATGGCAACTATGGTTGCTGGTTGTGGCGGCGACAAAAAAGACGCTAAAAAACCTGCTGCACAAAAATTCGTTAACATTGCTACTGGCGGTACTGCTGGTACTTACTTCCCGCTGGGCGGCGCTTTGGCAGACATCCTGAACAAAAACATCGCTGGCTGCAATGCTTCTGCACAATCCACCGGTGCTTCCGTTGCTAACGTAAACTTGCTGCAACAAGGCAAAGTTGACATCGCTTTCATCCAAAACGATATCGCTTACTATGCTGCTAACGGCGAAGAAATGTTCAAAGGCAAAAAAGTAGCTGGTCTCCAAGGCTTGGCAACTCTTTATCCTGAAACCGTACAAATCGTTACCCTGAAAAAAACCGGCATCGATTCCATCGATGACTTCAAAGGCAAACGTGTAGCTGTAGGTGCTGCTGGTTCCGGTACTGAAGCAAATGCTCGTCAAATCATGGCTGCTTATGGCTTGACTTATGATGATATGAAAGTTCAATACTTGTCCTTCGGCGAAGCTGCAAGTGCATTGAAAGACGGCAACGTTGACGCTGCATTCGTAACTGCTGGTCATCCCACCGCTGCTATTCAAGATATCTCCACTTCTAACGATGTTGTTTTGATTCCGGTTGATGCTGACAAAGCTGACGCTCTGATTAAACAATATCCGTTCTACACCAAACTCGTTATCAAAGCTAACACCTATAACAAACAAGCTGCTGACGTTCCGGCTGTAGCAGTTAAATGTATGTTGGCAGTAACCGATAAAATGGATGCTGCAACTTCCTATGACGTAGCAAAAGCTCTGTACTCCAACTTGGATCGTATGAAAGCTGCTCACTCTGCTGCAAACGCAATCACCAAAGACACTGCTGACGACGGCATGTCCATCAAATTTGCTCCGGGCGCTGAAAAATTCTTTAAAGAAAAATAAGAGTTTACAATGACCTCTAAACTTCAAGACCGGAAACCGACGCAAGTCGGCTTTCGGTCTTTTTTCAAAGTAAAGTTATATTTAAGTATTTTTATTTTGGTTGCAGTGGCTACATTTATATGGTACGCTACTGCCATAGTTGTTTCTCTGAATCCTGAAGGGGAGAGAGAGCCAATTGCTTTTGACAGCAAAGTTGGCGATGTCTGGAATATTCGTTTTACTCATTCTGTTGAGAAAACACCATGGGAAGAATTCTTTACCGTAAATGGAGTTAATGATTTGACAATGACTCATACGCGGTTTGAATCTCTGGGTTGGGGATATCCTTATTCGCCTAGTGATGGCAAGTTCAGCCAAACTGGGGACGGTAAGTTCCAGCTGGTTATGAACAGACCCTACAAACAGGTGGATTTGCGTATCGCTGAACAGGCAATGCCGTGTATAGTTCACTATAATGATGTTTATGATTTGTGTGCTTTGTTTGGTCATGGTAGTTTGGTACAGGTCAAGGCTGAATACCGCTATCAGTATTGGCAAAGGAAGTACGATTTATTTTAATTAATGGGAGGAGGCTGATACCATGTCTGCTAAAGAAGTTAAAGAGCTTTCAGCAGAAGAGGTGTTGCAGAAATATGATAAGGAATCTAATAAGCGTTCCATGACTGGTATGTGGGACTACTTTATTAAGGCAGTCTGCATCATTTTTGCTATTTTCCAATTATATACTGCAACTTTTGGTGTATTGGACGCACATCTGCAACGTGCGGTGCATCTGGCATTCGGTTTTATTCTGATTTTCTTACTTTATCCTGGACGTGCAAGCTGGTCTAGAACCAAGATGCATCCCTTGGACATTCTCTTTGCAGTTGTCAGTGCGGCAAGTGCACTTTACATCGTAGTTAATTACCAAGAACTGGTACTGCGTGCTGGTATGAACAACGAAACTGACTTTATCGTTGGTATGGTTGGTACCTTTATGGTATTCGAGGCTGCTCGCCGCGTTGTAGGCTGGCCTATGATTACCGTAGCGTTCTTCTTTATGGTTTACGCGTTCTTTGGTCCTTATGTTCCCGGTATTTTAGCACACCGTGGCGTACAAGTCCAAGAAATGTTTGACCACCTGTTCTTCACAACTGAAGGTATCTTTGGTACCCCGATGGGCGTATCTTCTACCTTTATTTATCTCTTCATTTTGTTTGGTGCGTATCTGGAAACCACCGGTCTTGGCAAATTCTTCATTGATATTGCTAATGCAATCGCTGGTTGGGCTGCAGGCGGTCCTGCAAAAGTAGCAGTTTTGTCCTCTGGCTTGATGGGTACGGTATCCGGTTCTTCCGTAGGTAACGTAGCAGGTACTGGTGCGTTTACCATTCCCATGATGAAAAAATTAGGCTACCGTCCTGAATTTGCAGGCGCAGTAGAAGCAGCTGCTTCTACCGGTGGTCAGCTGATGCCTCCTGTAATGGGTGCAGCAGCATTCTTGATGGCTGAATTTGTAGGTGTTCCGTACTTTGACGTAGTAAAAGCAGCAGTTATTCCTGCACTGTTGTACTACATTGGCGTATGGCTGGGCGTACACTATGAAGCTAAAAAGTACGACTTAAAGGGCACTCCTCGCGAAGAACTTCCTAGCTTTAAGAAATTGTTTGTAGAAAAAGGTCACTTGGCTCTGCCTCTTATCGTAATCGTTTACCTGCTCGTAAGTGGTTTTACCCCGATGCGTGCGGCTTTGGCAGCAATCCTTTTGAGTATTGTTTGCGCAAGCTTGCGTGCTTCTACCCGCATTACCTTTAAACAAGGTGTACAAGGCTTGATTGATGGCTCTATGGGCGTGCTTGGCGTACTCATCGCTTGTGCTACCGCTGGTATCATCATCGGCGTAGTAACCAAAACTGGTGTAGGTCTGAAGGTAGCTACCGCATTGTTAGACCTTTCTGGTGGCGCATTGCTTCCTGCAATGTTCTTCACTATGATTACTTCCTTGATTCTTGGTATGGGCGTTCCCACCACTGCTAACTATGTAATTACTTCCACCATTGCAGCTCCTGCATTGGTTCAAATGGGTGTTCCTGTTTTGGCAGCTCATATGTTTGCATTTTACTTTGGTATCGTAGCAGACGTAACTCCGCCTGTAGCCTTGGCTGCGTTCGCGGGCGCAGGTATCGCGGGTGCAAACCCCATGCGTACCGGTGTTAATGCTGCTAAACTGGCAATCGCTGCGTTCATCGTTCCGTACATCTTCGTACTGGCACCTGAACTTTTGATGATTAACGCAACTCCCTTAACCGTATTCTATAGCGGTTTGACCGCAGTAATCGGTATGTGGGGTGCTTCCATCGCGATGGTTGGCTTCTGCCAAAACCTACTTAACATTTTACAACGTGCAATGTTCTTCGTTGGCGGTATCTGCATGATTATCCCCGGTGAAATCACTGACATCGTTGGTATTGGTATGATTGTAGCTGCGTTCTTCTGGCAAAAAACCAATAAAAACAAAGGTCCTATTACTCAACAAAACAAATAAGCTCTAAAGTAAAAAAAGCGGGCAGCTAAGCTGCTCGCTTTTTTATATGTAGGGATCGTTTTTAGCATTGATATCTATACGTCCGCATTTACGCTCGTAATCGTCAACGACCCATTTTAAAATTTGTTCAATCTCCCTGTTTAAGGAGCGACCATTATTCTTTGCAATGAACTTCATTTTTTCCATAATAACAGGGTGGATACGCAGGCTGAAACGAGCTTCGTCCATATAAATCTCTCCTTTTGACATCATCATAGTGCTACATTACTACCAACATTATAATTCTTGAACCTTTTTTACGCAAGTATTCACAGTAAATTTAAGGAATTCCAGTGAATAATATGTTAAAATAAACAGGACAGTAAAATTTTGGAGGTATATATGCAATTAACAATAAATAAAATTTATCACGGCTTCAAGGTTTTGCAAGCCGATTATGTAGAAGAAGTACATAGCCACGTGTATTTAATGGAGCATATCCAAAGTGGAGCACACCTTTTATATTTAGGTAACGATGATGATAACAAGGTCTTTTCCATTGCGTTTAGAACTCCTTCCCGTGATGATACTGGCGTCGCTCATATTCTGGAGCATTCTGCTTTGTGCGGGTCTAGAAAGTATCATTTGAAGGAACCCTTTGTAGAACTGGTTAAAGGTTCTTTAAACACCTTCCTCAATGCAATGACTTACCCTGATAAAACAATGTATCCTGTTGCTAGTCGTAATGGTAAGGACTTCCGTAATTTAATGGACGTGTACCTTGATGCAGTGTTCTATCCCTTGATTTATGAAAACAAATTTACCCTGCGTCAAGAAGGTTGGCATTATAATCTTGCTGATGTTAATGATGAGCTTAGCTATAATGGCGTTGTATATAACGAAATGAAGGGCGTATATTCTTCTCCTGATGCATTGATGGAGAATGAAGCTATGAAAGCGTTGTTCCCGGATAGTCCTTATCGTTTTGAATCTGGTGGATATCCTGAATCGATTCCTCAACTTACTCAAGAAATGTTTGAGGACTTCCATAAAACTTATTATAGTCCTGAAAATTCCTACATCTACTTATATGGTGATATGGATATTGAAGCTGACTTAGCTTATTTAGACGAAGAATATCTTTCCAAGTTTACTAAGACTGGCAAGGTAGATTCCGTAATTCCTGTGCAGCCTGCTTATGCAAAAACCAAAGAGGTAGAAGCTTATTACCCTGTGGATGCAGGAGAAGACTGTACTGCTAAAACTTACCACGAACTTTCCATCGTTGTAGGTAATGCTACTGATATTAAGACTACAATGGCATTACGTTTGCTTGAAGGCGTCCTTTTAGAATCTGAATCTTCTCCCTTGCGTAGAGCACTTTTAAATGCGGGGGTAGGGCAGAACATTAGTGGTAGTTATGTTGGCAGCTTGTTACAGCCTATCTTTAGTATTAAAGCTTCTGGTAGCGAACCTGAACTGCGTGACAAATTCATTAGCGTCATTTATAAAACCTTGCAGGATATTACAATCAATGGTTTAGATAAGAAGCTTTTAGAAGCAGCTTTAAACTCTACTGAATTTAAAATGCGTGAATCTGATTTTGGTGCGTATCCTAAAGGTTTGATTTATGGCATTGGTGTAATGGATAACTGGCTTTATGACGGCAACCCAATTGAAGGCTTGCGTTATAATATTATCTTAAAAGAACTGCGTGACGGTTTGAAAACACGTTATTACGAGCAATTAATCGAAAATTATTTGCTTGATAACACTCATAAAGTAATTGTATCTTTGCTGCCTCAACCTGGTAAAGAAGAAGCAGACCGCGCTTTAGAAGTAGAAAAAATGGCTAAGCTTAAGGCCACAATGAGCCAAGATGAGCTGGATACTTATGTTGCAGATTGTCATGAACTCCACCGTCGCCAGGCAGAGCCTGATAAACCGGAGGACTTAGCTTCTATTCCTATCTTAAAACGTAGTGACATTCGTCGCGAAATTGAAAAAATCACTGTTGAAGAAGAACAGATGGGTGAGAGCACCTTGCTCTATGTTCCTGCGGTTACTAATAAAATTGCTTACTTTAATTGGTACTTTGACATTACTGGTGTAGAAAGCAGACTCTTACCATACTGCTATCTGCTTACTGATGTTTTAGGAAAGTTCAATACAGAGCGTTATACCTATGAAGAACTGGCAACTAATAGCATCATGTATACTGGTGGTATCGCTTTTAATGCACGAGCTTTGTCCGATGTAAGCGATGCGGATGATTATAAAATCCAATTCTCTTTGAAAGCAAAAGCTTTGATGGAAAACCTGCCCAAGCTTTTTGACACTCTGCGTGCTGTAGCATTAGAAAGTAAGCTTGATGACGTAAAACGCTTCTACGAACTTTTGGCGGAAATCAAAACTGATTGGGATGGTAATTTCTTTAACCGTGGTCAAAACATTGCCATCTCTCGCCTGTATGGTTATTGCAGTGCTGCTGCTCGTGTAAATGAGCAAGACCATTTCTCCTACTATCAATTCTTGAAAAATCTGGTAGAAAACTTCGATGAGTTAGGGGAAGTAGCTTTAGCAGACTTACGTTACCTGCTCACAAAAGTATTCCAAAAAACTAAGTACCTCTTTGCATATTCCTGCGATGAAGATTTAAAAGAAGAAGTACGCAAGTACGCTCTTGATTTTACAAATCTATTGCCCGAATCAGACATTGCGGGCAAAGCTCCTAATGTTCTTCCGTTAGGTGAGGTAGATGAAGCTATTACCACAGCTGGCAAAGTGCAGTACGTAGTTGCTGGTGGTAACTTTGCTAAACACGATCACAAGTTTACCGGTGCAATGCGCGTGTTAGAAACAATCTTGCGTTACGAATACCTGTGGACCAAGATTCGCATTCAGGGCGGTGCGTATGGTGCGACCGCACGTTTTGACAGCAATGGTTTGGGTATCTTTGCTTCCTATCGTGATCCTAAACTGGCTGAATCCTTCCAAGCATATTATGATTTGCCTGCGTGGTTAGAGAAAGAAGAGTTTTCTGCACGTGAGCTTGATAAATATGTAATTGGTACCATCAGTGGTATGGATACTCCTTTGACAAATACTATGCGTCTTGATACAGTAACAACCTCTTGGCTTAAAAATATTACGGACGAACATCGTCAAAAATCTCGCAATGAAGTTTTGGATGTAACTAACGAAGACCTGCAAGCACTTGCTCCTGTTATTCGTGATATGCTTAGCGATGGTTATGTATGTGTAGTAGGTGGTAAGCAACCTATTGAAGCTAACGCTGAAAGATTTAATAAAATTATCAATGCATAAAAAAATCCGCTCATAAGAGCGGATTTTTCTTTATTTCAGAATATCTCTAACCTCAGGGAAGGGTGCTAGCGTTCTTTTGAGAATGCCATTGAGGTAGGCGATGGCAATACCGTAATTAGTCATGGGTATATTTTGTAGATGAGCACATTTATTTCGGTACATTATTTCTCGTTCATTAAGCATGCAGCCACCACAGTGAATAATCATTTTGTAATTATGTAAGTCAATGGGGAACTCATTGCCACTTGTAAATACAAATTTAGGTTCAGACTTGGTATGGTTACGAATCCAGTTAGGAAGCTTAACTGTACCAATATCATCACATTGACGATGGTGGGTGCAGCCTTCGCTAATAAGAACTATATCGTCATCTTGGATGGAGTCCAAAGCCTTAACACCATTTATGGAATTTACCAATGCTCCCTTGTAACGTGCCATCAAAATAGAGAAAGAAGTAAGTTCAATATCTTCAGGTACAATTTTAGCTACCCTAGAGAATACTTGGCTATCGGTAACTACCAAACGAGGCTTTTGGTTTAGTTTGGCTAAAGCATTTTCAAGTTCGTCAGGTTGTACTACGATGGCAATACCCTTATTATCAATAATGTTACGTATTACCAATTGTTGGGGGAGAATAAGTCTGCCTTTAGGTGCGGAACTGTCAATGGGGGTAACAAGAACAACTACATCATTAGGTTGCAGTAAATCCTCCAACATAACGTTAGGCTCGTCTTCTGGTAGTAGCTTGGCAAGTGCAGTCTTAAATTGGTAGATATTTTCGCCAGTAGCAGCACTTACGAGCATATAGGGAACATCAACCTTAATATTTTGACGTTCCTCGTCAGTAAGCAGTTCACTTTTATTAAAGGCTACGATTACTGGAACATTCTTTTCTTGAATGAAAGCTAAAAGCTTTTCATCTTCTTCTGAAAGTCCGTAGATGCCATCCACAACTAAAATTGCAAGGTGGGTTTTATTCAAAATTTGGTATGCTCTTTGAACGCGCATATTACCCAACTCACCCTCGTCATCAATACCAGGAGTATCTATTACCATTACAGGTCCTAAGGGCAAAAGTTCCATAGCTTTAAACACAGGGTCAGTGGTAGTTCCTTTCTGATCACTGACGATGGAAAGGTCCTGGCTGGTAATAGCATTAATCAAACTGGATTTACCAGCGTTACGTTTGCCGAAAATGCCAATATGTATTCTTTCCCCAGAGGGCGTGCAGTTCAAACTCATAATCTATTCCTCCTATTGAAAAATTTGCATTTGGAGTTATTATTTTTTCTTATATAAGTATATCAAAAAATGTGTGACATATGCACTAGTTTGCATATTGATGAATTTGTGAAAAATTTGTGTAACCATTATTGACGCTGGCAACATTTACAAGTTATATTATACTATAACACAGTGTATTAGAAACACTGAAACCAAAATAAAGGAGGCGTATTATGAGTACCAATAACTCTACGCAACATGTTCAAATTTCTTTAGCAGATCCCACTCCGTTAGGCCTGTTCGGTTTGGCTGTAGTAACTATGGTAGCATCTGCACAAAAAATGGGTATCGTATCCGACGTTTCTTGGGTACTTCCCTGGGCTTTATTCTGCGGTTCTTTTGCACAAATCTTGGCTGGCATTCTTGACTACTGCCACAAAAACATTTTTGGCGGCACCGTATTCTGTGGTTTCGGCTTCTTCTGGTCTGCAGTAGGTATGGCTTGGATGATTAAAGCAGGCACCTTCGGCGCTGGCTTGGCAAAAGGTATTGATCCGACTGCTCTTGGCTTCGGCTTCTTCGCTTATTTCTTGTTTGCGTGCATTGGTACCATTGCTGCGTCCTCTGCAAACTTGTTCCTGTTCACCGACATGGTATTGATTGACGTGCTCTTGATTTGCTTGGCTCTGGATTCTTGGGGAATTGGCGGTCACACTCCGCACGCTATCGCTGCTTACTCTGAAATCTGCATTTCCTTATTGTCCTTGTATGGCTGCGGCGCTGCGTTCTTGAACAACTTCTATGGCAGAGAATTCTGGCCTTTGGGCAAACCGGTTAACAACTGGAAACAATAATAAATAAAAAAATCCGCTCATTAGAGCGGATTTTTTTATTTACATATTAAAATTCAACCAGTTCAAGTCTATCGTTGGGCAGATACTTGCGACCAGCCTTAGCGCAATCTTCACCGTTTACTTTTACGATGTCAGCAGTAAAGTTGATGTTGCCGTCAAAGAAGCTGGAACCAACAGCGTAGGTATCAGCAGGTACGCCAAGAGCTTCGAACTCTGCAACGCGTTCAGCAGTTAAGCCACCGGAAACGATAATCTTCACATAATTAAAGCCTTCTGCGTCGAGGGCATTGCGTACATTCCAAATAAGCTCTTTACATACGCCAGTAGGTTTGAACATACCCATTTGACCTAAGAGGCTCTTATCAACCATGGTACCGGAGGTATCAAGACGAACACCGGAAAGTTTTTTGCCAAGTTTACGGGCAACAGCGAGAGCAGTGTTAACGCAATCGTTGTCAAAGTCTACGAGAGCAATGCGAGCGATGCTAGGGTCAACGTATTTGTCGAAGGCAGCAGTAGCCGCAACAGTATCGCCGTGGTAAGTAGCAATGAGTGCGTGAGGAATAGTACCCAGGCCTCTGCCACCAGCTGCCAAAGCATTTGCATCAGTGGAGCAGCCAATTACGCCGCCAATTTTAGCAGCGTAGCCATCGCTTTCTTGGGTTTGGTAAATGTCATAACGAGCAGGGAAGAAGAGTACGGGTTTACCGTTAGCTGCTTCCACAACTTCACGTACATTGGTAGCAATACGGCTTTGACGAGCCAAGATGCCCAAGTACAAAGTTTCTAAATGAGAGAAGTCTGCCAAGTCACCTTCGATGGTCATGATGGTTTCCCAAGGAGCAACCTTGTCACCGTCATGCAAAGCGTGAATGGTAATATTTTCAGGGTTATGAGCGCAAGTTCTGATAAGGGCGATAACTTCGTCGATACCACATACTACAACGTGCTCACGGGTAAACACCTGCATTAAAACGCGGGGATGGTGATTATCTCCGTTCAAAATTTCGATGGTGCGCATAAAATACGCATCACTGTAGTAGCCAGCTTTGATTTTGTCTACCGGAAAATGAAAATGTTCTACAGGTAATCTGTTTTTCATTTTACGCCCTCCAAAAATTTATAGATAAACTAAATTAAAAATATGATACAATAAGAGCGTTTGATATTCAAGGCTTTTAGTAAAAAATACTAATAAAGGTTAGTTGCAAATGATAAACAAGAAGATCAAGGTCTTACTGCTCTCTGCTCCAATTGGTTCTGGTCACCGTCTGGCAGCAGAAGCGTTGAAAGAAACCTTTGAAAATAAAGAGAATATAGAAGTAGTCCACGGAAATGTTTTTGACTTCTTCCCTGAAATTTTAGGAAAGACTTTTTTAAGGGTGTACCTGTGGATTTTAGGTGCTTGTCCCTGGATGTACGAGCTTATGTATAAATGGGGAAACAAGGGTGAAGGTTCCTTGTGGATGCGTAGTTTAATCAATGGCGCTTTAGCATACCTTGGAAGTAGTTTTATTAGGAAGGTTGCACCTGACGTTGTTGTTGCTACACACGCTACGCCTGCCGGAATTATGAGCATTTACAAGCGTAGGAATAAAGCAAGCCTGTACCTGTGCGGAGTTATTACAGATTTTACCGTACACCGTTGGTGGATATGCGAGGGAGTAGATACCTATTTTATTGCTGATGAACGCTTACGTGAAAAAATACCTGCAACCTTTGAAACTGTAGCCTATGGTATTCCCATTAGACATAGCTTCTTAAATTTGGACAAAGCATCTTGTTGTAAGGAGTTTGGTTGGAATGATGAGGATAAGGTTTGCCTTTTGATGGGTGGTGGCGATGGTCTCTTACCTATGGAAGAAATAATTGCTTCCTTAATAAAAGATAAGCCTGCCAATTTAAAACTTATTGCTTTAACCGGGAAGAACACTACCCTTTATAAAAAGCTCTTGTCTAAATTTGGAGATAGCGTTCAAATTTTGAAATACACAGAGCAAATTCCACAGCTTATGTGCGGAGCAGATATGATTATTTCTAAAGCAGGAGGTCTTAGTTCTGCAGAGGTGCTTGCTTCTGACTTGGACTTTATTATTTATAAACCGCTACCTGGTCAGGAAGAGAACAACGCTAAATTTTTAGCTACCAAATGCGGTGCGACCATTGCTTCTGATATGAAAGATATTACCCAAAAAGTAACAGAGCTTTGTAAATTAGAAGAAAATATAGCAAAGGAACGTGCTTATTACGGCAAACCTCAAGCCGCAGAAAAGATTAGCAACTATATCTTGGGGCGACTTTCTAAAATTTAACTACTTGACCGATAAGAAAAAGACTATTATAATGTAGAAAATTCTAACCTATGTGGGTTAGATATTAAAAAAATACAGTACCGTGATTAAATCATAAGGAGCTGAACAATTGAACACTTTATATTTGGCGGCAGTATGTGCCGTTGTACCGGGTTTAGGACGCAGCAAAATTCACCAGTTGATGCAAAAATTCGGAAGTGCTAAGGCTCTCTTTGAAGCTAGCGAAGAAGCTTTGCTGGCGACAGGCATATGTGAGCCTAAAAGTGTAGTTCAATTCATTAGAAAGCGTAATTTTGATTTACCTAATAAGCTGGATACCTTTTGTAAATTACAGGGCGTGCAGCTCATAAGCATTTATGATGATGCTTATCCAAAGTCTTTACGGGAAATTCACGACCCGCCCTTAGTTTTATATGTGCACGGTCAATTACCTAACGCACCTTACTGTGCAGGTGTCGTAGGTTCTAGGGATGCTACTCATTACGGACTAAAGGCCGCAAATTATTTTGCCAGTGGTTTAGCGCAGGAGGGCATTCCTATTATCAGCGGTGGTGCTAAAGGCATTGACACTGCTGCTCACGAGGCAGTGCTCAAAGCTGGAGGAATTACCGTTGCAGTACTTGGCTGTGGTCTTGATATTAACTATCCTGCTGGCAACCAAAGGTTATTCGAACGCATTGCTGAACGTGGCGCGGTGATTAGTGAATATCCTCCGGGAACAGCACCCATGGCTATAAATTTTCCTGCCCGCAATAGAATCATTGTAGGCTTAAGCAGGGCAATCGTCGTTGCAGAAGCTGCACGTAAAAGTGGAGCGCTCATTACTGCACACATTGCTGCTGATGAAGGTCGTGAAGTGTATTGCGTACCGGGAAACATTTTTGATGGCTCTAGCGTTGGCTGTCACGATTTAATCCGTCAAGGTGCAAAACTTGTAGATTCCGTGGCAGACATTTTAGAGGATAAAGCTGCTTGGCAGATAGCAATGCAAAATAAAATCTTTCAGCCTAGTATTTTTGCCAGAGTTGAGGAAAAGGCTACTACATCTTTTGAAGCAAAACCTTTACCTGCAACTGAACTTGGCAAAAAAATTATAGCGCTTTTACAACAAGGACCCTTATCCTTAGAAGAAATAACAGAACAAAGTGGAGAAGCCGTACCCATAATCAGTATGGAGCTGTTAGAATTACAGCTTGCAGGATATATTGATGTGGATAGGGCACAAAGATACTTCCGCTTGTAGGGGGAACTTTCATGACGAAAAATCTGGTTATAGTCGAATCTCCGACTAAATCCAAGACAATAGAAAAGTTTTTGGGCAAAACCTATACTGTCCGTGCTTCCATGGGGCATCTGCGCGATTTACCCAAGAGCACCTTTGGTGTGGATATCGAGAATAATTTTGAGCCTAAATACATTAACATCCGTGGCAAGGGTGATTTGATTAAAGAACTGAAGGCTTTGGCTAAAAAAGCTGACAAAGTTTTTCTGGCAACTGACCCTGACCGCGAGGGCGAAGCAATTAGCTGGCATTTGGCTCATCTTTTGGATATTGAGCCTGAAAAGAAATGCCGCATTGAATTTCACGAGATTACTTCTACCGCTATCAAGGACGCGCTTAAAAATCCTCGTCCTATTGATATGGAAAAAGTTGATGCACAACAAGCACGCCGTATCATCGACCGGATCGTTGGCTATAAACTTAGTCCGCTCCTGTGGCGTAAGATTCGCAAGGGTTTGAGTGCTGGTCGTGTACAATCCGTTGCTGTTAAGATTATTGCGGATAGGGAAAAAGAAATTGCAGATTTCATTCCCCAAGAGTACTGGACCTTGAACGCCAAGCTGCGTGAAAATAGCAAATCTCCTATTTTTGAGGCAGAAGCTGTTAAGTATAAAGGTAAGAAGTTAGAGATTAAGAATGCCGAGCAAGCTAAGGCTGCTGAAGAAGCACTTTTAAATGCTAACTTCATTATTAGTGAGGCAACCAAGAAGGAACGCAAGCGTCGCTCCGCTCCGCCTTTTACAACCTCCAGCCTGCAACAGGAAGCTAATAAAAAATTAAACTTTACTGCTAAAAAGACCATGATGGTTGCCCAACAGCTTTATGAAGGCGTATCCTTGGGTAAATCTTCTGTGGGTCTTATCACCTATATGCGTACTGACTCCGTTCGCTTTGCAGATAGCGCTCGTGATGAAATTCGTAATTACATTGCAGATACCTTTGGCAAGGAGTTCTGTCCTGCTAAACCTAATTTCTACAGCAGTAAGAAGAATGCGCAGGATGCTCACGAAGCAATTCGTCCCACCAGCGTATTACGTACTCCTGCAGAAATTGCTCATCATCTGACAAGGGATCAGTTGAAGCTTTACACCTTGATTTGGAATAGGGCAGTAGCTAGCCAAATGAGTGACGCTGTGTACGACGTAACCACCTTGCTTATTGACGCAGGAGATTATCAATTACGTGCCAGCGGTGCCATCTTGAAATTCCCCGGTTATATGCAGCTGAGCGGTAAATCTGCAGAGGACGAAAAAGAAAAGCAAGTGCCTTACCTTGCAGTTGGTACAGAGCTTTTACTGCACAAGCTTTTGCCTGCGGAACAACACTTCACTGAACCGCCTGCACATTTTACCGAAGCAACCTTGGTAAAAGAATTGGAAGAAAAAGGCATTGGTCGCCCTAGTACCTACGCACCTACCATCCAAACTATTTTGGATAGGGGCTACGTTGCCAAAGACGGTAAGAAGATTATTACCACTGAGCTTGGCTTGCTGGTAGTTGATATGCTCACCAAGTACTTTGCTGGTTTAATAAGCATTCCTTTCTCTGCTGAGATGGAAAACTCTCTTGATGAGATTGCGGAAAACCATGCAGATAAAAATGAAATCATTGGTAAGTTCTATGAACCCTTCTCTAAAGATTTAGAAAAGGCAGATGCAGATATCGTGGCTGTGGAACTTCCTGTTGAAATTAGTGATGTGGCTTGCGATAAATGCGGACGTATGATGGTAATCAAGGATGGTCGCTTTGGCAAATTCCTTGCTTGTCCCGGCTTCCCCGAATGTCGCAACACTAAACCCATCTTGAAAAAGATTGGTATTAAATGCCCTATCTGCGGTGGGGAAGTAATCGAACGTAAGACCAAGACCAGAAAAATTTTCTACGGCTGTGAAAATTATTCCAAGAATAGTGATGGCTGCAGCTTCCTGTCTTGGGACAAACCTACCGATAAAAAATGTGATAAATGTGGCTCCATGCTTATGGAACACATTGATAAAGCTAGAAGAAAGAAACTTTATTGCATAAATCAGGACTGCAGTAATAGCAAGCCTGTTAGAAAGGTAAGCAAAAAAAGTGAATCATAAACCTATACATGTAATCGGTGCCGGACTTGCTGGTAGTGAAGCAACCTGGCAAATAGTTAAATATGGTATCCCTGTTATTCTGCACGAGATGCGCCCTGTAAAAAGCAGCGCTGCTCACAAGACCAATTACTTTGCAGAATTAGTATGCAGTAACAGCCTGCGCGCAGGTAATATTGAAAACGCAGTAGGCTTGCTTAAGGAAGAAATGCGTCGTCTTGGTTCCCTCATTATGCAACAAGCTGACGCGCACCAAGTACCTGCTGGCGGTGCTCTTGCCGTAGACCGCGAAGGTTTTGCGGCAAGCATTACTGAAATCGTAACTAATCACCCGCTGGTAACTGTTGTTCATGAAGAAGTAACTGACCTTGCCAGCTTGGAAGGTACTGTTATTGTAGCAAGTGGTCCTTTAACTTCTGACGCACTTTTTGCCAACATTAAAGAGATGCTCCAAGAAGATTATTTCTATTTCTTTGACGCAGCAGCACCCATCGTAGCAGCAGATTCCTTAAACTACGACAAGGTTTACCGTGCTTCCCGTTACGACAAAGGAGATGCAGACTATTTGAACTGTCCCTTTGAAACTAAGGAAGAATACCTTGCTTTTTGGGAAGCTTTGAAAACTGCAGAGCTTGCTCCTGTCAAAGACTTCGAAAAAGAAGTTTTCTTCGAGGCTTGCATGCCAATCGAAGAAATGGCAAACAGGGGAGAAGACACCATGCGTTTTGGTCCTTTGAAGCCTGTTGGCTTAGTTGACCCGCGTACTGGCAAAGAAGCCTACGCCGTTGTACAACTTCGTCAAGACAATGCAGCGGCCTCATTATATAATATTGTAGGTTTCCAAACCCATCTTAAATGGCCGGAACAAAAACGTGTCTTTGGTATGATTCCCGGACTGGAAAATGCTGAGTTCGTACGCTACGGCGTAATGCATAAGAACACTTATATGAATTCTCCGCAGCTTTTGGATAACAAGTTTAATCTGCGTAGCGATAAACGCTTCTACTTCGCTGGTCAAATGACTGGCGTAGAAGGTTACGTGGAATCAGCAGCAAGTGGTCTGATGGCTGGCTTGCACGCTGCACGTGCCACTTTAGAGCTAGAAGCAGTAGAGTTCCCCTCTGAAACTGCACACGGCGCTTTGGCAAACTACATCAGTAATCCCGAAGTAAAAGAGTTCCAACCCATGAACGTCAACTTCGGCTTGATTCCGCCTTTGACCCAACGCATCCGCAAAAAACGTGAGAAGAATACTATGATTGCGGCTCGCTCTTTAGAACAACTTGATATCTTGAAAGAAAAGTATAATATTTAATTAAATCCGTTTGTTAAAAACTACAATTTAAAATTTTCAGAATACCTTGACCTTACTAAACGATTGCGTTATGATAAAAGCGCAATCGTTTTACTTTTTATAAGGAGTGTTGTGAAGATGAATAAAGCTCAGCAAAAATTTTTACAACGTTTTCTTACGTATATAACGGTTGAAAAGAGTAGTAGCCTGCTCACGGTAAATAATTATGAGCGTGATATCAATAGCTTCTCTGAATTTCTTGTAACGCGCTTTGGTGAAAGCTTCCAATGGAAGCAGGTAGGAGCACTTGATATTAGAGCCTACCTTGCAGAACTGAACAAGCAGGACTACGCACGTAGAACCATTGCCAGAAGAATCTCTGCCTTGCGTTCCTTCTATAAGTATATGGTTCGGGAAAATATCTTGGAATATAATCCCTTTGCCAAAGTGAAATCTCCTAAGCTAGAAAAAAAACTGCCTGTATTTTTGGAAGAGCTGGAAATAAACGAGCTTCTTGAGCAGCCACCTAAGGAAGGCTTGGGCTTACGTGACCAAGCGATTTTAGAACTTCTTTACGCTACGGGTTGCCGTGTTTCTGAATTAGTAGGCATAACCTTAGAGCGCTTAGATTTAAGCAATCAATTTGTTTTGCTTTTGGGTAAGGGTAATAAGGAGCGCATTGTTCCTTTAGGAAATACCTGTTGCCAAGCCATTAAGCGTTATTATCCCATACGCTCACAGCTGATGCTGAAATATAATGCACCTGCACATGAGTCTGTTTTCGTTAATAGCCTTGGGGGGCCTTTGACGGACAGAAGTGTTAGACGCATTTTAGATAAATATATAACACAACTTGCGGTTAGCAAAAAGGTGAGTCCTCATACCATTAGGCATACCTTTGCCACCCACCTCTTAGATCACGGGGCTGATTTAAGGGCGGTGCAGGAACTATTAGGGCACGCCAATCTGTCTACCACACAAATCTATACTCATGTGACCACGGAGAGGATAACCTCCGTCTACAGGAAGAACCATCCGCGTGCCTAATGTTTTAAAAGGGGGAGAATTCTATTATGGAATTGCTGAAAAAGACAAGAAAGTTTAATAAGCTGCTTCAAAGAGGCGAAAATGTTGCGCTTACTGACATTGCCAATTTGCTTTGTGAAGTTATCAACGCTAACACCTACATCGTAGGTCGCAAAGGCGAAGTTCGTTGCTACTCTTTGCTTGAAGATTTTGAATGTCCTGTTATGCGTGCAAAAGTTTTGGATAAAGGTGTGTTCCCTGAATACTATTATGAATATATTATGAGTGCAAGGGATACCGTTTCCAACGCATTGCATGCAGAAGAAGACTGCTTTTTTAGTGAAGGTCAAAAATGCCTTTACGAAAATAAAAAGACTACCATTGTTCCCATCTACGGTAATGGTGAACGCCTTGGTACTTTGGTAGTTTCCAAACAAGTAGATGAATTCACTGATGAAGACTTGCTTTTGGCAGAATACGCTGCTACCGTTTTAGGTGTAAGAATTCTTCACGAACGTGAAGCTGAAATCCAAGAAGAGACTCGTAAAAAAGTAATGGTGCAAATTGCTTTCTCTACCTTGTCTTATTCTGAACTGGAAGCAATCGTAAACATCCTTGGCGAGCTTGATGGTAAAGAAGGTCTTCTCATCGCCTCCAAAATCGCTGATAGAGTAGGCATCACCCGTTCCGTAATCGTTAACGCGCTGCGTAAATTCGAAAGCGCAGACCTTATTGAAACTCGTTCCCTTGGCATGAAGGGTACCTTTATCAGAGTTAAAAACGAATACCTCTTCGATGAACTGAAGAAGATTAAATAAAAGGAGTGTATCTTAATGGAAAACGCTGTATTGTATGCTGTAGAAAACAACATTGCTACCATCACTCTGAACCGTCCGTCCAGCCTCAACTCTATGAACGACGCTTTGATTGATGGCATTCACGAAGCACTTGACAAGGTGCAAGCTGACGCAGAAGTAAAATGCGTAGTATTGACCGGTAATGGTAAAGCATTTTGTGCGGGCGGCGACTTGCCCTTCCTCGAAACCATTGACAATGTAGCTGATAAAAAAGCTTTCATCGCTAAAGTAGGCGACGTAGCAAAACGCATTACCAGCATTGAAAAACCCTTCATTTGCATGATTAACGGTGTAACCGCAGGCGCAGGCGTTAACCTGATGCTCTCCTGCGATTTGATTTATGCAACTGCTAAAGCAAAGTTTGCACAAAGCTTTGCTAAAGTTGGCCTTATTCCTGACTGTGGCGGCTTGTACTTCCTGCCTAAAGCTTGTGGCGTACACAAAGCTAAAGAATTAATGTTCACTGCTGATTTGATTGACGCTGCAACTGCAGAAAAAATTGGTATGCTCAACCACGTATGCGCAGAAGAAGAATTGAAAGACGCTGTTTACGCAATGGCAGCTCGCTTGGCAGCAAGCGCACCGCTTTCCATTGGTTTGATTAAAAAATATTTGAACAACACCGCTTTGACTTTGGACGAAGTTCTTGCCATCGAAGAAACCACTCAACCCTTGCTCATGGGTAGCGAAGACTGCAAAGAAGGCATCACCGCATTCAAAGAAAAACGTAATCCTGTTTTCAGCGGTAAATAAAATATAAAGACCAGCTTCCATATTCGGAGGCTGGTCTAAATTTTTTACTGAACCTTTTCAACTTGTAGGAACACTTTATTAATGTAATTGCTTGGATCATTATGGAGTAAGTGGTTTTCAATGGGGAGGACGTAAACATCACCCACAGCTTGTAAATCGTTTGCATTTAAAAAATGCTCGACGTTTTTGGATACGACCTCTGCATTTTCGTAGAAGGTTCCCTTAAAATAAACTTCAACATACAAACCGACAGGCAGGGTGCGAAATTCACAGCCTTCTTCTGATTCTTCAGGTTCCTCATATTTATCAGGAGCATAAGAGAAAAAGGCGATGGTGTTACGCAACGGCTTGTGGCTCAAGAAAGCTTCGCGGTCAATTATCCAGCCAACAGTTTTATCAAGGACGTTATTATCCTCAAAGGTTTGTTCTGCGTGACGGGTAAAGAGCATAACTCTATCCTTGCCATTATAGGCATCAGTAGTAAGGGTTGCGCACAGCTTGCGCTCCTTACGCCAAGTAAGCAGAGGTTGGGTAAAGGGAGTTTGCTTTTCCACACTGATATTAGCAGAAAAAGAGTTGATGATTTTTAAAATATCTTGGTTTTCCCTGATAATCTCTTCACTTTCCTTACGCTTGCTTTCTAAAATTTCTACAAAATCTTCTTTAGAGCGGTTATTCAAATATTGTTTGATTAGAGCAATGCTGATGTTCAAGGAACGTAAGCGGAGGATTACTTCCAAATCCATATATTGGTTCATATTATAATGTCTATATCCGTTTTCACTTACAAAGGCAGGGGAGAACAAACCCATTCTATCGTAATAGAGTAGAGTCTGTTTAGAAATTCCAAATATATTGGCAAGCTCACCTGCTGTAAAGTAATGTTGTTTTTCTTCGTTAGTCATCTTTCCCTCACAGTGTAACTATATAGTAGGTATATACTTTATTCCATAATAATTTTCTTCTGAAACATTATATCACAAAAATTTAAACTGTGTCTCAGAAGTTATTAGTAATTTGTCTCAAAAATAGTCTTTCTAGAAGAATTTTAGAGTTCCATACGTTAAAAATTTGTTATAAAGAAAAATAGTCGGAAAATTTTACATTTCATTTTTTCATAACGCTTCTTAAAAAACTTCAAAGATTTCTACAAAGTCTTAATTAGCTTATTGACTATATAGTAAGTATATACCTTAGAGTTAGGGTAGAGTAAAATGTAAGCTCGTTTTGGAGAAGTGCTTGCATTATTAAGGAGATGAGTTGTATGAAAAAGATGAGTAAAGGTATGTTAATGACTGCATTAATTTGTGGCGCAGTATATTTAGGCGGTAGCCCTGTTTATGCAAGTGAACTGCAAGAGTTCAGCCTTGATGAATACGTAGTAACCGCAGCAAGAACCGAAACTAAATTGGTAGACACTCCTGCAAATATTAGTGTAGTTGACGCACAAACCATCGAAGAACGTCATTACCAAGATGTTAGTGAAGTTTTGAAAGATGTTCCGGGTGCGACTATTATGGATGATGGTGTTGGTGCCAATGAAAAAGTACTAAAGTTAAATGGTGATGAACGTGTTTTGGTTTTAATTGATGGTCGAAGAGTAAATTCAGATATGGGTCTTACTAATTCTGCAAGAGCTAGTTTGGATATGAATCAATTACCAGATGTTGATTTAATTGAACGTATTGAAGTACTTAAAGGTGCTGGCGGTGCACTTTATGGTTCTGATGCTGTTGGTGGCGTTGTAAATATCATTACCAAAAAAACTGACAAAAATTATGGTAAAGTTTCTTTAGGTTTTGGCTCTAATGATAAACGTGATATGAGTGCGATGTATTCATTTAAAGAAGGCAAGACAGGTTTGATTGTTGCTGCGGTTAAAGATAAGCAAGGATATTACAAATTTAAGGATATTTCTGACAATAGGACAAAAAGGAGAGACGGAAATAGTAATTTTGAAAATGAGAAATTTTCCTTGAAATTAGTACAAGAAATTACTGATGATACAGAATTAACCATAGGATATGATTTTAGCAATTATGAAGGTAGAAATCCTGGTGCAGTAACATCTGGGATGAGTTATTGGGGAATTCAAGATAAAGAAAGTCAAAATATGTATGCTAAGTTTGACTGGGGACTAGCAAACAGAGATATTGGTTATATTCAGGTATATCATCATAAATTAGACTATAGTAATTTATACAATAATTGGGATGGTACTACTTCAACAGCATATCTTAAAGAAGATACAACTGGAATTGACGTACAACAAGAAATTTCAATTTCAGATAATAATAAAATAGTTATTGGCGCATCATATAGAGATACTGATGCTGAAAACCCTGATTCTTATGCAACAGGAAAAAACATAGATAATTTAGCATTCTTTTTAAATGATACCTGGAATTTTGCACCTACATGGACATTAAATGCTGGTGTTCGTTATGATGACCATAGTCAAGCTGGAGATGAAACCACAATGAGTGCTGGTATTAACAAAAAGTTTGACGAAGAAAGTCACATATATTTTAATTGGAGTCAAGTATTTAAAGCACCTAATATTGATGATTTATTTACTTTCATACCTGCGGGTACTATGGGGGGCTCGGCAACATATGGTGACCCTAACCTAAAACCAGAAACTGGTGATGTTTGGACTCTTGGTTACAACACGAAAATCTCTGATAATACAGTTTTAGGAATTAATTATTTTGAAAGTAATTTGAAAGATGCTATTGATTGGGTATATGATCCAAATTATGTAGACCCTACAAGAGTCAGAAATGTTGATGAACAAAAGAAAAAGGGAATGGAGTTCACTGTAAATCATAAGTTAAACAACAATGTTGATTTTATTGCTTCTTATACTTATTTAAAGGTTGAAAATAATGATGAAGGTAAAGGTTTTGTCAGAGATTGGAATGTAATGCCTAATGTATATCGTCTTGGCGTCAAGTATAAAGATGGTAAATGGGATACTAATATTTGGTTAAGAGCTGGTAATGGTGGCGCTACTCACAAGTATGATAAATTCTCAACCTTAGATGGACAATCTTATGTAGATAGTAGTTATTGGACATTAGATGCAACTATTACTTATAAAGCTACTAAAGACTTGAGTTTCTATGCAAAAGGATACAATCTCTTTAATGAATCTTATGCTGATTTTGCAGGAGTAAATTCAAGTGGGTCTTACTCTTACCCCGCACAATCCAGACGCTTTATCGTTGGTGCTGAATACAAATTCTAAGAAAAATTATACTTATAAAGGAGCGAAGCTTTTGCTTCGCTCCTTTGTGTAGTTATTTGGTGACGTTATGAAAATACAGACCTTTAAAATAAAATGGTTTCTGCTTTTGGGAATGATGCTTTCCATTTTAGGAAGCTCTATCTGTTTTGGAAAGGAAACTAGTGTGATGAAGATTGCTCTGTGTCATTTAGAAGTAAGCTGCGGTCCGCAGGAAAGTAACCTTGCAAAAATAGAACGTGCGGTAGAAATTGCAGGGGAGCGTGGCGCAAGAATTGTAGTTACGCCCGAAACTGCGGTGCAGGGTTACTACTTCCACCGCTTGGACGAAGCACGTAAATTAGAAGCACAGCCTGCTCCTTACTTGGACAGCTTGCGTAAAACTGTTGCTGAGAAAAAAGTTTACCTGCTTCTTGGTTGTGGGGAGTACGTTCCCGAAACTGGCAAGCACCATAATTCTTGCTTAGTCTTTGCACCGGATGGAAGTCTCCAAAGTAGACATCGTAAAATTTACGGGGAGAAGCTTGGCTCTGAGAAGTGGGCAAGTCCGGGCGATGCAGTTAGTACAACTAAGTGTGATGGTATGAACGTAGGCGTTCTCGTTTGTGCAGATAGTTGGTTTGACGAAAGACCTCTTGCCTTGAAAAAACAGGGAGCAGATTTACTAATTGACATTGCTGCTTGGCCAGAGACTAAGGAAACTGGCAACCCTTTGCCGTCATGGAAGAAGGTTACTAAGATTACTGGTCTACCATTTATAGTTTGCAACCAAACTGGTAAAACTAAATGGATGGATATGACAATAGGAGAGAGCATTGCAATTCAAGACGAGGTTGTAAAATGTAAGTATAGTGGTGCAGAAGCATTACTTCTTTTAGAATTTGACACTGTGAAAAATAAAATACTCTCTGAAAAATTTGAGGTTGTTCCCTTATAATTAAGGTAGATTTTAAAAAGCGTACACTTAAAATTTTAAAGACATCTTTTTCCAAAAATAATTTGAAAAAAGGTGTCTTTTTTATTAGAAATGTTATGAAAAAGTTTCTCTTTTGTCACATAATTTGGTACAATGTTCTTAATGAGTTGCTTAAGTAAAATCTTAACGCTTGTTCACGGACAGCAAGGAGGTAATCTCTTATGATTTATAATTATTATCCCGGCTGCACCTTGTCTACGAAGGCTAAAGAGCTTGACGTTGCTGCTCGCAAATGTGCGGAAGCATTAGGCTTCCCCTTGGTAGAGCTTCCCAACTGGCAATGCTGTGGCGCTGTATATCCCATGGCTCCTGATGCAATTGCAGAACGTTTAAGCGCAGTTAGAGCATTAGTCGCTGCAAGGGACAATGGTGGAGTTTTAGTTACCTTGTGTAGCGCGTGTCACCACGTAATCAAACGTGTTAATGATGACATGGCAAATGTAAAAGAAATCCAACAAAAGGTAAACAACTATCTTGGTTTGGAGGTTCCTTACACCGGGGAAACAAAGGTATTACATTATTTAGAAGTTTTGCGTGACGTAGTGGGCTTTGAAAATTTGAAGGCAAAGGTTGTAAAACCCTTGCAAGGTCGTAATATTGGGGCTTACTACGGTTGTTTATTGCTTCGCCCGGGACAAGTGATGTCCTTTGATGACGTTGAACGTCCAGAAATCTTAGAGAACTTTATTAAAGTCATTGGCGCAACTCCTGTAATCTACGATATGCGTAACGAATGCTGCGCTGGTTACATGGCTGTTACAGATAAAAACCTGTGTAAAGAAATGGTTAGCGAAATCCAAGATAATGCTGCTGACGCAGGTGCAGGTGAATTTATTACTGCTTGTCCCTTGTGCGCTTACAACCTTTTAGAAAACGCAGGTGCTACCAAGCTTCCCGTTAGCTACTTTACCGAAGTTTTAGCAGAAGCTTTAGGCTTAAACGAGGGAGGTGCTGATTGATGGTTATTAATAATAAAGAAAGAGCAGAGATGCTCCGTCAATTAGCTGGTACCAACGTAAGCCTTTGCATTCAATGTGGTCGTTGCAGTGCCAACTGCCCCGTTGCTTGGAAGATGGACGTGCTGCCTCACCGTTTTGTTTATGAGCTTTTGAACGGTGGCAACGTAGATGTGTTGCTTGAAGCAAAATCTCCGTGGAAGTGCTTGTCCTGTTTTTCCTGCGCAGAGCGTTGCCCTAAAGGCGTAAGCCCTGCGGCAATTATGGAAGCAGTGCGTTTGACCCACATTCGTGCTCAAGGAAATAATAAGCTTAACCCCGCAGATCTAGAAAATTACGATGACAAGATGCCTCAACAGGCGATTGTCGCTGCTTTTAGAAAATTCAACAAGTAGGAGGGAAATCACGTGCAAAAAATTGGTGTATTTGTTTGCTGGTGCGGTAGTAACATTGCCGGAACCGTAGACGTGGCTGCCGTAGTTGAAGCTGTGAAGAAAATTCCCGACGTTGCCTACGCAGTTGACTACAAATATATGTGCTCTGAAGAGGGCCAAAAAATTATTAAAGACGCGGTTGAAGAATACGGTTTGGATAGAATCGTTGTTTGCTCCTGCTCTCCGCGTATGCATGAAGCTACCTTTAGAAAATGCGCTGAAAGCATTGGCATCAACCCCTATATGGTAGAGATTGCCAATATCCGTGAGCAATGCTCTTGGGTTTTGAAGGATGTTAAGGTTGCAACTGAAAAAGCAATTCAGCTGGCTAAGGCTGCTATTGCCAAGGTACGTTTTAATAATCCTTTACATCCCGGTCAAAGCCAAGTTGTAAAACGTGCTCTCGTAATTGGCGGTGGCATCGCAGGTATTCAAACTGCGCTGGATATTGCTGACGCTGGCTATAAGGTAGACATTTTGGAAAAAGAGCCTACCATTGGCGGTAAGATGGCGCAAATTGACAAAACCTTCCCGACTTTGGACTGCTCTGCCTGCATTTTAACTCCTAAAATGGTAGATGCTGCCTGCCACGAAAACATTACCATTCATACTTACAGCGATCTGGAAGCTGTAAGCGGTTATGTAGGTAATTTTGACGTTACCATCCGTAAAAAAGCACGTAGCGTAAAAGCTGATATTTGTAGTGGCTGTGGTATCTGTACTGAAAAATGCCCCGCCCGCAAAACTCCCAGTGAATTTGACGAAGGCTTACGCAATAGGGGAGCCATTTACATTCCCTTTGCCCAAGCAATTCCTAAAGTTCCTGTTATTGACCGCGAAGCTTGCCTGAAATTTAAAACCGGCAAGTGCGGCGTGTGCTCCATTGTTTGTCCTAACGGAGCCATTGACTACACCCAAGAGGACGAACTGATTACTGAAAAATACGGTGCCATCGTTTTGGCAACCGGTTTTGAACTTATAGACTTGGAAAATTACGGTAACCTTGGCTATGGACGTAGCAAAAATGTTATTACTTCCATGCAGTTGGAGCGTTTGACTAACGCTGCTGGCCCCACCGAAGGTCATTTGGTTTGCCCTGCTTCCGGCAAAGAGCCTAAGAGCGTGGTAATCGTAAGCTGTGTTGGTAGCCGTGATACCTCCGGTCGTGGCAAGACCTATTGCTCCAAGGTTTGCTGTATGTACAACGCAAAACATGCTATGTACATTCGTGAGAAGTATCCTAATGTAGACGTTACCGTTTTCTATATTGACGTGCGTACTCCGGGCAAAGGCTTTGATGAATTCCAACGTAGAGCCGTTGAAGAATATGGCGTTCATTACGTGCGTGGTCAAGTAGGCAAGATTATGAGTGATAAAGAAGGCAATTTGACTGTATTTGCCAGCGACTTGAACAGTGGCAGACACTTAATGCTGAATCCTGACCTCGTTGTTCTGGCTTGCGCAGTTAAACCTGCTAAAGACGCTCGTAAGCTTGCTTCCATGCTTACCGCAAGCATTGATACCAACGACTTCTACGTTGAAGCACATCCTAAACTGCGTCCCGTAGAAAGTCCCACCGCTGGCATTTTCCTTTCCGGTATGTGCCAAGGTCCTAAGGATATTCCTGAAACCGTTTCCCAAGCAGGCGCTGCGGCAGCGAAAGTTATTGGATTACTTGCTAAAGATAAGCTGATGACCAACCCCTGTACTGCAAAATGCAATGAGCAAATTTGCAGTGGTTGCCTGACCTGTACCAATGTTTGTCCTTACGGTGCCATCAGCGGTGTAGAAAAAGAGGTTGTTACCTTGAACGGTACTCGTGAAAAACGAGTTGTTGCTGTTGTAAACGAAGCTTTGTGCCAAGGCTGTGGTGCTTGTACCGTAGCTTGTCCTTCTGCAAGTATGGACCTGCAAGGCTTTACCAATAAACAAATTTTGGCAGAGGTGGATGCATTATGTTAAAAGACGCTGCTAAATTTGAACCTAAGATTGTAGCATTCTGTTGTAACTGGTGCAGTTACGCAGGTGCTGACGGGGCAGGTACTGCTCGCAAGAACTATCCTGCCAATGTAAAGATTATTAAAGTTCCCTGTTCTTGCAGGGTAAACCCTATGTTCATTTTACGTGCCTTCCAACGTGGCGCAGACGGTGTTATCCTTTGTGGCTGTCACCCTGGCGATTGCCATTACAGCACCGGTAACTATTACACTCGTCGCAGAATGGCGCTCTTAATGAGTATGTTGAACTTTATGGGCGTAGCAGAGGACCGCTTCCGTGTGGAATGGGTATCTGCCGCTGAAGGTGCGAAGTTTGCAGAAGTCATGAACGATTTCGTAGTGCAAATCACCGCACTGGGAGAAAATGTAAAGTTGAGGGATTTACGATGCAAAAAATAGCAGAACTGATGCGGGCTAAAGCAGTTGAGCTTTTGCAAAGCAGTAAAGCGGAGCGAGTTCTTGCTTGGCGTGCAGGGGAGTTCTTCTACGATAACGCTCCTGCTGCCTTTAACGACGTAGATGCCTGCCAAGAAATAGTTTATAACGAATTTTGTCCTGCCAATTTGGCAAAGTATTTAATAGAAGCAACTAAACAGCAAAAGAAAACTGTTGTGTTCTTAAAACCCTGCGATACCTACGGTGTAAACCAACTTTTGAAAGACCATCGCATTAAACGCGAATACTTCTACGCAGTTGGAACACCCTGCAGTGGTATGCTTGATGTTAAAAAAATTAAGGAGCTTGGTGCAAAAGCAATCACCCAAATTACTTGCGAAGATAACAAGGTAATCGTAGAAACTCCTTATGGCACTAAAGAATTTGCAAAAGAAGAAGTTCTTTTAGACAAATGCATGATGTGCAAAGGCAATGAGTATAAAATTGCTGACGAAGAGCTGGGCGAAAAGCTGGAACCCATTCAATTTGTAGGGGACAGATTCGCCGCTGTTAAAGCCATTGAAGCAATGAGCGCAGAAGAACGCTTCGCTTTCTGGCAAGAAGAATTAAGCAAGTGCATTCGTTGCAACGCGTGCCGTGATATTTGCCCGGCTTGCAGCTGTGAACAATGTATCTTTGATAATCAAGAAGCTCCTGTTGGCGGCAAGGCTGCAGCTGACGATGTAGAAGAACAACTCTTCCATTTGATTAGAGCTTATCACGTAGCAGGTCGCTGCGTTGGCTGTGGCGAATGTGCACGCGTTTGCCCCCAAGGCGTAAAGCTTGGCTTGCTTAACCTGAAATTCATTAAAGATATTAATCAATTCTATGGCGCGTACCAAGCAGGCGAAGATGCTACAACTCCTTCTCCGCTGGTAAGCTACAAAGAAAATGACCCGGAAGCTGAGGAAGCAGTACAAAGGAGGGGCTAAGATGTTAAAAATTACTTTAGACAATTTGCCCAAGCTTTTGGCTGCCTTAAGCGAGCTGGGCGAATTACAAGTTCCCTGCGAAAATAAAAGCGGTAAAGTTGATTTTGAGAAGTGGAACGCAGAAAAAAGACCTCGTTTTGACATCACACTAACCTCAAAATCCGCTAAAGATTTATTTTTCCCGCAGGTTGAAGACTTGCTTGCCTTTAAAACTAAAGGTAAAAACCTTTCCATTGAACAAATTATGCCTTCTGACAAGAAGGTTATCTTGATGGGTGTGCGTGCTTGCGATATTAAAAGCTTTGAACTTTTAGACAAGGTTTTCTTGAAAGACCCTGTTGATACTTATTACAAAGCTCGTCGTGAGAACACCCTTATCATTGGCATGGCTTGCTCCGAGCCGGAAGAAACCTGCTTCTGCGGTAGCTTCGGTATTGACGCAACTGCTCCTGGTGGCGATGTAACCACATGGATAACAAAAGATGCTCTTTACTGGCAAGCAAACACCGAAGCTGGCAAGACTTTGACCGAAAAGGTAGCGGACCTTATGGAAGAAGCAGAGGCTTCCAAAGTTGAAGAACAAGCTGCTGTAACAAAGGCTGTGCTTGAAAAAATGCCCCTAGCTAATTTCAAGGTAGCAGGTAAAATTCCCCAAGACGAGCTGAAAACCTTTAACAGTAAGATTTGGGAAGAAATTTCCGCAGGCTGCTTGTCCTGCTGTACCTGCACCTATGTTTGCCCGACTTGTCATTGCTATGATATTCGTGACTACGCAGTAAGCGATAACCACACTGAGCGTTATCGTTGCTGGGATAGCTGCCTTGCAAGTGACTTTACCAAAATGGCACACGGTAATCCTCGCAAAACTAAGGTGGAACGCTTCCGTCAAAGATATATGCACAAGCTGGTGTATTTCCCCAATAATAACGAAGGCGATTTTGCTTGCGTAGGCTGCGGCCGTTGCCTGCAAAAATGCCCTGTTAATTTGAATATCGTTAAGGTTGCAAAAGCATTGGAGGTGAGTGAAGATGTGTAATTGTGGTCATCACCATGACACTTTAATTCCCCAAATTGGCGTAATTACTGACATCTGCACTGAAACTGCCGATGTAAAAACTTTCCGTGTGGAGAAAGTAGGCGGTGGCAAATTGTTTGAGCATCTGCCTGGACAATGCGCTATCCTTTCTGTTCCCGGTAAGGGCGAAGCAATCTTTTCCATTACTTCTTCACCTACTAACGAAGAATATATGGAGTTCAGCATTAAACGCTGTGGTTCCATTACTGACTTCCTTCATTACGAAGTAGAAGTAGGTCAACAAATTGCAGTACGTGGTCCTTACGGCAACAATTTCCCCGTAGCGGATAAACTGGTTGGTAAAGACATTCTCTTTATCGCAGGCGGTATTGGTCTTGCTCCCATGCGTAGCGTTATCAATTATATGTTGGATAAACGTGCTGACTATGGTAGCATTGATATCGTTTACGGTGCTCGCAGTGTGGAAGACTTCGTTCGTTACAATGAGCTCAGCGAAGTTTGGCCTGCTCAACCTGATACTCGCGTACATCTTACTATCGACAGACCTCAGGAAAATTGGCAAGGTAATGTAGGTTTTGTGCCTGCATTCTTAAAAGACCTGCAATTCACTCCTGATAAAACTGTATTGTTGTGTGGTCCGCCCATTATGATTAAGCTGTGCCTTGCTGCACTTGTAGAAATGGGCTTTGAAAAGAGCCAAGTTTACACCACCCTTGAGCTGAAAATGAAGTGCGGTGTAGGCAAGTGCGGACGTTGCAATATTGGTGGCAAGTATGTGTGCAAGGATGGGCCTGTGTTTACTTGTGACCAATTAGATGAAATGCCTGATGAGTATTAGGAGGAAAATATGGAACAAATGGTAACTGTTTACCTGCTGGGTAAAGAATATTCCGTACCTGCAACGCTGACCATTATGGACGCTATGGAATACGCTGGTTTTAAACTGGTGCGTGGTTGTGGTTGTCGTAGTGGCTTCTGCGGTGCGTGTGCTGTAATTTATAGAATTAAAGGCTCCACTGAATTAAAGGTTGTGCTTTCCTGCCAAACTAAAGTAGAAGAGGGGATGTGCGTTGGTAAAATTGATTCCTTCCCTGTAAATAAACGCACCTTTAATATTGAAGAGATTAAAGCTACTGATAACATCGTTGGTCAACTTTATCCGGAAATCTTTAGCTGCATTGGCTGTAACGCTTGTACTAAAGGTTGCCCCCAAGGTTTGGACGTTATGCAATACATTGCTTACGCTCAACGTGGCGAATACGAAAAGGCTGCTCACGCTTCCTTCGACTGCGTTGGCTGCAACATTTGTGCTTCCCGTTGTCCTGCACAAATTAGCCATAGTGCTGTTGGTTTGCTGTGCCGTCGCTTGACAGGTAAGTACATTGCTCCTAAGTGCGAGCATCTTGCAGAACGCGTTGCTGAAATTGAAAACGGCGACTACGTAACCCTGCTGGAAAAATTAAAGAATACTCCCCTTGATGAACTCAAGGATATGTATAATAAACGTGAGATTGAAAAATAAGGAGGGCTGAAGATGAGCGCATTTACAGATGATATGTTAAAATCCATGGCTAATGTTGAGCGTACTCGTGCAGCCCGCCTGAACAGCACTCCTGAACGCTTCACCGCAGAAGAAAAAGAAGCTCTTCTGCAAGCATTCCACCCTGACTACAGCACTAAAGGCTTCAAAGTTTTAGAGGTTGGTCCTAACAAAGGAGAGAAAGCTCCTGTAGAATTGGCTCAACTTTTGGAAGGCAAGAGCTTGTTGCAAGGTGTTGCTGTAGATTTAGAACGCGTTGATTATGACGTAGATGTTTTGATTATCGGTGGTGGCGGTGCAGGTGCTGCTGCTGCTATCGAAGCGAAGCGTGCTGGTGCTGATGTTATGATTGTTACCAAGCTGCGTATGGGCGATGCCAATACCATGATGGCTGAAGGTGGCATTCAAGGCGCAGACAAAGGTAACGATTCTCCTGCCATCCATTACCTTGACGCACTGGGTGGTGGTCACTACAAAAATGTTCCTGAACTTCTTGAAAAGCTCGTAACCGAAGGCCCTCTTGCCATTGATTGGCTTGATAAACTTGGCGTTATGTTTGACAAGGAAGCAGACGGCACTATGGTAACTACCCACGGCGGTGGTACTTCCCGTAAAAGAATGCACGCTTGCGCTGACTATACCGGTGCAGAATTAATGCGTGTTCTCCGCGACGAAGTTCAAAACTGTGGCGTAAAAATTTTGGAATTTGCTCCTGCAATTGAACTGCTTTTAGATGAAGCAGGCAAATGCGCTGGCGCAGTTCTTCTTGACTACGATAGCAACGAACACATCGTTGTACGTGCTAAAACTGTAATCATGGCAACTGGCGGTGCAGGTCGCTTACATTATCAAGGCTTCCCGACTTCCAACCACTACGGTGCAACTGCTGACGGTTTGGTTATGGCTTACCGTGCAGGTGCTCCCTTGATTTACGAAGACGCTATTCAATATCATCCTACCGGCGTTGCGTACCCCGCTCAAATTTACGGTGCACTTGTTACTGAAAAAGTACGCTCCCTCGGTGCCCAATTGGTAAATAGTAATGGCGAAGCTTTCATGCACCCCCTGGAAACCCGCGACGTATCTGCGGCTTCCATCATTCGTGAATGTACTGCTCGTGGTAATGGTGTTAAAGCTCTTGACGGCGTAGCACTTTGGCTTGATACTCCCATGATTGAAATTATTCATGGCGAAGGTACCATTCAAAAACGCTTGCCCGGTATGCTGCGCATGTATAAAAAATTCGGCATTGACCTGCGCAAAGAACCCATCTTGATTTATCCTACACTGCATTATCAAAATGGTGGTATCTTGATTGACGCAAATGCTGAAACTAAAATTAGTGGCTTGTATGTAGCAGGCGAAGCAGTTGGTGGCATTCACGGTACTAATCGTTTGATGGGTAACAGCTTGCTGGACATCATCGTATTTGGTCGCATTGCTGGCATTAAGGCTGCGGAAAAAGCTAAGACCGTTGAACTTGGCAAGCTTTCTCTTGCTCACGTAGACGCCTTCGCAAAAGAAATGGAAGCAGCAGGAATCGCTTCTGAGGTTCCGTCTCCCAAGCTTTTGCCCGTTTATACCCACGGTCGTAACGCAAGATAACCTTAAATTTATAAAGGTCGGAAGTAAAATTCCGACCTTTTATTTTTTCTGTGACAAGCGTCATGAAATTGACAAAGCTTCTTCCTATTGTTAAGATTTATATATTAAAGTAGGAGGATGGTTATGCATACCATTGTCGTTAAAATAAAAGGCTTAAGAAGCGCCGCTTGTGTTAGCAGCATAGAATATAAATTACAGCAGCTCCCCAAGATGGAGGCTGTGCATGTAGACTTTGTTACTAGTGAAGCTTTGCTGCGCTCCTTTGAAAAAATAAATATAGAAGAAGTAAAAGCCATCGTTGAAGAAAATGGCTTTGATATGGAAGTTATAGAAAAGCCTACAACACAAAGAAGGGAACGTACTCCAAAAGATAATACTGTATTTTACAGCGGTTTAATCTTTTTTGTATTGCTCCTTTTAGAATTAGGCATTTACTTTTTCAAATACAAACTTGATTTGAATATTGTTAAGCTTGCTGCCTGCGCAGAGATGCTTTTGGTTTTACTATCATTTTCCCTTGCGAGAAAGCATATTGCTTCTGGAATTAAGCAACTTTCAACAGACGTACCGCATATGGATTCCTTACTTGCCGTTAGCTGTAGCACCGCTCTTTTTTACAGTGGATATCAGGCGTATGGAGTAATGCAAGGCTACGCCAGTGAATATGATTTATATTGTGCAGCCATTGCCGGAGCAATTTTCTTCACCTTGTATGGCAAGAAGAATTCCCGAATGGCAGAGCAAATCTTTGCTACTACACCTCAAAGTAGCTTTAAGCTTCCTAAGGGAACATTGCTCATCAATGATGAAGAACATATTTTATCTGGCAATCATCTTTTGCCCGGTGATACTATCCTTGTGCAAGAGGGGAGTGTCATTCCTGCGGACGGTCTTATTCTTGATGGGTCAGCAGAGGTGAACGAGGCGGAAATTACTGGTTCATCTGCTCTTATTTCTAAAACAAAGGGCGATGAAGTTTTTGCAGAAACAGTCCTCAAAGGCGGTAACATCAAGGTAAAAGTAACGGCTACCGGCAAAAACGTAAAAGCTGTTCAGCTGTGGCGTATGGCAAAGAAGTATGCCCAAGAACCTAAGAGTATGCAAAGGCTCCGACAAACTGATAAAATTGCGGCTATTTTCTTACCAGTAGTGGCAAGCATCAGCGTCGTTGCAGCACTGAGCTGGTATTTTTATAGCGGAGACGCACACCTTGCTTTTAAAGTACTTGCTTCTGTAATGTTAGGAGCTTATCCTTGTGCAATAGGCTGTGTTCATAGTGGAGCTCTTTTATCAATTAACAAGCTTGCTACTAGTCAAGGCATTGTTTTTAAAAACCAAGCCGTCTTAGAACAGCTTTATAAAATTTCCATTGCAATTTTCTCCAAGCAAAATAGTTCTGCCAATAACAGCATGGATTTAGTGCAGCTTACAGCTCTCAACTTGTATGTGGAAGACGCTTTGCCAGAGTTTCTTCCTGACGGAAGAGTACGTTCTGTTGTCGACTTACAGCCCAAAGAAAAGGCAGAGCTTATTCAAAGCTTGCGCAGGGGAGGGGAGCGTGCTTTAGTTTATGGTAATAGGATTAGCGATATGCCCCTGCTTGCCAGTGGTGATGCTGCTGTTGCCGTGCAAAACAGTGCCGCTGAACAGTTTGCCCAAATAGTACTGCCCCAAGCAGAGCCAAAACTTATTTTGAACGCTCTATCCATTAGCAGGCTTTTAAACAAGATATATAAACGCAACTCCATATTGGCAATGACCTTTAATATTTTATGCCTACCCTTGGCAATAGGGGTGTGGTATGCTTTTGGAGGTCTTTTACTAGAACCAATCCTTCTTGCAGGCGTTATGCTCTTAGGTGGAATTAGCGTCATTTTAAGCAGTAGATTAGTCTAAAATTAACACTCTCACTTTTTAAAAAGTGAGAGTGTTTTTGATTACAGGAAATATTTTTTATTCAATAATATTTAGAGAAGATTTTTCACATAAAATAGTGCTCCTGCATTTGTCAGACAACAAGGGATAGTGTATAATATATGCTAGAGTATTTGTGCGGACTCGTAGATAAATCTTATGTATAAATCTTGTACGGAAATAATAAAAATTTGGAGGTGTATTTTTTTTGGGAAAAAATCAAAATAAAGTGCAGATTATTCCTCTCGGTGGTTTAGGGGAAATCGGCAAAAATATGACTGTATTTCGTTATGGCGATGATATAATTCTCATAGATGCAGGTTTAATGTTCCCTGAGGACGATATGCTGGGCATTGACCTTGTAATTCCTGATATTACATATTTGCTTGAAAATAAAGATAAGGTTAAAGCAATTTTTCTTACCCATGGTCATGAAGACCATATTGGTGCGTTGCCCTATGTGTTAAAGCAAATTGACGTACCCGTTTATGGTACCGCACTTACTCTAGGAATTCTGCAAGGACGCTTGCGTGAGAACAATGTCAGCGATAACAATCTTGTTACCATTAAACCCGGTGACAAAATTAACGTAGGTGCTTTCAATTTAGAATTCATCCGTGTTAACCACAGTATACCTGATGCAATTTCTATTGTGATTAAAACTCCCATCGGTACCATCATTCACACCGGTGACTTTAAATTTGACCAAACTCCTGTTGATGGTCAAGTAACTCAATTTAATAAGTTTGCTGAATTTGGTGACGAGGGTGTACTGGCACTTTTGGCAGATAGCACCAATGCAGAACGTCCTGGCTTTACCCAAAGCGAGAAAATGGTTGGCCAAACCTTTGATGATGAGTTCCGTTATGCACGTAACCGCATTATCGTAGCAACATTTTCTTCCAACGTACATCGCATCCAACAAGTTGTAGATAGCGCTGTTAAATATAAACGTAAGGTTGCAGTTATTGGTCGCAGTATGATTAACGTAGTAAATATCGCTATGGAGCTTGGTTACTTACGCATTCCTGAAGGCGTGTTAATCGATATCGACGAAACTAACAACTATACGTCTGACCAAATCGTAATCATTACTACCGGTAGTCAAGGTGAACCTATGAGTGCTTTGACTAGAATGGCTATGAACGACCATAAAAAGGTGGACATCATGCCCGGTGATACAGTTATTATCTCTGCAACACCTATTCCCGGTAATGAAAAACTTGTTGCTCGCACCATTGACCATCTTTATAAGCTTGGTGCTGATGTAATTTACGAAAAATCTAACGGCGTACACGTTTCTGGTCACGCTAGCCAAGAAGAAATTAAATTAATGCACAATTTAGTGCGTCCTAAATATTTTATCCCCGTACATGGAGAATACCGTCACCTTATTAAGCACGCTAATCTTGCTAAAGATTTGGGTATGCCTAGCGAAAACATTGTCATTGCAGAAAATGGCTCTGTTATCGAAATTAGTAAGAATGGTATCGGTATTAACGGAAAGATTCAATCTGGCAAAGTCCTTGTTGACGGCCTTGGAGTAGGGGATGTAGGTAACATCGTTTTGCGCGATCGTCGTCAGCTGTCGCAAGACGGCATTATGATTGTAGTCGTTACTATTGACCACGAAACTTGTCATGTAGTTAGCGGTCCTGACATTGTATCCAGAGGCTTCGTATATGTTCGTGAAGCTGAAGATTTAATGGAAGAAGCTAGAGAAAAAGTATTAAGCGCTTTAGAGCGTTGCGAAAACAACGGTGTATCTGAATGGAGCATGATTAAATCTACCATTCGTGATAACTTGGGACGCTTCTTATACGAAAGAACTCGTCGTCGCCCGATGATTCTTCCCATAATTATGGAAATCTAATAAATGGAAGTGCTGTATCTTGTCAAAAAAAATTAAACAACCTGCACAAAAGAATTATGGAATGAGACGTTTACTTGGTATGCTACTGATGTTATTTTCTTCAGCGGCTATTTACGCCTGCCTCAATGAAGTAAGCCACGGTATCTTAGTATATTTCAAAGATAGTCTTACCAGATACTTTGGTGAATACAAAGTTGTTCTGCCCATTATTCTTTTGCTTGTTGGTATTAAGGTTTTCTTTGATGCAAGAATAGGCGCGTCTAAAAATGAAGTAAATGAAGCTGCTAAACTTCCGAAAAAAGAAGAAGCACCAGTTGCTAAAACTAAGGTTGCTTCTAAACCAAGTGTAGCTTCTAAAGCTGAACCAAAGGTTAAAACCAAAGTGGAAGAGCCTAAGGAAATTAAACGTAGTGTTTATGACCAAGAGGAATTTGAAGAATTTACAGAAGGCATTAGAAAGCCTAGCACATTCCGCCGTATTCTGAATTATAATTCTAACAAAGCATATGAAAGCGAAAATGCAAGGGAAGAAATCATCAATGATCCTGTTCAGGTTCCTGAATGGCAGGAAGAAAAGCAAAACGTTGTAATTAGACCCATAATTAATTACGATAACGCTCCCAAATCCATGCCAAAGGGCAATTTCATTCCCTCTAAGAACAATGAAGACAACGTTTACGAAGAAGAGACGTCCGTTATTGAAACAACAGCTTGTAAACCAATCATCATTAATAATTACGCTAAACCTACCGTTGACACAGACGTACCTAAAGCAAATAATGCTAATGAATCTGAAATCACTATCATTGACAGTGCAGATAATATCCAGCCCATAAGTGATAAAGCAACCCAAGGTAAACTGTTCAGCGAGGACACTATTAAAAAATCCACCTATAGGCTTCCGCCTTTGGAACTTTTAGACAAGCCTATCATCACTGACCCTGTTTCCTACAAAGCAGATATTATGCGACAATGTTCCGTATTGGAACAAACCTTGGCAGATTTCAAAGTACGTGCTAAGGTAATCGCGGTTACCCGTGGTCCATCAGTTACTCGTTTTGAGCTTGAACCTGCTGCTGGGGTAAAGGTAAGCTCCGTAGTAAACTTGGCAGATGATATTGCTTTAAAATTAGCTGCTCCCGGTGTGCGCATTGAAGCACCAATACCCGGCAAAGCAGCAATCGGTATCGAAGTACCTAATATAAAGAACGACCCTGTCAATTTCCGAGAAGTTGTTGATAATGACGTGGTGCGTAAGCAAGAATCTAAACTGTGCATCGGTTTAGGTAAAGATATTAGCGGTAATATCATCCCCGCTGATTTATCTAAGATGCCTCACTTATTAGTTGCTGGTTCCACAGGTTCCGGTAAATCTGTTTGCATCAACACAATTATCGCAGGTCTTTTGTATAAAGCTCACCCTGATGAAGTAAAGTTGATTTTAGTTGACCCTAAAGTCGTAGAACTTTCTAATTATAATGGCATTCCACACTTGCTCGTTCCTGTTGTAACTGAACCCAAAAAAGCTGCTTCTGCACTTCATTGGGCAGTTGCAGAGATGGAACGTCGTTACAAAGCTTTTGCTGATAACCAAGTGCGTGAAATCAAAAGCTATAATGAGCAAGCA
Organism: Phascolarctobacterium sp.; assembly: GCA_017623055.1. GTDB lineage: Bacteria > Bacillota > Negativicutes > Acidaminococcales > Acidaminococcaceae > JAHHUH01. Next base: position 88,393 of record JAGAPX010000023.1, read on the forward strand.
GTTGAGAAAATGCCTTACATTGTTATCATCATCGACGAATTGTCCGATTTGATGATGGTAGCCAAGGTAGATGTGGAAGATGCCATTCTTCGTTTAGCACAAAAGGCTCGTGCTGCAGGCATTCATCTTATCCTTGCTACTCAAAGACCTTCCGTTGATGTCATCACTGGTATCGTTAAAGCAAATATTCCTTCCAGAATTTCCTTTGCCGTTTCTTCCCAAACAGATTCCCGTACCATCCTTGATATGGGTGGCGCAGAAAAGCTTTTAGGCAAAGGTGATATGCTCTTTTATCCCATCGGTTACAATAAACCGGTGCGCGTACAAGGTGCATTCGTCAGTGATAAGGAACTTAATAGGGTAGTGGATTTCATCGTAAAACAATCCATTCCTGTTGAATATAAGGAAGAGGTTACCACCCAAGCCTTGGAATGTGACGCCAAGGATAATGCATCATCTATGGAAGACGCTGGTAATCAAGTCTTAGAGGACGAACTTTTCGAAGATGCGTTACGTTTGGTTATGGATATGGGACAAGCTTCTTCTTCCATGCTGCAACGACGCTTCCGCATAGGATATACTCGTGCCGCACGCTTGGTAGATACTATGGAAGAGCTTGGTATTGTTGGTCAATCCGTTGGTAGCAAACCGCGCGAAGTGATTTTATCACGTCAAGAAATAGAAGAAAGATTTTTAAGCAATGAGTAAGGGGGATAATCATATGGATAGTGTTGGTAGAATATTATACGATGCGAGAGTAGCGCAAGGTATCACCCTTCTCGATGCTGAAAAAGCTACAAGTATTCGAGCGTCATATCTTGATGCTTTAGAGCAAGACGATTACGCTAAAATGCCTGAAGAGGTTTTTATTAAGGGTATCATCCGTAATTATGGTAACTTTTTAGGCTTGAACGGTCCTGAACTTGTAGATATGTACAAAGCACAAAAGGTTGGTGCTGATATTGAAAAGGTTAAGAGTAAGGGCATCCGCGAAGTCGATACTGTTAAGATGAACATTTCCTTAAAACAACATCGTAGCGCTGGTAGCGGTGTTGATGCATATCAAGGACCTAACAATAAAAAAAGTCTGGCAAAACAAATTTTTGCAGGAGCTTTATGTGTTGTGGTTTTAGTTGCTGGTTATTTTGCCATGCCTAAAGCAATGGAATGGCTCCATTCTAATAATGAACCTGCTACACCTGTAGCTGTAGTTGTTCCCGACGAATCTAAGACTAACGAAACTTCCGGTGCGAAAGCTCAAGAGGAAGTAGCACCTGTTATTGAGAAGGTAGCTATTGAAATGACAGCTCATGGTGATTGCTGGCTGGAAGTTAACGCTGATGGGAAGAGCATTTTTGAAGGCATATTACGTGCTAAAGACGTAAAAGCTTTTGAAGCCAATGATAAACTTATTGTTAAATACGGTAACGTAGGTGTAATGGAAGTTAAAGTTAATGGTGAACCTGTAAGTATGCAAGGCGAGCAGGGTGTTGCCATTAAAACCTATAGCAAATAATTTCGGAGAAGTGTTATGAAAAAGTTTTTACCGATTTCTAAAGAAGAAATCGTTGAACGTGGTTGGGATCAAATAGACTTTTTATTCGTAAGTGGCGATGCTTACGTTGACCATCCTTCCTTCGGCCCTGCTGTAATTTGCAGAGTACTTGAAGCTCAAGGATATAGAGTTGCGCTATTATGCCAACCTGACTGGAACAAACCTTATAATTTTGCAGCATTAGGCAAGCCACGTTTAGGTGTTATGATTTCCGGTGGTAATCTTGATTCTATGCTGTGCCATTATACTGCAGCAAAGAAACCTCGCACCAACGATAAATACACTCCTGGTGGAGAAATGGGTAAGCGCCCGGACCATGCTACCATGGTGTATGCTCAACAAGTAAAGAAGCTTTGGCCTGAACTTCCCGTAATTATTGGCGGTATTGAAGCTAGCTTGCGTCGCTTCGTACATTTTGATTACTGGGAAAATAAATTGTTGCCTTCCATTTTGGAAAGCAGTGGAGCAGATTTACTTGTCTATGGTATGGGCGAAAAGCAAGTAGTCGAAATTGCAGACTATTTAGCTGGTGGTGCATCTCTCGAAGATATGCATTATATTCGTGGCACTGCATATTGCTCTAAGAATTTACCAGAGCTTGCTAAGGATGAGTATGTAGAATTACCTTCCTTTGCTGAAATCAAAAATGACAAGGCGCTTTTTGCCAAAGCCTATAAATTACAAAGCAAAGAACAAGATCCTTTCTATGGTAAGACTGTAGTCCAAAAGGGTTTGAAAAAATATATCATTCAAAATCCGACAACCTTTCCCTTAGAACAAGAGGAAATGGATGCCATCTACGATTTAGATTATATGCGCGACTGTCATCCTTCTTATAAAGCCTTTGGTGGCATTGCTGCTTTGGAGGAAGTGCAGTTTAGTATCGTAAGCTGTCGTGGCTGTTTTGGTAGTTGCTCCTTCTGCGCTATCCATGCTCATCAAGGACGTATTATCCAAGCTCGTAGTCATGAATCTATCTTACGTGAAGCCAAGATTATTTCTAAGCTTCCCGGTTTTAAAGGATATATTCACGACGTTGGTGGCCCCACTGCCAACTTCCGCCATCCTTCTTGTGCTAAACAATTGAAGGTAGGCGTGTGCAAGGATAGGCAGTGCTTGTTCCCAAGTCCATGTCCTAATATCAACGCTGATCATAGCGATTATATCGCTTTGCTTCGCAAGGTACGCGCTATTCCTGGCATAAAAAAAGTTTTCATCCGCAGTGGTATTCGCTTTGACTACCTTTTATCAGATAAAAACCTTAATTTCTTAGATGAACTGTGCCGTTTCCACGTAAGCGGTCAATTAAAAATTGCTCCCGAACACGTTGCTCCGCCTGTTTTGGAAAAGATGGGTAAGCCAGGCAAAGAAGTTTATACTCGCTTTATGCGTTTATTCGATAAAAAGAACAAGGAAATTGGTTTGCCCCAATACCTTGTACCATACTTTATCTCCAGTCATCCTGGTTGTACCTTGAACAATGCTGTTGAGCTGGCAGAATTCCTGCGTGATATTAAACATCATCCCCAACAGGTTCAAGACTTTATTCCTACACCTGGCAGTGCGTCAACTGCAATGTATTATTCTGGAATCGACCCTGAAACTGGTAAGAGTGTTTTTGTTGCACGTAACCCGCATGATAAAGCCATGCAACGTGCGTTAATGCAATATCGTAACCCTAATAACCGTCAATTAGTTTTAGAGGCATTACAAAAAGCCAACCGTATGGATTTGGTGGGTAGTGGTCCTAAATGTTTAATCTACGTTGACGATAAAAAGGGTGGCAAGCGTTTTACCGGTAAACCTAACGGAAGTAAATCTACTGCTGGTAAAACTATCAATAGTAAATTTGCTAACAAAAACACTAAAGACTCACGCTTTGATAAAAAAGCTACCAATAAAAACACAAACCACAAACATAAATGATGGAGGATAGGATGTTTCGTAAATTTTTTGCCGTTCTGCTAATGCTGCTTACATTATTACTAGCAGCATGTGGGGAACATGTTGAGACAAAAGAAAAGAAAAACCTTGTGCTTTATTCTCAGCTTAGCCAAGAATTTACCGAAGCACTTCTTAAATCCTACGATTTAAAAAATTCAAAATTCACTATTTCTGCCGTCTACGAATTAAAGCCAGACCTTCCTAAACCGGATATGATTTTAGCAGAACGGAATGTTCTCCTTGAATTACAAGAAGCAAATGAATTACAACCAACACTTTCTGGTGCAGGGGATATGTTACCTGCAAAATTCAAGGATGAATCTGGTTATTGGTACGGAACTTTTTATGATCCAGTAGTTTTTTTAATCAACCAACAATATGCTAGAACTGTTGGTCAAGAAAAATTACGTAGCTGGTTCGACTTAGAAAGTAATAACGACAATATTCGTATTAGCGTGGAAAATCTTTCCAATAATAATGGCACTATTAATTTTATTGGCAGTTTTGCTTCTCATAATGGTGAAACTACAACCCTAAACTTTCTGTGGAATATCCATCGTAAAATTGACCAGTACGCAAAGTTTCCCTTCACACCAATCCGTTTAGCTGCAGTTGGAGATGCAGACCTTGCAATTACTCGTCAAAGCTTTGTGTCACAGTACTTGGAAAACAATTTCCCTGCCTATGTTATTTACCCCAAAGAGGGTACACCCATAAATCTCTTTTGTTTAGGCGTATATAAAGAATGTAAGAATTTATCTGTTGCAACAGACTTCATCAATTGGTTAATCGCTGATGAGGAAGTACAATGCATCTCTCAAACTATTGATACTGGATATATATTCCTTTTACCAAATGGTGTAAAAGGTAAAGCTGTTAGTCCCAATGGTTTATGGCTGAATACAGATTATATCCAAAAAGAACGTCAAGATAAATTAATCACTCGTTGGTTAGAGAATGTTAGATTTAATAAGAACAATTAGGAGGAAAGCAATGAAATTAGGTATGGTAAGCCTTGGATGCCCTAAAAACTTAGTTGATTCCGAGGTTATGCTTGGTATAATTCGCGAGAAATCTTTAGAAATTACCAATGATCCTTCCGAAGCAGATATTATTATCGTTAATACCTGTGGCTTTATTGAAAGCGCAAAAGAAGAATCTATTAATACTATTTTACAAATGGCTGAGTACAAAACTGAAGGTAGCTGCAAATATTTGCTTATGACCGGTTGCCTTGGTCAACGTTACGCTGAAGAACTCTTCGAAAATATTCCGGAAGTTGATGCCATTGTAGGCAAAAATAGCTTTACTGATATTGGTTACGTGCTTGATGAAGTAATGAAGGGCAGACGCTTTGTTTATTTGGACAATGCTGGTTATGTTCCTAATCAACCGCGTATGCTTACTACACCTAATTATATGGCTTACCTTAAAATCGCTGAAGGCTGCGATAATTGCTGTTCTTACTGCGCTATTCCGCAAATCTGCGGTCCCTATACTAGCCGTCCTTACGAAGACGTAATGGCAGAAGCTAAAGAATTGGCTGCAAGCGGCATTAAGGAAATCATTGTTGTTGCCCAAGATACCACACGCTATGGTGAAGATTTGTACGGCAAATTGACGCTTCCTCAATTATTAAAAGACTTGAATGAACTTGATGGGGTAGAGTGGATTAGAGTTATGTACCTTTATCCCAACAATTTTAACGATGAACTCATTGAAGCCTTTGCATCCTTAGACAAAGTTTGCAAATACATCGACATTCCTTTGCAACATGCAAGTGACAGCCTGCTTAACAGCATGAACCGCTTTGATACTAAAGAACAAGTAGAAGCTTTACTGACCAAGCTTCGTACAAGAATCCCTGAAATCGTAATCAGAACTACTTTCATCGTTGGTTTCCCCGGTGAAACCGATGATGACTTTGAAATCTTAAAGAATTTTATCAGTGCACAACGTTTTGAAAATGCTGGCGTATTCCAATATTCCCAAGAGGATGGTACCGTTGCAGGCGCAATGCCCAATCAAATCCCCGAAGAAATTAAAGAAAACCGTTATCACGAATTGATGGCTTTGCAAGCAGAAATTTCTGAAGAACTGCACCAAGAAATGGAAGACAAAGAACTTACAGTTGTTATCGAAGGCTTTGACGAAGAAAATCCTGAACTTGCAGCTGCTCGTTCTTATCGTGAAGCACCTGAAATTGATGGCAACATCTTCGTAGAAAACGCAGGTGACTTGAACATAGGTGATTTTGTCAAAGTAAGAATTTTACAAGGCTTTACCTATGAAATGGTAGCAGAACGTATTTAAGTATCTGGGAGAAATCATATGGATGTAGAAAATCAATTAGCAGTAAGTTTGGGAAAAGAGCTGTTAGCTCTCAAACAAACTCTTGCCTTTGCTGAATCCTGTACTGGAGGCTTAGCAAGCAGCCTTGTGACAGATGTCGCAGGAAGCTCTGAGTATCTTATTGGCTCCATTGTAACTTATACTAATGAAGCTAAACATAATCTACTAAAGGTTAAGCAAAGTACCTTAGATGCTTATGGGGCAGTTAGTGAAGAAACTGCTTGCGAAATGGCGCAGGGTGTGCGTGAACTTTTCAGTAGTGATTATGGGGTAGGGATTACAGGGAATGCAGGTCCTAGCGGTAGCGAGGGTAAACCTGTTGGCTTAGTTTATATTGCCATTGCAACTGCTGATGATGTATACTGTAAAGAACTTTATTTTACATCCACTAGAATAGAAAATAAACTTAGAATCGCGCTTACTGCGCTTTCCATGGTTATTGATAAATTAAGAGAAAAGAACTTGGAGGAAAATATTTAATGACAAATACTCAAAAAGAAATGTTTGGTGAACTTTTACTTGATAAAAAAATTGTAGCCGCTTTAACCGAAATGGGTTTTGAAGAACCTTCTCCCATTCAAGCTGCTACTATTCCTTTGGTACTTGAAGGTCACGACGTTATCGGTCAAGCACAAACCGGTACTGGTAAAACCGCAGCCTTTGGTATTCCTATTGTACAAAGCATCACCGACCACCGTCATATCCAAGCTTTGATTATGACACCGACTCGCGAACTTGCCATCCAAGTAGCTGAAGAAGTTAGCAAAATTGGTCGTACTACTCGCATTAAAGCACTGCCTGTTTATGGTGGTCAACCTATTGAGCGTCAAATTAAAGCATTAAAAAACAATGTTCAAATTGTAATTGGTACCCCTGGTCGTTTGATTGACCATATCAGCCGCAGAACTATCAAGCTTGACCATATTAAATTCTTGGTACTGGACGAAGCTGACGAAATGCTGGATATGGGCTTCGTTGACGACATGGAAGAAATCATGCGCAATCTGCCTGATGAACGCCAAACCTTGCTCTTCTCCGCAACTATGCCTCGTCCCATTTTGAGCTTGACTAAAAAATATATGAAGGCTCCTAAAAACGTAGCCGTTAGCAAAGAAGATCTAACCGTTCCCCTGATTGAACAATACTACTACGAAACTAAAGATAAGATTGAAGGCTTGTGCCGTTTGCTGGATGCAGAAATCGACGGCAAGCTCATCATCTTCTGCCGTACTAAAAAGGGTGTAGATGATTTGGCTATTGCTCTTTCTAGCCGTGGCTACCTTGTTGAAGGCTTGCATGGTGACTTGAGCCAAACCCAACGTGACCGTGTAATGAAAAAATTCCGTGAAGGCACTGCAGAAGTATTGATTGCTACTGACGTTGCAGCACGTGGTATCGATATTGACAACATTACTCACGTTATCAACTTCGATATTCCGCAAGACCCTGAAAGCTATGTACATCGTATTGGTCGTACCGGTCGTGCAGGTAATACCGGTGTGGCAATGACTTTTATCACTCCGCGTGAGTTCCGTCAATTAAAATTAATTGAACGTATCGTACACACCAAAATTCAACGTCGTCAACTGCCCACCGCAGCAAACGTAATTGAACGTCAACGTGAGCAAATCATCAGCAAAATGCAAACTGTTCTAGAAATGAACAACTTCAAGGACTATATGAGCATTGCTGAAAGCCTCTTAGATGATTACTCTGCAGAAGACGTTGCAGCTGCTGCAATTAAGCTGATGCAAGAAGGCAACAAAGCTTTGGAAGCTCCTGTTGAAGATATCATTGCACCTGACCTGCAAAACACTGGCGGTCGTCCCGGTATGGTACGCCTGTTCATCAATGTTGGTCGTGCGCAACGTATCAGCGTTAAAGATATCATCAGCACCATTGCTATTGAGTCCGATATTCCCGCTCGTGATATCGGTAAAATTGACATCTATGATAAATTTACCTTCGTAGAAATTCCCGAAGATGTTGCGGAAAAGGTTTTAGGCGCAATGCACAAAAACACTATCCGTGGTTATAAGATTAACGTAGAACCTGCACGTGTTCGCAAATAAAATTTACGACATTGTAGAGGCGAAAAATAATGAGTGAAATTTTAGGTAACCTCAAAGGTATTCGTAACTCTGTTATTGAAGAACTGAAAACTTTATACGATATGAAGCTGTCTTCCGGGCAGCTTCTTTCTGCGGAATTAGCCTTAAAGCTGGCAGATATCACTGAGTTCATTAATAGGGAAGTATCAGTTTATATTACTCGTAGCGGTCAAATCATTAGGGTAGCTGTTGGTAGTAATGAAACTGTAGAACTTCCTGCAGTTGAGGGTAGGCGAGGAAGTAGCCGTTTGAGTGGTATTCGTTGCGTACATACTCACCCCAACGGAACGCCTTCCTTGAGCGGAGTGGATATTTCTGCTTTGAAAGCTAACCGTTTCGACTGTATGATTGCCATTGGTGTAACTGCTCCTGATTATACCCAATCTACCTTAGGTTTTGGTATGATTGTTGGTATGGACGAAAACGAGCAATTCGTTGTAGAAAACTACGGTCCGCTGACCATGGCAGAAGCTGAAACCATATATTTCCCCAACCTCGTTACTACTGTTGAACGCATCTTAGAAAAACAAACAAGTAGCACTTCTTTGGCACAAGCTCAGGAAAGGGCAGTACTTGTTGGTATGGAATACAATGGTATGCTCAACACCTTGGGCTGGACTATTGAGGATTCTGTAGAAGAATTAAAACAGCTTGCAGACACTGCTGGTGCTCAGGTTGTGGCTAAATTTATGCAGAAGCGCCCCAAACCTGATCCTGCCTTCTTCATTGGTAAGGGTAAGATTCAAGAGCTGGCGCTCTTCGTCCAACAAGAAAACATTGACTTGTGTATCTTTGACGACGAGCTTTCCCCTGCACAACAACGCAATATTGAGCAAGCCATGGGCATCAGAGTTCTTGACCGTACTGCACTTATTCTTGATATCTTTGCTCAACGTGCTAGTACCAACGAAGGTAAGCTGCAAGTTGAGTTAGCGCAATTGCAATATAATTTACCTCGTATTATGGGCAAGGGTTTGAGCCTTTCCCGTCTTGGTGGCGGTATTGGTACCCGTGGTCCTGGCGAAACCAAGTTAGAAGTAGACCGCAGACGCATTCGTGACCGTATTGCCTACATTAAAGAATGTATTGGCAAAGTTAAGAGTGTTCGTACATTACACAGGGCAGGGCGCAACAAGGCTTCCGTTCCTACAGTAAGTTTGGTAGGGTATACCAACGCAGGTAAATCTACCTTGCTCAACACCCTCACTAATTCTGACATTTACGCAAAGGACCAGCTCTTTGCAACCCTTGACCCTACAACTCGTCAGCTTGACCTGCCTAATAAACAACAAGCAATTTTAACTGATACTGTTGGCTTTATTCAGCGCTTGCCTCACCAATTGGTTGCAGCCTTCCAATCCACATTGGAGGAAGTTGTAGAAGCAGACGTGCTCTTACATGTTATTGATGTAAGCCACGAGCTTTACAAGGAACAAAGCAACGCAGTTTATCACGTTTTAGATCAAATCGGTGCTAAAGATAAGACTATCATCACCGTCTATAATAAAATTGATAAGCTTCCTGCTGATTCCGCACTGCCTGCACGCTTGGCTCAAGAAGAAAATAGCATCTGCATTAGTGCAAAAGCCAACATCAACCTTGATAAGTTACTTGAACTTATCGCAGAAAACTTGAAGCTGAAAGCAGTAGAGGAGTACTTCCTCATTCCGTACAGTGATTCTGCTACGGCAGCACGCTTGCATAATGTAGGAACTGTCTTGGAACAGGAATACTTGGCAGAAGGAACCAAGCTCAAAGTTCGTCTGGCAGCAGACCAACTGGGTGAATTTGAAAAATATCTTAGTAAAGGTGAAGAAAATTGATAGATTTTAAAACAATCGAAGCAAATGCTTTAGCTGAAGTGGCAGCACATAGCGCAGAGCTAGAAGAAGCAGCACTTTTCAATACTAATAAAGTAATTAATGCATTCCGCAACAACATGGTTTCTGATTTTTACCTGAAGCCTACTACTGGTTACGCATACTCTGACATTGGTCGTGAAAAACTTGACCTTATCTACGCAGAACTTTTCCATACTGAGGCTGCACTCGTGCGCTCCCAATTCGTTTCCGGAACTCACGCTCTTGCCGTAGCGCTCTTGGGTAATCTCAGAGCAGGGGACGAGCTTATCGCAGTAACTGGTGCTCCATACGACACTATGCAAACCATTATTGGTTACCCTGTAAAAATGGAAGGTTCTTTGGTCGATATGGGTGTTACCTATAAGGAAATTCCTATGAGTGGTGACCACGCAGACCTTGATGCAATCAAAGCTGCAATAACTGAAAAGACCACAATGATTCACATTCAACGTTCCTGCGGTTATAGCGCAGTCCGTAAAACCATTACCGTTGAAGAAATTGGTAGAATCTGCAAGGTTGCTAAAGAAGCTAACCCCAATGTAATCTGCTTTGTAGATAATTGCTACGGTGAATTCATCGAAAAACAAGAGCCTACCGAAGTAGGTGCAGACCTTATGGCTGGCTCCCTCATCAAAAACTTGGGTGGTGGTTTTGCTCCCACAGGTGGTTATATCGTGGGACGTGAGGATTTAGTAGAAAAAGCTTCTTACCGTCTCACAGCACCTGGTTTAGGTGGTGAAATGGGTGCTACTCTTGGCGATACAGCTCGTGAATTTTACCAAGGTCTCTTTATGGCACCACATATTGTTCTTCAAGCAGTAAAGACTGCCATTTTTGCTGCTTCTGTTTTCAAACAATTAGGTTATGACGTAAAACCTTTACCCGAAGAAAAACGTAGTGACATTATTCAAGCAATAACTTTGGAGAGTAGGGAACGTCTCTGCAACTTCTGTGTTGCCATTCAAAGCAACTCTCCTGTAGATGCCCACGTCGCTCCTGTACCGTCTCCACTTCCCGGTTATCAAGACGAAATTATTATGGCAGCAGGTACTTTCGTTCAAGGTGCTTCCATTGAACTTAGCGCAGATGGTCCGTGTCGTGAACCCTTTAATGTATTTTTCCAAGGCGGTTTAACTTTTGAGCATGGTCGCTTGGCTATTATGGCAGCTGCTGAAAAAGTAGGGACCAAATAAAAATTGACTTATTTAGCACGAAACCTCCTAGTATATTTAACACTAGGAGGTCTATTTTTAGCCATTTTCGTCATAATGACATCATTTTAATTTTAAAATCAGTTCAAAAACTGTTCAAAGACAATATGAAAGGGAAGCTAAAATTAGCTTCCCTTAATTTTTTAGAGCATACGGAATACAGAAATAACTTTACCAATTACTTGAATATTGTCCATACCAAGAATAGGCTCATATTTATCATTTTCAGGTTGGAGACGAATACGACGCAATTCACGGAAATAACGTTTGCAGGTAGTTTCTTCGCCATCAATCAAAGCAATTACAATATCACCATTACTTGCAGAATTTTGTTTACGAGCAATAATGTAGTCACCATCAAGAATACCAGCATTAATCATGCTGTCACCAGTAACAGAAAGCATAAATACATCTTCATCACAACCAATTAAATCAAGAGGGATTGGATAAGTTTCTTCAACATTTTCTACAGCTAAAATAGGAACACCTGCAGTAACTTTGCCAACAAGAGGCACGGGTACAACAGTTTTATTACGCCAAGCATCATTTTCAGAAAGCAATTCTAATGCGCGAGGTTTAGCAGCATCACGAATCAAGAAACCAAATTTTTCAAGTGTCTTTAAATGGTTATGTACACTTGCACTAGAAGAAAGACCTACTGCCTGACCAATTTCACGTACAGCAGGCGGATAACCTTTCTTTGCAGTAAACTCTCTAACAAATTCTAAAACTGATCTTTGACGATCAGATAATAAGTCTTCAGTATATTTGCCATTAATAGGGGGTAACGCTCTTTTTCTACCCATATCAATTCCTCCAATCATTTGTTCGTGCAGTTCGCTTGTTTAAATTCTATCAAATTATAGCGAAAGTGTCAAACGATTGTTTTTGAAAAAGGTTGTTTCTTCAATCAGATAGTTTTAAATAAAATTATCGTGTCCGATAATATATATTATGTATAAAAACGATTCGTTATAAGCGTTTTGAAAGACATTGTCAATGCAAACCCTTGCGTGATTTGTAATCGATGCTTTTCAAAATACACTTTTTCTCAAAAAATTAGAAGTGAGATTTTTTACCTCACTTCTAACAATTTACTTTTTATCTTCTTTAGTAGCAACTTCTTTAAATTTCGAAGCTTTAAATTTTTTAACGTACCTTTTATGTTCTTGCCAAATCTTGTCACGAACTTCTACATCTATTTCTGCTGGAGTTACGTTTACAATTTTAGCTTCTTCTTTTTCTTGCATGCGTTTGATGATTGCAGGTATTTCTTCTTTGTTATCATCATCTTTAGAAGCAAAAACTTTATCATCAACTTCATAAGTTGTTAACGCATATAATTTATCTGCTTCGGAAAGCAAGCTCGTATTTAATGCGTACAGCTTTTTATTTTGCTTATACAGGTGCGATACAGTGATAACCTTATGCTTACCAATTTTATCTACTGATAAGAATGATTTGACATCATCAAGTTTATTGATACCCAATTCGAAATACGGAAGATTAACACCTGCTTCTTCGTATTTGTCAAGATTCCAGATTGGTAGAGGAACTGTTTTCAAACTGAGTTCACAGCGTTTTAGAAGTGCAAGCTTTTCATATTGTTCATCAAAGTAGGTTGTGGAGAATTTTTCTCCGCAAATTTTAGTAGCTGTCTCAGTGGAAATTTTATGAGTGTAATCGTTATCGTAAGCGTACACACTACTTGCCAAAGCTAACAATATACCACAAATAAAGGATATCTTTTTCATCTATCACACACCTTCTTCCAGCAAAAACTATCAATCAAAGCAAACTCACAACTAAAAATCTACCAATTACTTATTAAATACAACATCAACCAGCATATCGCTGTCTAAATTGCAGGCATTAGCTTCATCAGTATCAATATGTACTTCATCAGCATGTGCCTCCCCTGCTCTAACTAAAACATTGTGCAAGGTTAATGCACGTTCACCACGAGTAACCAAGTCTACGATGTCACCATCTTTTAAACCATATTTTGCTGCAGTTTCAGGGTACAGATGCACGTGACGAGCTGCAACGATGATGCCTTCGCTAATTTCTACTTCGCCCACAGGCCCAACAAGTTTGCCACCAGCAGAGCCTGCAATTTTGCCACTGTGACGTATAGGAGCGTTCAACCCGAGCTTACGAGCATCAGTAAGAGCAAGCTCAATTTGGGTTTCAGGACGCAAGGGGCCAATGATACGAAGCTTCATTTCGCCTTTGGGAGTAACCAAGGTGATTTGTTCTTCAGAAGCATATTGACCAGGTTGACCAATTTTTTTCTTAACGTGCAGTTCACTGCCTGCACCAAATAAAATATCCATATGTTCACGGCAAAGATGTGCGTGACGAGCGGAAACACCTAATACTAACGGGAATTGCATATATTTCACCTCATGATTATTTTTAGAATTACTGAACTACATTATACCATAAGTTGTGGTTTATCGCCACGCATAGAGTCTTATTCTACAATATATAAATTAAGAATACTGTAATGAATTTGTAACTTATCAGTTAATTTGAAAGAAAGATTCAAAAACCGTCTGCTTCGTTGTAGAAACAGACGGTTTAACTTTTAGATAAATTACTCTTACAAGTTGTTCAGATACTCGTCAATAGCTGCTGCAGCACGTTTGCCTGCACCCATTGCAGAGATTACTGTTGCCGCACCGGTAACAATGTCGCCACCAGCAAAGACACCAGGAATAGAAGTAGCACCTACTTCGTTAGCAACAATGTTGCCACGTTTATTTACTTCAAGTTCAGGAGTGGTTTGTTTAATTAAGGGGTTGGGACCTTGACCGATTGCCATAACAACCATATCAACGTCAAGAACATATTCGCTACCCTTAACTTCTACAGGACTGCGACGACCGCTTGCATCAGGCTCGCCCAGTTCCATTTTTACGCATTCAAGACCATTTACCCAACCTTTGTCATCACCAAGGATACGTACAGGATTATTCAAGAGACGCAATTCAATTCCCTCTTCTTTTGCGTGATGAATTTCTTCCTTACGGGCAGGCATTTCATCTTCACCACGACGATAAACAATGTAAACATGTTCAGCGCCCAGACGTTTGGCAGTGCGAGCAGCATCCATTGCTACGTTACCTGCACCAACGATGGCAGCCTTTTTACCGCAGTAAACAGGAGTTGCAACTTTGGGGAATTGGTAAGCTTTCATAAGGTTTACACGAGTCAAGAACTCATTTGCAGAATACACACCGTTAAGGTTTTCGCCGTCAATATCCATAAAGTAAGGCAAGCCAGCACCAGTACCAACATAAACTGCATCAAAGCCTTCTTCTTCCATCAATTCTTTAATGGTAAAGGTACGGCCGATTACAGCATTAACAACAATCTTAACGCCCAAATCTTTCAACGCTTTGATTTCATGTTGTACAATTTCTTTCGGCAGACGGAATTGCGGAATACCATACATCAAAACGCCACCTGCAACATGGAAAGCTTCGTAAATGGTTACGTCATAACCAAGTTTAGCCAAGTCGCCAGCAGCAGTCAAACCGGAAGGGCCACTGCCTACGATTGCTACTTTTTTACCTTTAGCAACGATTTCGGAAGCTTCTACCTTGTCCAGGCCATGTTCACGTGCGTAATCCGCTACAAAACGTTCCAGACGACCGATAGCAACGGGTTCGCCTTTGATACCCAGCACGCATTTACTTTCGCATTGGTTTTCTTGGGGGCAAACGCGACCGCAAACTGCGGACAAGCTGTTTTTGCGTTTCAAAATCTTAATTGCTTCAGCAAAGTTTTCTTCAGAAACAGCTTTGATGAATTTAGGAATCTCTACATTTACGGGGCAACCTTCTACGCAACGAGGTTTAGGACAGTTGAGGCAACGTTGTGCTTCGTCAATTGCCATTTCTTTAGTGTAGCCAAGAGCTACTTCTTCAAAATTTTTATTGCGGATATCAGCCGGTTGTTCCGGCATGGCATTTCTCATTCCTCCACGCATTTGCAATGACCTCCACAGCTATATTCCAAAACTTCTTGGTTTTTATACATTTGTTGACGCATTACGAGATTTGCGAAGTCAACTTGGTGAGCGTCAAATTCAGGACCGTCTACGCAAGCAAATTTATTTTCGCCACCAACCATTACACGGCAGCCACCGCACATACCAGTACCATCTACCATAATAGTGTTAAGGCTGGCAGTAGTGGGAACTTCAAAAGGTTTAGTGGTTGCAGCAACGTTTTTCATCATGATTACAGGGCCAATTGCCAAAACCAGGTCAACTTTTGCACCTGCTTCCAACATTTCACGCAGAGGATCAGTTACGAAGCCTTTACGTCCTGCACTGCCATCGTCAGTTGTAATGATAACTTCATCGCTGATTGCAGCCATTTTATCCTGCCAGATAACTAAATCTTTATTACGAGCACCAATAATGGAGATAACCTTGTTTCCAAATTCGTGATAAGCACGAGCGATAGGATAAACAGGTGCCACACCGATACCACCGCCTACTACAACAACGGTACCGAAGTTTTTCATATGGGAAGGTTGACCCAAAGGACCTGCGATATCGAGGATGTCATCGCCTTCCTTATAGGTTTCGCACATATGCTTAGTAGTATTACCAACAGCTTGTACAATCAAAGTAATAGTGCCTTTTTCGCGGTCGAAATCTGCGATAGTCAAAGGAATACGTTCACTGTATTCGTCAGTACGTACCATTACAAATTGACCCGGTTGGCATTTGTGAGCAACCAAGGGAGCATCTACAACAAATTCATAAATGCTAGGAGCTAAATTTTGCATAAAAAGAATTTTAGCCAATGTAGTTCACCTCATTAAATTATTTTTTCAGTAATTCGTCAACGCAAGCACAAGCTTCTGTGTAAATTTTTTCTTCATTATAATTGGTCAGCTTGCCATTTGCAAGAACAACTTTACCTGCTACAAGAACAGTATCTGCATCGTTGGCATTAGCTGCGTAAACCAAAAGGGAAAGCTTATTGTGACGTGGATACCAATAGGGTTTGTGCATATCCCACAATACGATATCAGCAAGGTAACCAGCTTCAAGCTTGCCCAAATTTTCAAAGCCAAGCACCTTCGCACCATTAACGGTTGCCATTTCCCAAGCTTGTTCAGCAGGAACAACCAAAGGGTTCAAAGTAGTTGCCTTGTGGAGCATGGCAGCCAAGCGACATTCTTCCAGCATATCAAGGTTATTGTTACTGGAGGTACCATCAGTGCCGAGACCAACGCAAATGCCTTTTTCCAGCATTTTTTCTACGGGAGCAATACCGCTCGCCAGCTTCAGATTGCTTTGGGGGTTATGAGCTACGCGCACATTCTTTGCAGCCATGATATTCATATCTTCATCGGTGAGATGTACTGCGTGGGCAGCAATGATGCCACAGTCATACATTCCTAATTTATCCATCATCACGATGGGAGTAACGCCGTGCTCTTTAACGTAGTCCTCTACTTCGCCCTTAGTTTCGCAAAGATGCATTTGAATTTCTACGTTATTTTCTTTAGCAGCAGCGATAACTTTCTCTAAGTAATCAATGGGACAGGTGTACGGAGCGTGAGGGCCAAAGGTAACGCGGATACGTCCGTTATCATAACCATTCCAGTCCTTAGCAAACTGAATATTTTCTGCAAGCTTTTCGTCTTTGTCAGGAGCAAGACCAATCAAACCACGGCAAAGGTTAGCGCGGATACCAAGCTCTGCACAGGCTTTGGCAACGTCGTCCATAAAATAGTACATGTCTGCGAAGCAGGTAGTACCGCCTTTAAGCATTTCTACGATACCGAGCATTGCGCCCCAGTAAATGTCTTTGGCACCCATCTTAGCTTCAAAGGGCCAGATTTTATTTTCCAGCCAATCCATCAAAGCCATATCGTCAGCGTAGCTACGTAGTAAAGTCATAGAAACGTGACCGTGGGTATTTACCATACCTGCGGTTGCAAGCTTTCCTGCTCCGTCAAGTACCTCCGCCTCTTCGAAAGCAGTAGGAACTTCCGTGCCAACGTAAACAATCTTATCGTCCTCAATAGCGATGTAATTCATCTCGCCATTAGGAGTATGGAGTAATTCTACGTTTTTTATAAGTAACTTACTCATAAAATCACCTCTTATAAATTTGAAAGACTTTATATTAAAACAATTTATTTTTCTTCACCACGTTGGCGTTTTATATAATGCTCTTTGTAAAAAGAGTGCATTATTTCTGCGTCCTCGTTAGAAAGCTCAACTGCTCCCCCACAGCTTTGGCAGATGATGGCGATTTGAGCAGCCTTTTCTAAAATTTCGCAAACCATAAGTGCGTCAGCTAAGTCTTTACCCCAACACACAGCACCGTGATTAGCAAGAAGCACACCTTTACGACCATTCATTGCTTTAACTGCGTTGTCCGCAAGCTTCTGAGTACCAGGTAAAGCGTATTCTGCACACTCTACCCTGCCCCCGATTATTTGCACAATATCTTCGATGATTGCAGGCACAGGCTTACGCATAGCAGCAAGAGCGCTGGCGTAAATGCTATGCGTGTGAATGATAGCCTTCGCTTCAGAACAAGCACTGTAAATTGCGGTGTGCAGTTTGCTTTCGGAAGAAGGTGTTAGCTCACCATCTAAAGTTTTGCAAGCATCATCAACAATTACAATATCCTCAGGCTTTTGATTAGCATAACCTCTGCCGGAAGGAGTTACTGCGTACACGCCGTCAGCAATTTTTACAGAGATGTTTCCCCAAGAACCGGCAACAAGTTTTCTTTCAATAAGCTCCTTGCCCATTGCAACTATAGCTTCGCGAGCTGAAAGGATTATTTCTTTAGAAATCTCTTTATCATTCAGAAGAACAGTCTCATTCATTCTGTTATCCTCCTAAATAATTCTACTTTACTATTATAACATTTCAGACTATGTTAATAAAGAAAAAGGCACTGGATTTTTCCAATGCCTTTATAATTTAGATAATTAATTGTTTCACGTGAAACATTTAGTTATTTTTTTGTAGTTCTTTTGCTCGAAGGTAAGCTTCGTAAGTCCAACCCTTTCCCAACATTTTTGCTAGAACCTTGCCAGTATTGTAAGCATCGTCAAAAGCAGTGTGGGCAAGTCCGTCAGCAACACATTCCATTTCCATTATGGCTGTTTTAAGGCTGGGAGTATTTTCCTCATCTTTCCACAACTTATATGCTTCTGCAAGGTCAAGGTAATCTGCTTCTATGATAGGGTTATCTAATTTATGACGACTGCATCCTTCGTTAAGTACTTTATAATCTGCGTCACCCCAAGCTACGAAAAAAGTTTGCTCTGCTTCATACATTGCTGATAATTTTTTCAACATTACAGGAAAAGTGATTGCCTTTTTCATATCTGCATCAGTAATCATGCAAAAATCCATGGCATTTTTTGCGTGCTTAGGAAAGAAGTGTGGTTTAACAAAGCTTTGCAATTTACCGCACTCATTTAGCGTTTCGTTAAGCTTCACCGCGCCAACTTCAATTATTTCTGGAAAAAATGTCCTAGGACGTCCAACAGGACGTTTGTAAAAAGTAAATTCAAAATCTACTACCAAGTAATTCATAGATTATTAATTATCCGTTAACGTGTTCAGTGATGATGGTATCAAGAGCACCGATGATTGCTTTCGGGTCAGCTTCACATTTTTCAGCCATCTTCAAAACCAAGCTAGCCATCAAGTGCATTACGTGTTGGTCAGTTACTTCATGAAAAGCAAAAATGGTGCTGCCATCTCTATCTACAAAATAACCGATGGAGCTATCAATGTCATGTGCTTCACTAAAAGTTTTAAAACCTGCGTTAATTAAATCTACTCTTTTTTCATCCATTATAGAATCCTCCAAAAATTTATTATTCTGCTTCTAAATAAGCTTTTTGTTCTTCGGTGAGCACGTCAATGCCAGCACCCATTGCTTGCAGTTTAAGAGCTGCAATTTCAGTGTTCAGTTCTTCCGGCAAAACATAAAGCTCGTTTTTCATTTCGCCTTTGTGTTCCAGCAAATATTTCATTGCCAGGAATTGCATTGCAAAGGACAAGTCCATAACTTCGATGGGATGACCGTCGCCACACGCAAGGTTTACCAAGCGGCCTTCACCCAACAAGTTCAGCTTGCGACCATCTGCCATAGTGTAGGTCATAATGTTCTTACGAACTTCATAGGGAGCTACGACAGAAAGTTCTTCCAAATGATTTTTGTTTACTTCAACGTCGAAGTGACCTGCGTTGGAAAGAACTGCGCCGTCCTTCATTACAGCCATATGTTCTTTGGTTATTACGTCCTTGCAGCCAGTTACAGTTACAAAGATGTCACCATGTTTAGCAGCTTCAATCATAGGCATTACACGGAAGCCGTCGAATACAGCTTCAATGCCTTTTATGGGATCAATTTCGGTAACGATAACGTTCGCACCCAAACCTTTGGCACGCATTGCAACACCCTTACCGCACCAGCCATAACCTGCTACAACAACAGTTCTCCCTGCCACTGACATATTAGTGGTACGCATGATACCATCCCAAGAAGATTGACCGGTACCATAGCGATTGTCAAAGAGGTATTTGCAATAAGCGTCATTTACAGCAATCATGGGGAATGCAAGATGACCAGCTTTGGACAAAGCTTTAAGACGATGAACACCGGTAGTCGTTTCTTCACTGCCACCGATAAGCTTGCCAATCAAATCTTTACGCTCGCCGTGGAGCATATTTACCAAGTCGCCACCATCGTCAATAATCAGGTCAGGTTCAACTTTGAGCGCTTCACGCAGGTAAACGTCATACTCTTCTGCAGAGCAAGCGTGGGTTGCAAAAACGGTTACGCCGCTATCTACGAGAGCAGCAGCAACGTCATCTTGGGTAGAAAGAGGGTTACTACCAGTTACTACCACATTAGCGCCTGCATTCTTCAACACTTGCGCCAAATAAGCAGTCTTTGCTTCAAGGTGAATGGTAACAACCATATTGAGACCTTTGAAGATTTGTTCCTTGCTATATTTTTCATTCAAAATGTTGAGCAAAGGCATATATTCCTTAACCCAAGCAATCTTTTGTTTACCGGACGGAGCCAGGTTAATATCTTTAATCATGCTTTCCAAGGCTTAAAGTTCCTCCTTAATCTTTGCTTGTAATTTCTTTATGTTTTCTTCATAGGGAGCAGTCACTACCCCATATTCAGTGATGATGCCTGCTATAAGTTCTGCAGGAGTAACGTCAAAGGACGGATTAAAGGTTAACGCTTTTTCAGGAGCAGTAGTTTCACTACGGAAGCGTTTCACCTCGTCTCCGCTACGTTCTTCAATGGGAATCTGCTCGCCACTTGTGAGAGTGAAGTCAAAAGTACTGGTAGGTGCTGCAATGTAGAAAGGTACACCATGCGCCTTCGCCGCCAATGCCACACCGTAGGTACCAATTTTATTAGCAGTATCACCGTTAGCAGCAATTCTATCAGCGCCAACTACAACAGCGTTGATGCCTTTGGTTTTCATTGTCCACGCTGCCATACCATCGGTGATGACGGTAACAGGAATATTATCCTCGCAAAGCTCGTAAGCAGTGAGGCGTGCGCCCTGCAGAAGCGGTCTAGTTTCATCTGCGTAAACCATTTTCAGCTTGCCTTGCTTATGTGCCTCACGCACAACTCCAAGAGCAGTACCCCAACCGCAGGTAGCAAGTGCGCCTGCGTTACAATGGGTCAAGAGCACAGTGTTTTCTGGCAGAACTTCTGCCCCGTACTCACCCATTTTCTTGTTGATGGCAATGTCATCGTTGTAAATCTTAACAGCTAATTTTTCCAGCTCTGCAATAATTTTGAAGGGAGCTATTTCCTCATTGTTAAGCTTAACTGCAAGGGCATATACTTTTTTCGCAGCCCACTCCAAATTTACGGCAGTAGGACGAGCGCTGATAAGGTCATCTTTAATTTTGTTAAGCGTTCCTAAAAAGTCTGGACGCTTTGCAGCTTCCATTGCTCCAAGCACCATACCAAAGCCTGCAGCCGCACCAATGGCAGGAGCGCCACGAACTTCCAAGCGTTTAATGGCAACCTTTACACGCCTGTATTCTTCGCAGGTGATAAGCTCCGTAGTTTGGGGAAGCTTAGTTTGGTCAAGGAGAATAAGTTTTCCATTCTCCCAACGCATTGTATCAATCATCTTAGCACTTCCTTACAGCTTAAAACCGCCAACTTCTGCCATGGCAGTGTTGCATTTACAAACAGTGTCTACGATACCATCATATTTAATGAATTCTACAATGAGGTCTTGCATTTTAGAAATGCTCTTGCCCATTTCTTCAACAACTTCGCTATGAGTCAAAGGTGTGGGAGAAATGCCTGCAGCCATATTGGTTACGATGGAAACGGTTGTATAGCACATTTCTGCTTCGCGAGCAAGGATGCTTTCGGGAATATTGGTCATACCAACCAAGTCACCACCCAGCATAGCGAACATTTTAATTTCGGCAGCAGTCTCAAAACGAGGACCTTCAGTGCAAACGTAGGTACCAGTCGGATGGAAAGGAATATCCATAGTTTTAAGGATATCAATTACTTTTGCACGCAGCACCGGACAGTATGGACTAGTTACGTCTACGTGAGCAACGCCACGATATTCGTCATCGTAGAAGGTGTTAATACGGCTCTTAGTAAAATCAAGAGCGTTGTCACAAACAACAAAATGTCCTGCTTTCATCTCCGGGTTCAAGGAGCCAACAGCAGTAGTTGCAAAAATTTCTTGTACGCCTAAGCTTTTCAATGCCCAAATGTTAGCACGATAATTTACTTTATGAGGCGGTGTGCTGTGATTAACACCGTGACGAGTAATAAACACTACTTGATTACCGTACAGCTCGCCAATTTTGCAAGCAGCTTGTCCGTAAGGAGTATCAACAATTTTACTTTCAAAGCCTTCTAAAAAATCTGCATCATAAATTCCGGTTCCGCCAATAATAGCAATCTTACGCATTATAGCTTCCTCCTTAATTATAAATTTATCTTTTGAACGAGCACAGAGCACTCATAAATTATCTATATTATCATACCATATTTAGCGTTCAAAATAAAGAAAGACCGATTAACTGTAGTAGTCAATCGGTCAGAAATACTTTTTTCTTATTTGCCCATCACCAATGCGTAAAAGAAGTTAATTACGCCAGCAATGGTATAGGTGAACATTGCTACAAAAGGATAAGCGCTGGGAGTTTGGTACAACATAAAAGCACCAATGGCAGCAGCTACAACACAAGGAGCAAGGAACATCGGGTTGCCTTTGCCCTTGAAGTCAGGATACTTCACTTCGCTATACATAATAACTGCAACACCAAAGGTAAGCGCTGCTACAAACCAAGGGCTTGCTTGATAATTAGAAAGCACGAAAGTAGCCAAGCAGCAGGCACCAGCAGGAATGGGCATACCTTGGAAATAACCTTTTACGTCATCAACGTTGCAGTTAAAGCGAGCTAAACGCAGTGCACCGCCAATTGTAAAAAAGGATGCAATAATCATACCAGTCATTCCAAGCTCAGTCATGCCATATTGGTAAATCATAATGGCAGGTGCAACGCCAAAGGAAGCAAGGTCGCACAAGGAGTCCATTTCAATACCAAAACGTCCCCCTGCCACACCTAAGAAGCGTGCAGCACGACCGTCCATAGAATCAGCAATCATTGCCAAAACAATAAACAAAGCAGCGTGGAAAAAATCATTTTCCATAGATTTAAAGATGGATAAAACGCCTAAAACAAGGCTCAGTGAACTGATACTATTAGGCACCAGTCTACGAAGCTTATAATTCATTAGTCCTTAATCCTCCCCACGATGGTAACACCACCGGTAACCTTTTGATATTTTTTAACAGTGATTTCTACATTTTTAGGCACAACCAGTTCAGTACTGGAACCAAATTTAATCATACCGTAGCATTCACCTTGTTGAACTTTATTACCAAGGGTTACCCAAGATACAATTCGACGCGCCAAAAGACCAGCAACTTGGATTACCAACACGCGGATGCGACCGTTGTCCAAGCCAATGGCATGACGTTCATTTTCAAAGGAAGCAGATTTTTTATATGCAGGTACAAATCGACCGCAGGTATAACGTTGATACTTAATCTCACCGTCAATCGGACTACGGTTAACGTGTATGTCAAATACAGAAAGGAAAATAGTTACTTTAGTCGCAGGTTCGTTCAGATATTCATCATCAAAAATATCTTCAATGGCCATTACAGTACCGTGTGCAGGAGAATAAAGCACATTGGGATCATAAGGCGGCAAAGCCGTGGGATTACGGAAGAAACACAAAAAGAATAAACTCAAAACTCCGGGGATAGCAGCCCATACCGGACCGCAAAAGAAATATGTAGCGATAGTAATCGCAAGTACGCTAAATATAATCGGATAACCATCCTTAACGATAATCATAGAAATGCCTCTCTTCCAACAGGTAAAAATAATGTGATGGAACCCTATTCCATCACATTATTATAATACAGTATTATCTATTTGTCCATTTATACTTGTCTGGACACCAGTAAATACACCGTTTTTAGAAGAAATCAGGCTTTCTTTCCGTTAAAAACAACTTTTAAAACGAATTTAGGCAACGCCATCATGCGCATAAAACGGCTTGGCTGTTTGTAAAGACGGAAGAGCCATTCCAAAGAAGCATCCTGCATCCATTTGGGAGCACGTTCCATTTTACCGGCAAAGACGTCAAAGCTACCGCCTATACCCATTAAAATTTTTGGTTTTAATTGTTCGCGGTAGCGTACCAGCCACTTTTCTTGCTTCGGTGCGCCAAGCGCTGCAAAAAGCATATCAGCCCCTGAAGCATTAATCTCGTCAATAATGGCTTGGCTTTCTTCTTCCTTGAAGTAGCCATTGCGACAACCAACTACTTGTACTCCGGGATAAAGCTCCTCGGATTTAGCTTTGGCAGCTTCCGCAATCCCGGTAGAGCCTCCAAAGAAAAATGCCTTGTAGCCTTTTTGGGCAGCTTTATCAAGGAGCTGGCAATACAGGTCAAAACCTGCCACGCGCTCAGGAACTTTATAGCCCAAATGTCTACCAGCCCACACAGCACCTGCTCCATCAGGTAAAACCAGCTGCGCATCTTGAGAGACGATTTTCTTATAGCCTGCGTCCTCTTGGCACATCATGATTATTTCAGCGTTAGCAGTAACGACAAATGCTTGCTCGCCGCTAGTGATACTTTCTTCCAATGCGGAAACAGCTTCCCCCATCGTTAAGGGATGTACGGGAACATCCAGTATTTTTACCGGCTCTTTTATTTGCATTATTAACCTCTTATGGCAAAGCTATTGGATATAAACGTTCAGTAAATCGCTTTGCTTATCAACACATAAATATTTGTAAACAGGACGACCAACAGAGCCTCTGTGTAAATCAAGTTTCAACAAACGCAAGCTCTTAAGAAATTCTAAATATTTGCGAATAGAAACACGAGAGATACCAACCTTGGCAGACACTTCTTCTGTAGTAAACATACCATCAAAAGTAAGAATGCATTTCCAAACTACAGCCAAAGTATTTTTGTCCAAGCCTTTAGGCAGGGCAACTACTGGTTCCTTTTCATTGCGGATAATAGTTTTATCCAGTTCAGATTGCTCAATAATTTCTTGGTCTTCAACAATATGATAACGCTTCAAGTAATTATTCAAAGCTAAATTAAAGCGTTCAAACTCAAAGGGTTTAATGATGTAGTCTACTGCACCTAAGCGCAACGCTTGTTTTATCTTATCTTTATCGTTAGCTGCGGATACAATAATAACATCAACGTCAAAACCATTCTCACGAATTTTTGCGAGAAGCTGTAAGCCATCCATGGAAGGCATAAACACGTCAAGAATAAGTAAATCATATTCTTTAGTTTGCAGTAGGCGTAAAGCTTCATCACCGCTTCGAGCCATATCACAAAGTTGGAAACCTTTTATTTGGCCCAGATAATGTTCGTGAAGCTGCGCTACCATCGGATCGTCTTCTACAACTAAAACGTTAATCATTTATTTCACCATCCCTTTTTATAGGTAATCTAACAGTAAAGGTTGTACCCTCACCTTCTACAGATTCAACATCAATGGAACCCTCAAGGTTATCTATACTTTGCTTTACAAGATACAAGCCATAACCATGACCTTTACCCTTACTGGAATAACCACGTGTGAAAATATTTTTCAAAGCTTCCGCATCCATACCAGGACCGGAATCTTCTACTGTGATAACGATTTCCTTGTCAAAATCAAGAATACTTAAGCTTACAATGCGCTCGCCATCAAAATTTGCTAAGGCATCAAACGCATTTTCTACGATATTGCCAACGATGAGTACCAAATCATGAACAGAAGGAACTTCCAACTCATTACGCAATTCGCTTTCGTCAGATAAGGAGAAGTCAATGTCAAGCTCGCGACTACGACTAATCTTACCAAGTATAAAGCCTGCCAAAGTAATGTCTTTCATACGGGTTACGATGTAAGACACTTCGGATTGACGATTGTACGCAACTTCCTTGGTAAATGTTTTTAACTCGTCATAAGCTTTCATTTCTATAAGACCCATGATTACATGCATCTTAT
>JAGAPX010000024.1 GCA_017623055.1 Phascolarctobacterium sp.
GTATTCCGGCGAAAACCAACGCTCAAAAGGTAGTAGTTTTGCCTGTACGAGAGTAAATGTGAAGGGGATTGTTTGTGATGAAAATTTTTATGGATACCGCTAACGTGGAAGAAATTTCTAGATTTGTAGATTGGGGCGTTGTGTACGGCGTTACTACTAACCCTAGCTTAATTGCTAAAACCGGACGCACTCAAGCAGAGGTTATTCCTGAAATCGCTAAGCTGGTGGAAGGTCCCGTTAGCGCAGAAGTAATTAGCACTGAATGTCAAGGTATGTTAGAAGAAGCTCGCAAGCTGGTACAAATTGCAGAGAACATTGTTATTAAAATTCCCTGCATTCCCGAAGGTTTGAAGGCTGTGAAAATTTTGAGTGCGGAAGGCATCAAGACCAATGTGACCTTGGTGTTCAGTATGTCCCAAGCTCTTATGGCTGCTCGTGCCGGTGCTACCTACGTTAGCCCCTTTATCGGACGTTTGGACGACATTGGCGAAGACGGTGTGCTGCTTGTAAAAAATATTGTAGAAGCTTTTAAAATTTATGGTATTGAAACTGAAGTTATCGCTGCAAGCATCCGTAATTTGGCACATGTTGATGCAGTAATGCTTACTGGTTGCCAAATTGCAACTATTCCTACAAAGGTTCTTGAGCAAATGATTAAACATGACCTTACCGACAAAGGTTTAGCTGCATTTTTGGCAGATTATCAAAATAGCCTAAAATAAAATTTTGGCATCGTATGGAAAGTACGGTGCCATTTTTGCCATAGTATTTAGCTTGACTTTTAAATGATTGTCAGTATAATTCTAATTAGGAATTATTTTTATAAAGGATGATGCAAATGGCAAAGAGGAATACTATCCAAAGACAGCTTGTTATAGCTGCTGTACGTTTTTTAGCAGACCATCCCACTGCCGAAGAAGTATATGACCGCATTACCATGGAATATCCTGATATCAGTAAAGGGACGATTTATCGTAACTTAAACTCTTTGGTTGAAAGTGGATTGCTTGGTAAGGTATCTGTTCCCAGCGGTGCAGACCGTTTTGATCATATCTTGGCAAGACATTATCATATTAAATGTATCCATTGCGGTAAGTTCATGAACGTAGAAAACTTTGACTATTTCCATGACCTTGACGAAAAGGTTGCTGCTGTGACCAATTATAGAATGGAGCATCATGACATTGTATTTAGCGGTTTGTGCCCCGATTGCCAAAAGCTGAAAGAGGCAGAAGCTAAATAATATATTTGGAAAACTGGCTGAAAAGCCGCAAATAAATTTCTGAAGGAGGAAATTATCATGGAATTGAAAGGATCCAAAACTGAACAAAATTTGTGGACTGCTTTTGCAGGTGAATCCCAAGCAAGAGTAAAATATGGCTACTACGCAAGTGCAGCTAAAAAAGAAGGCTACAATCAAATCGCTGCTTTCTTTGAAGAAACTTCCGGTAACGAAAAAGAACACGCTAAATTGTGGTTTAAAGCATTGCACGGTGGCAAAGTTCCTGGCACCATCGAAAACTTGAAAGATGCAGCTGCTGGTGAAAACTACGAATGGACCGAAATGTATGCTGAATTTGCTAAAACTGCTAAAGAAGAAGGCTTTGACCATTTGGCAATGCTCTTTGAAGAAGTTGGCAAAATCGAAAAAGAACACGAAGAAAGATATCGCGCTCTGTTGGCTAACATCGAAAACGACCGCGTATTCAAACGTGAAGAAAAACAAGTTTGGATTTGCACCAACTGCGGTAAAATCGTTGTAAGCGAAAAAGCTCCGGAAAAATGCCCGGTTTGCGACCATCCGCAAGGCTACTTCCAAATTCGCGCTATCAACTACTAAGAAGAATTTTAAAACGCTCTGCGAAAGCAGAGCGTTTTTCTTTTGTTTTATGTTATAATTTAGGTAATATTTATTCTGGAGAGGTGTGCCTATGAAAGCAAACATTCCCGTACAAAAGGGTGAAGTTATAGAGATAAATATTACCGGCTTGGGTAGCAGTGGCGAAGGCGTTGGCAAATACCAAGGCTTTACTGTGTTCGTACCCGGTGCGTTGCCTACTGAACCCGTTAAGGCGAAGGTTGGCTTGGTAAAGAAAAGTTATGCGACAGCTAAGATTGTAGAAATTTTGGAAGATTCTGCGGAACGGGTAGAGCCTGCTTGCCCCGTGTATAAAGAGTGCGGAGGCTGTCAGCTGCAACATTTGTCCTACGCTGGTCAATTACAAATGAAGGAGCAACAAGTGCGTGACGCTCTTACCCGTATTGGTCACCTTGATACGGAAGTTTTGCCTGTAATTGGTTGTGCTAATCCGTGGAACTATCGCAATAAAATGCAGTTCCCTGTGGCAATGGGCGCAGATGGCAAAATTGAAATTGGTTGTTACGCAACTGCAACCCATAGCGTTGTGGATACAGAAGGTTGCTTGATTCAAAAAGAAGCTAATAACCAAGTACTCCTTGCCGTGCGTAAGTGGATGGAAAAATTCAATGTATCTGCTTATGACGAAAAGACTGGCAAGGGTTTAGTGCGCCACGTAATGAGCCGTGTGGGTGTGCACAGCGGCGAAGTTATGGCGGTGCTGATTACTTCTGCCTACGATATTCCCAATAAAAAAGAGCTTATCGACATTTTGGTGAAGGAAGTTCCTGGTTTGGTAAGCGTCATCCAAAATATAAACAAGAAGCCTACCAATATCATTATGGGCAACAAGACCCGTGTGATTTATGGCAAGCCCAATATTAAAGATAGCTTGGGTGCTTTAAGCTTTAACGTATCTGCTCAATCCTTCTTCCAAGTAAACAGTGAGCAAGCAGAAAAGCTTTACAACAAAGCGTTGGAATACGCTGCCCTTACCGGTAACGAAACTGTTGTTGACGTTTACTGCGGAACGGGAACAATTTCTCTTTATATGGCGAAGCACGCTAAAAAAGTTTATGGTATCGAAATTGTTGCGCCTGCTATCGAAGACGCTAAGAAAAATGCTGTGGCGAACGGTTGCGTTAATGCAGAGTTCATCTTAGGCGATGCTGCGGTAGAGTTGCCTGCACTTTTAGAGGGAGGCGTGAGTCCTAACGTTGTACTTTTAGACCCGCCTCGTGCCGGTTGCGAAGAGCGTGTACTTGAAGCAATCACTAAGGTTAGGCCGGAACGCATCGTATATGTTTCCTGTAACCCTGCTTCCTTGGCGCGCGA
This sequence comes from Phascolarctobacterium sp., assembly GCA_017623055.1. GTDB lineage: Bacteria > Bacillota > Negativicutes > Acidaminococcales > Acidaminococcaceae > JAHHUH01. Next base: position 3,194 of record JAGAPX010000024.1, read on the forward strand.
CTTGGCTTATTTGGAAGGGCACGGTTATAAGACAACAGTAGTGCAACCCGTTGATATGTTCCCTTTTACATCCCATGTAGAAAATGTTGCCTTAATTGTGAGGGCCTGACCTATGATTAAACCTATTATGAAAGACGTGCTGTTTTTGGCGCAAAAGTCTGAGCCTGCAACAGCTAAAGATAAAAATATTGCCATTGATTTGTTGGACACCTTGCAAGCAAATGCTGACCGTTGTGTTGGTATGGCTGCTAATATGATTGGCGAGCGCAAACGTATTATTGTATTCAATCTTGGTAAAACTAACGTGGTAATGTTCAACCCAGTGATTGTGAAAAAAGATAAGCCTTACGAAACAGAAGAGGGTTGCTTATCACTTATTGGCGAACGTGCTTGCACCCGCTACGAAAACATCGAGGTTGAATACCAGGATATGAAGATGCGTAAGCAACGCAGTAAGTTCAGTGGTTTTACTGCGCAAATTATCCAACACGAATGTGACCATTTAGAAGGAATAATAATTTAGAGGATGACGAAAGGATGATAAACTTTGAAAATTGCTAAGAAAGATGCCTTGATGTGGTTTAGATTTTTTGCACAGCTTCCCGATGACGAAGAGCTGATGCCCAAGCAAATGGAGCTGGTTTACGCAACCTTTGCCCAAATTGAAGCTGCTATTGACGCTCGTAACGATAAACTGCTTGCTGAAATCAAAGGCTTGCAATCCATTGACGGCAGAAGCTATTTCGTAGGCAAGGCAGAAAAATTTGCTAAAGGCTGTCGCTCCTGCCTTACTGGTACTGGCTTGACTGCAATTCGCAAGACCAACAAATGCAACATTAAGTGCAAATTTTGTTATAACTATGGTGATTTGGACAATATTATGCCCATTGGCGAAGGTATGTGGGAAATTGGTGGCACCCGTTTTTATGAACGCGATTTAGATTTGCTTCTTTCCGTTCAAAACAAGCCTACCGGTATTTCTTACGTGTATCTTGAACCCTTTATGGAAATTGAAAAATATTACAACATCATCCGCAAGTTTAGCGAAGCTGGTATTCACCAGCACATGTATACCAACGGTACTCTTGCCAATGAAGAGAATCTCAAGGCTTTGGGCGAAGCTGGTCTTGACGAGTTGCGCTTTAACTTAGGCGCAACTAACTGCAACGACAAGGTTATCGAAGCCATTGGCATTGCTAAGAAGTACATTAAAAATGTTGGTATCGAAACTCCCATGACTCCGGAATTTTTTGATACCTTCTTTAAAAAGAAAGAACAGATTTTGGCAACCGGTGTGGACTTCATCAACTGCGCTGAGCTGCACTTGAACGCTAACAATATTGAAAACTACGCCGGAGAAAATATGTATATCTACCGTCAAGGCTACATCTCTCCCATTTGGAGTAGGGAGCTGTCCTTGAAGCTGATGAAGATTGCTGACGACGAAGGTTGGGACATTGCCATTCATGATTGCGCTAACCGTACCAAGTTTGCCCGTGGCTTGAACCTTGCTGCGAAAGAAGGCAAATGGTTTGGTGCCAGCGATTACTGTGGCGAATTTACCAAGGTTCCTTATTGGGTGTTCCTGCCTATTCTGGAAGATGAAAGCTTCCAATTTTTGGAGGAAGAAGAGCTTCCTCAAGGCTACCGTCCCGGCGAATTGTACTAAAGGATTTAGAAGATGCGTATAACATTTGAAGAAATTAAAAACAACGAAACTATTAGAACCTATATTAAAAAGGCGGATGAATCCTTGCTCTCCCTTGGTTTTACGGAGCATAGCTTTGCTCACGTAACCAAGGTTGGCGTAACTGCCAAGAACATTTTACTCAAGCTTGGTTATAGTGAACGTGAGGCAGAGCTGGCGGCGATTGCAGGCTTTATGCACGATATCGGCAACGTGATTAACCGTAAGGATCACGCTCAAAGTGGTGCGGTTATGGCGTTCCGCATTCTTGATAACATGAACTGCGACCCAGAGGACACTGCTACCATCATCACCGCCATTGGTAATCATGACGAGAGCACTGCTTTCCCGGTTAACCCTGTGGCTGCGGCGCTTATCATTGCAGATAAATGCGACGTACGTTCTAGCAGAGTCCGTGATAAGGCAACTATCGCTTTGGACATTCACGATAGAGTGAACTACGGCGTAACCAAGTCCGACGTGAACGTAGATGCTGAGGCAAAAATTATTACCTTGAATATCGAGATTGATACTAATATCTGTAGCGTGATGGAATACTTCGAGATTTTCATTGAGCGTATGTTACTGTGCAAACGTGCTGCTGAAAAGCTTGGTACTAAATTCCAGCTGGTTATTAACAATCAACAAATACTTTAATAAAAAATGCTCTGCTGTTTTTACGGTGGAGCATTTTTGTTTAGAAAAGACAGTGCGTTAGAAAGATAATATTTACAATTGTCCTTGTGGATGATATACTCATAGTAACTTAATTAAAAAACAAGGGGGCTTAATCATGAGTTACAAATTATGGGATATCTTAGGAGAAATGAAATCTGCGGAGTACGAATGGGTAGAACTTTCTCATTCTCTGAACAACGACAGTCCGTATTGGGGTGGTATTCCCGAAGGCTCTGTTGAACTGGGCAAGGTTTGCTACGATTGGGGCAATCCGATGTTGGAATGCATCATTCACACCTTTAAATTCCCCGGTCAATTTGGTACCCACATTGACTTCCCTGCGCACTTTATTAAGGACGGCAAAACTTCTGAATATTATGGCGCTGAACAATTGATGTTCCCGCTGTGCGTTATCGACGTTACTGCTAAGGTTGCAGAAGATGTGCATTACGCTGTAACTGTTGAAGATATTAAAGAGTACGAAGCAAAATATGGTACTATTCCTGATGGTGCTTTTGTTGCTTTGCGTACTGATTGGAGCAAAAACTGGCCTAGTATGGATGCTATCAGCGGTATTGCAGAAGATGGTAGCGAAAACTTCCCTGGCTGGTCTATGCCTGCACTGCAATATATTTACGAAGAACGTAACGCTGCTGCTAACGGTCACGAAACCTTGGATACCGACGCTTCCGCTCTTGCTTGCGAAGCTGGTGACTTGGCTTGCGAACGCTATGTACTTGCTAAAGGCAAACTGCAAATCGAAGTATTGAACAATCTTGACAAGGTTGCTCCTGCTGGTGCAATTTTGGTTGCTGCTTGGCCTCGTATCGAAGGTGCAAGCGGTATGCCCGTGCGCGTTTTCGCCATTACTCCGAAAAAATAAGCGAGCAAATAAATGTTAAACATCGGTTGTCACTTATCTTCAAGTAAAGGCTTTTTGGCAATGGGTAAGACTGCTCTTTCCATTGGCGCCAATACTTTTCAGTTTTTCACTCGCAATCCCCGTGGTGGTAAGGCAAAGGCTGTAAACCCGGAGGACGCTGCAGCTCTTGTAAAGCTGTGCCAAGAAAATAATTTTGCCAAGCTTTTAGCTCATGCTCCTTATACCATGAACCCTTGCGCCGCTGACGAAGGCTTGCGTGATTTTGCACGCAACGTCATGGAAGGGGACTTGGCAATGCTGGAGTATGTGCCTGGCAATTTGTATAACTTCCATCCTGGTAGCCACGTTAAGCAGGGAGTTGAGGTTGGCATAGAAAAAATTAGTGCCATGCTCAACGATGTGCTTCATAAGGATTTGCACACTACCGTACTTTTGGAAACAATGGCAGGCAAAGGTAGTGAAGTTGGTCGCACCTTTGAAGAACTGCGTGCCATTTTAGACAAGGTTCGTTTGAATGAAAAGATGGGTGTGTGCCTGGACACCTGCCACATCTTTGATGGTGGATACGATATCGTTAATGACCTTGATGGCGTGCTGGAACAGTTCGATAAGATTATTGGCTTGGAGCGTTTGCAGGCGATTCATCTTAACGACACCTTGAATGTTTTAGGAAGTCATAAGGATCGTCACGCTTGTATTGGTGCTGGTAGTATTGGCTTGGAAGCCATGACTCGCATTATTAACCATCCTGCTCTTAGGAGTTTGCCCTTTTATCTGGAAACTCCCAACGAACTTTCAGGGTACGCTGCCGAGATAAAGCTGTTAAGAGAAAAGTGGGAGGAACCTACATATTAAGAATTTCTCTGAGAAAATTAGGATACAATCAAAAAGGGAAAACGGATATATTTAATGAAATTTTGCTTTAAAATGTTAAGTTGACAATGTTTCTGCCATATTGTATACTGACTAATAGCTATGAAGAAGAGGAGTAGCTTGCGCACCTAGCGAGTCGGGAGGGTGAAAGCCGACATCAGCAAGTGAAGGGCACTTTGGAGCGAAAAGAATATGTATTAAGGCGGCAGTGCGATTGCACTGCAAGCAGGGTGGAACCGCGGTAATTACCGTCCCTGTAACTATATTTAGTTACAGGGGCTTTTTTATTTCCTTGTAACAAAAACATTTTATATAGGAGGCACACTATGAATTTGCAAACAATGATTTTGAAATTGCAAAACTTCTGGGCTAAACAAAACTGCATTATTGGTCAGCCCTATGACGTGGAAAAGGGTGCAGGCACTATGAACCCTTCCACTTTCTTGCGCGTACTTGGTCCTGAATCCTGGAACATTGCTTATGTTGAACCTTCTCGTCGTCCTGCTGACGGTCGTTATGGTGACAACCCCAACCGTTTGTTCCAACATCACCAATACCAAGTAATCATGAAACCTTCTCCGGAAAATATCCAAGACCTGTATCTTCAAAGCTTGGCTGAATTGGGCATTCGTCAAGAAGAACACGACATCCGCTTTGTAGAAGACAACTGGGAATCTCCTACCTTGGGCGCTTGGGGCTTGGGCTGGGAAGTTTGGCTGGATGGTATGGAAATTACCCAATTCACCTACTTCCAACAAGTTGGTAGCCTTGACGTTAAACCTGTAGCTGTAGAAATCACCTACGGCTTGGAACGTTTGGCTATGTATATCCAAGGCGTAGAAAACGTTTACGACGTTGAATGGGTAGACGGCGTAACCTATGGCGACGTATTCCACACCAACGAAGTTGAACAATCCTACTACAACTTCCAAGTTGCAGATACTGATTTGCTCTTTGACCTGTTCAATAAATATGAAGCAGAAGCAAAACGCGTTATCGAATTGGGCTACATCCGTCCCGCATACGATTACGTTTTGAAATGCTCCCACACCTTTAACCTGTTAGACTCCCGTGGCGCAATCAGCGTTAACGAACGTACCGCTTACATTGGTCGTGTACGTGCAATGGCTCGCTTGTGTGCTAACGCTTATGTAGAACAACGTGAAAAAATGGGCTTCCCGATGCTGAAAAAGGAGGCGAATGAATAATGGAAAAACTGTTATTTGAAATTGGTACCGAAGAAATCCCGGCGAAGTTTATGCCCGGTATTCTGGCTCAATTAAAAGAGCTGGCTGAAAAGAAAATGGACGAACTGCGTATTCCTTATGAAGCAGTTAAAGTATATGGCACCCCGCGTCGTATGACCTTCATTGCTGACGGCGTTGCTGAACACCAAGCTGACAGCACCATCGAAGCAAAAGGTCCTTCCGTAAAAATCGCTTTCAAAGACGGCGAAGCTACTAAAGCTGCCCAAGGCTTTGCTCGTGGTCAAGGCGTTGACGTAGAAGATTTGGAAGTTCGTGGCGAATATGTTTACGCTGTAAAACACTTGGCTGGTCAAGAAGTTGAAGCACTTCTCCCTGGTTTGCTCCACGACATCCTCACTTCCTTAAGCTTCCCCAAAACCATGCGCTGGGCTGACCATGACTTCCGTTTTGTTCGCCCCATCCGTTGGTTGGTTGCTCTCTTTGGCGACGATGTAATTCCTGTTGAAATCACTGGCGTTAAATCTGGCAAATTCTCCCGTGGTCACCGCTTCCTGCGTCCTGCTCTCGTAGAAGGTGCAAAAGCAGTTGAAAGCCTTGACGACGCTAAAGAACTTCTGGAAAAAGCTGTTAGCGCTGTTAAAAATACTGTATCTTCCGCAGTTAACAAAACTCCTGGCGCTGTAGAAATTCCCTGCGCTGAAGCATACGAAGAAGTTTTGAAAGACAACTTCGTAATGGTTGATCAAGACGCTCGTCGTGAGCTGATTCGTCAACAAGTTATCGATCTGGCAATCGAAGAAGGCGGTCACGCTGAAATCGACGAAGATTTGCTGGAAGAAGTTAACTACTTAGTAGAATGGCCTACTGCTCTCTGCGGCTCTTTCGAAGAACGCTTCTTGCCGTTGCCGAAAGAATGCATCATCACTCCGATGCGCGAACATCAACGTTACTTCCCCGTGCTGAAAGAAGACGGTAGCCTGCTCAATAAATTCATCACCGTTCGTAATGGCGGTAAAGAACATCTTGACGTAGTTGCTCACGGTAACGAACGCGTACTGCGTGCTCGTCTTTCTGACGCAGAATTCTTCTTCAACGAAGACCGTAAACAACCCTTGGAAGCTCGCTTGGCAAAACTTACCACTGTTTCCTTCCAAGAAGGCTTGGGCAATATGAACGATAAGAGCCAACGTCTTGTAAAAGCAGCAGATATGATTGCTTTCGGTTTGAACTCTAAAGTTGATAGAGAAAAACTTGCTCGTACCGCACTGCTTTGCAAAACTGACCTCGTAACCGGTATGGTTGTTGAGTTCACCGAACTGCAAGGCGTAATGGGTCGTGAATACGCACTCTTAGACGGCGAAGCTCCGGAAGTTGCAAAAGGTATCTACGAACACTACCTGCCCCGTTTCGCAGGTGACGAACTGCCCGCAACTGACATTGGCCGTATCGTAGGCATTGCTGATAAACTGGATAACATTGTGGCAACCTTTAGCCGTGGCCTTGCTCCCACCGGTTCTCAAGACCCGTACGCACTGCGCCGTCAAGCTCTTGGTATCATCAACATTTTGATAGATGGCAACTACCATGTTTCTATGATTAAACTTATTGCAGGCGTTGCATACCTCCTGAACATTCCTTCCGAAAAAACCAAGGAAGTTATCATGCCTGTAATGGACTTCTTCAAACAACGCTTGAAAAATATGTTGCTTGACCAAGGCATCCGTTACGACGTAGTTGACGCAGTTCTCGCTGACGACCGCAACGACGACATCGCTGACCTTGCTGCTCGTGCTCAAGCTCTCAATGCGTTCGTAGCAACTGAAGAAGCTCCTGCTCTTATTCAAGCTGCTACCCGCGTTGCTAACTTGTGCAAAAAAATTGAACAAGAAACTGCTATCAACACCAACCTCTTCCAAAATCCGGCAGAAGGCGAACTCCACAAAGCAGTTACCGAACTCAACAACGAAATGCTGTTGGCAACTGTTCAATTCAACTATGCAGCAGTTCTCCAAACCGCTTGCAAGCTGGTTGCACCCGTTAACAAATTCTTTGACGATGTAATGGTTATGGATAATGATGAACAAATTAAAAATAACCGTTTGGCATTGCTCTCCGCAGTTAAAGATATTACTCACGCGGTTGGCGATTTGAGCTGCATCGTATAGTAAAATTTGTTATAAGCACTTCTGACAAATTTTAAGTTATTCTAGAATTTAGCACCGTCTCTAGAAATAGGGACGGTGTTTTCTATTTCTCAACTAAACTAAAAAAGGAATTTGCTGTGGCTTTCGAGAATAATATTATGTTGTGGTGTTTAATATAATTGTTTGTGATATTACCATATTAACCTATTTTCTGGAGGAACCATGTTCTGCGTTGATGTTGCTATTAATTTGCCTGTGAAGAGCTTGTTCAAACAGTTCACCTACGCCGTGCCCGAAGAGCTACGCTTTTTGGACAGTGGTTGGCGTGTGGTTGTTCCCTTTGGCGCGCAAAAAGTGGAAGGCTTTGTGGTGCGTCGTAAGGAATTATCAGAGCTTGTCCCGCAGGCACAAGAAAAACTGAAAAATGTAGAAGCAGCTTTGGGCGACAGACCGTGGTTTGATGAGGAGATGCTCAGTACAGCTAAGTGGCTGGCTGATTATTATATGTGCTCTTTGGCAGAAGCTATGCGCCTTTTCGTGCCTGGCAAGACCAGCATCAAGAGGCAGGCGGTGAAGGATGCTAGCGGTAAGTTATTGTACTACGCTTATGAGGAGCGTTTGAAGGAAAAGACAGTGCTTGCCTACAAAATTACAGAAGCTGGTCGCGCCGCCCTCGCACTTGGCAACAATAAGGCGAAGGCTCAAATGGCGGCGCTTGCCGTGCTGTCCGAAGGTGAGTGGCTAACTGTAAGTGACCTTATGGAATACAAGATTAGCGCTGCCACAGCTCGCACCCTTGCGGAAAAGGGTTGGGCAGAAGCTGGACAGAAGCGCGTTTTGCGTAACAGCTATGTAAATCCACAAAAGCGTGGGGAAGTCTTTACGCTGACTGACGAGCAGGCAGGTGCTTTGGAAAAAATAAATGCTTCCGTTGATGAAACTAATGGTAGAACCTTTTTACTGCAGGGCATTACAGGCAGTGGCAAGACGGAGGTTTACCTGCGTGCTGCGGCGAAGGCTGTGGAGCAGGGAAAACAGGTCTTAATGCTTGTGCCGGAAATTGCCTTGACCGCCCAACTGGTGAAACGCTTTAAGGCTTGGTTTGGCGACATGGTTGCTGTGGCTCACAGTAAGCTTTCCCAAAACGAGCGTGGTGACGTGTGGTACAAGATGCACACTCACCAAGCTAACATTTTGATTGGGGTGCGCAGTGCTGTTTTTGCTCCCTTTAAAAATCTAGGACTAATAATTATAGATGAAGAACACGAAAGCAGTTACAAGCAGGAGGAACGCCCCAACTATCACGCAAGGGTGGTGGCATTGCAACGCTCTCGCTATACAGGCGCGCCTTTGATTTTAGGTAGTGCGACTCCTGACCTTGAAAGCTATTACAAGGCGACTAATGGCGACTACGAGCATTTACGTCTGACCAAGCGTGCTACGGGAAGCCTGCTTCCCACAGTAGAAATTGTGGATATGCGTAAGGAATTGCAAGAGCGTAATTTCAGCGTGCTTTCTCGCAAGCTAAAGCAAGCTCTTGTTACTACTGCTTCTGGTGGCGAGCAAGCGATTGTGCTTTTAAACAGACGAGGCTATTCAACCTTCGTGCTGTGTCGTGACTGCGGTGCTTCCATTGTGTGTCCCCATTGTGCGGTGGCGCTTGTTTACCACAGTGCAAGTGAAGCAATGCGTTGTCATTACTGCGGTAACACGGCAGAGATTCCTGCGGAATGCCCCACCTGTCATAGCAGACGCATTAAATTTTTCGGAACAGGTACCCAAAAGGCGGAGGCTGAATTAGAGGAGCTTCCTGAAATTAGGGTACTGCGTATGGATCAGGACAGTACTGCTCAGAAGTTTGCCCACGCAGATATTTTGAGCAGTTTTGCCCGTGGAGAACGTAATGTGCTTATTGGTACTCAGATGGTTGCCAAGGGACACGATATTCCCAATGTAACCTTGGTTGGTGTACTTTCCGCAGATAGTGCGTTGAATTTGCCGGACTTCCGTGCGTCGGAGCGTACCTTTTCACTTTTGACCCAAGCTGCAGGACGGGCGGGACGAGGCGACAAGGCTGGTCACGTTATCTTCCAAGCTTATGATGTGGAAAATAAAGTGCTTCAACAGGCAGCACGTCAGGATTACGACAACTTTGCTCTTGATGAACTAAAAGACCGCGAAGCTTTCTTCTATCCTCCTTTTGCCCAAATGTTAAAGATGACTGTTTGGGATAAGGACGAGGGGCAGGCTCTTGCTTTGGCCAAAAAAGTTACAACTTTCCTGCAAGCACAACAGCTTGAAGGTAAGTTAAATGATATACTGGTGCTTGGACCATTCCCCGGACTTGTTGCTAAGGTGAGGGATATGTACCGCTTCAACATTCTCGTTAAGGCTAAAGATATGCAACCTATTAAGGACGCGCTTCTTAATAGCGAGTTCCGTGAGCAACGCAATCTGTTCTTTGACGTTGACCCGGTGAATGTAATTTAGTCCTTGGCGCTAGTGTAACTAACAAAGGATTTTTGAAATATAGTGCTTTGTATGGTACAATATAAGGTACGAAATTTAACATATATAGGAGGCTCATTGTGGCTAAATTAAAAATTCTTACTGCAGGTGACCCTGTGCTCCGTAAAACTGCGGAGGAAGTAAAGCGTATAGATAAAAAATTAACCAAGCTTTTGAAGGATATGGCAGAGACCATGTACGCTGCTGATGGCGTGGGCTTGGCTGCTCCGCAAATTGGCGTGTCCAAACGTATCGTTGTCATTGACGTGGGTGAAGGCTTGGTAGAAATGATTAACCCTGTTATCGTTAGCAAAGAGGGTAGTGTTGTTGGCGGCGAAGGTTGCCTTAGCGTACCTGAATATGAGGGCGAAGTAGAGCGTGCAGAAAAAGTAGAGTGCGAATTTACTGACCGCACCGGCAAACGCTATTTAATGGAAGCAACTGGCTTGATGGCAATCGCTATTCAACACGAGCTTGACCATTTGGACGGCGTGCTTTTCATCGACAAAGCTCAAACCATTATGCCCAAGCAAAAAGAGAAATTGGATAAATAGGTGAAATTTATGCGTATAGTTTTTATGGGAACTCCTGATTTTGCCGTAGGCAGCTTACAAGCGCTGGCAGAAGCAGGCAAATATGAAATTGTTAGTGTTATCACTCAACCGGATAGACCTAAAGGACGTGGTCGTCAAATGCTGATGACTCCCGTCAAGGAATATGCATTGAGCCAAGGCTTTGAAGTGCATCAACCGCAACGTGTTAAAACTCCGGAATTTGTGGCACAGCTTAAAGAAATGAACCCTGATTTGATTGTAGTTGCTGCTTTTGGTCAACTGCTTTCCAAGGAAATTCTTGATATGCCTAAATATGGCTGCATTAATGTGCACGCTTCCCTGCTTCCCAAGTACAGAGGCGCTGCGCCCATTCACTATGCAATTATGCAAGGCGAAAAGGAAAGTGGCGTAACCATCATGCAAATGGATATCGGTATGGATACCGGTGACATGATTAAAAAGGTTGCTGTACCCATTGGCGAAAACATGACCATGGGCGAGCTGCACGACGAGCTGAAAGTGAAAGGCGCAGAACTTTTGCTGGAAGTTATCGAGGACATTGAAGCTGGTAAGGCACAGCCTGAAAAGCAAAGCGAGGAAGAAGCAACCTACGCTTCTTTGTTAAAACGTGAAATGGAACGCATTGACTGGAGCAAAGCTGCTGTTGACATCCACAACTTAATTCGTGGCTTTAACCCTGCTCCCGGTGCCTTTACTAAATTGCCTGACGGCAAAAACTTAAAAATTTGGGGTAGCCGTTTAACTGATAAAGCTACCACCGCAGAACCAGGTACCGTCGTTGAAGCTACTAAACACAGCTTCTTTGTTGCTTGCGGTAACGGCGTGTTGGAAATTATCGAAGTACAACCCGAATCTAAAAAACGTATGGCTGCGCAAGTTTTCATTAACGGACGTGGCGTACAAGTTGGAGATGTTTTAGGCAAGGAGTAATCCCCTATATATTATGGAAGAAACTATCTTTAAACCTAAGAAAAGAATATTTATGGCGCTTACCTCCATCAGCGCAATCATCGGTGCTTTGATGATTTACGTGGTCTGGAAGGTAACCGTTCCTGGACTTGCGCAAATCCATTACCTTTTGCCCAAACTTATGGGCGTGGTCGGTGCTGTTATTGCCTTTGCCCTGATGATTGGCGTAATTGGTATTGTGCTGGCGCTTTTGGGTATTTCTATGTTCAAGGTGCTGTTCTTTTGGGCGTGGAAGGCAATTAACATTTTATTCCCCTTCGCCGTAGTGCTGGGAAGGTTGTTCAATATTCCCCGTAGCAAAATTGAACAGTCCTTTATTGAGGTAAGCAATAACCTTGTTATGCAGCACAAGATTAAGGTTCCCGCAGAACGCATCTTAATTTTGACACCTCACTGCATTCAAAGGGATACCTGCGTTCATAAGATTACCCGCAACGTAGAAAACTGTAAGCAATGTGGCGGTTGTAGTGTAGGCGATATGCTTGCATTGGCACATAAGTATGGTTGCAAGCTGGCAGTTGCTACAGGCGGTACCCTTGCTCGCCAAATGGTTATGCAGGCAAGACCAAAGGCTATTGTTGCCGTTGCCTGCGAGCGAGATTTAACCAGTGGTATTCAAGACGTATTCCCCCTGCCTGTATTGGGTGTTTTAAACGAGCGTCCCTTTGGACCCTGCTTTAACACCCGTGTAGATAAAAAGAAACTGGAAGATGCTATTTTAGCATTTTTAGATGATGAGGAAGCCAATGGCAAAAACTGATAAGAAAGCTGCTACTGCCCGCAGTGCTGCTGTGGAAATATTGCAGCAAGTTTTGGACGAAGGCGCATATACAAATATTGCAGTTAATAAATATCTGCGCAGTCATGAGCTAAGCGATATGGATCGCCGTTTAATGACGGAGCTGGTCTACGGTACGGTGAAGGCTGTGGGTACTATTGACTGGTATTTACAGCAATGCGTTACTCGTCCTTTGAACAAGATTGATAAGCTGGTACTTAATGTATTGCGTGTAAGCGTGTATCAGCTTTTATATATGGATAAGATTCCTGCTTCAGCGGCTTGTAACGAAGCTGTTAATTTGGCGCGCCTTTTTAGCCATGAGGGTACTGCTAAATTTGTTAACGGTGTACTGCGTGGCTTGCTCCGTAAAAAGGACAGCTTCACCTTCCCCGATGCAGAAAAGAAAACTGCCGATTATATTTCCTTGGCAATGTACCATCCTCGCTGGCTGGTGAAGAAGTGGATTAAAAATTACGGACGTGCAGAAACGGAAGCTCTCTGTGCTTTCGACAACACTCCCGCGCCTGTGTGCCTGCGTGTAAACACTTTAGTTACCACCCGCGAAAAGCTTATGGCAAAATTAACGGAGGCTGGCGCAGAAGTACGTGCTTCCAAATGGAGCGCAGATGGTATCGTTTGCGAGAAGCTGCCTGCCTTAAGCACTGTCTTTGCCGGAATGCACAACGAATTTTACGTGCAGGACGAAAGCAGTATGCTTGTAGGTGCAGTGCTTGCTCCCCAAGCAGAGGAGACTGTAATTGATATGTGCAGTGCGCCCGGTGGCAAGACCACTCACTTGGCACAGCTGATGCAAGATGAAGGCATCATCTACGCTGGTGACGTGCACGAGCATAAAATAAAACTTATTGAAGAAAATGCTACCCGTTTGGGTATTACAAATATTAAAGCGCAAATCCAAGACGCTACTGAATTTGTAGAAGCTTGGGAGGGCAAAGCGGACAAAGTACTGGTTGACGCACCCTGCTCCGGTATGGGTGTGCTTCGTCGTCGTGCGGAAGCTCGCTGGCGCAAGACCCGTAACGATTTAAAGATCTTTCCGCCCTTGCAGCTCAAGATTTTGACTAACGCTGCCCGCTATGTAAAAGCAGGAGGTACCTTGGTTTATAGCACCTGTACCATTGAGCAGGCAGAAAACCACTACCTCGTGCAAGAGTTTTTAGCTACTCATCCCGATTGGCGCATTGAGCCTTTTGCTCACCCCTTGACCGGGGAAATGGTGGAGGAACTGCAGCTCCTTCCTCAAAAGGATAATGTGGACGGGTTCTACATTTGTAAATTGGTGAAGAAATGAAACAAGACATTTTTGGTTTGACAATAGAAGAATTGCAGGACAAGTTTGTAGAGCTTGGCTTGAAAAAATTCCGTGCGAAGCAAGTATTCCAATGGATGTATCAAAAGTCCGTCTTTGATTTTGCAGAGATGCGAAACTTGAGCAAGGCAGATATTACCATAATGGAAGAAAACTTTACGGTACTGCCTCGTGAACTGAAGATTTTGCGTGAGCAAAACTCCAGTGACGGCATGACCAGCAAGCTTTTGATTGCTTTTCCTGACGGCAATTCCGTAGAAACTGTTTTGATGCACCACGATTATGGCTACAGCGTGTGCGTCTCCAGTCAAGTTGGTTGTGATATGCATTGTGCCTTTTGTGCCAGCGGTTTGAATGGTTGCGTCCGTAATCTTACTGCGCCGGAAATTATCGTGCAGGTTTACCTCTTTAACGAGCGCTTGCGTGCTACCGGAAAAATGGTAAGCCGTGTAGTAGTTATGGGTAGCGGTGAACCTATGCTTAATTTTGACAGCGTACTTGGTGCGTTGGACTTCCTCCATCGTGAGGACACCAGCTTTATGAGTTACCGTAATATGACCATTTCTACCTGTGGTATTATCCCCGGTATCGAAAGGTTAAAAGAACAAGGCAAGCCTATTAATCTGGCGATTAGCCTTCACGCCGTAAAGAACGACCTGCGTACGGAGCTGATGCCTGTTAATAAAGGCTTTAACTTTGTAGATGTCATCACTGCTGCCGAAGGTTATAGCGAAGCCGGAGGCAGACAAGTAACCTACGAATACATTTTGATTAAAGATAAAAACGACAGCGTGCAGGATGCAGAGCTTTTGAGCAATTTCCTGCGCTATAAGCACGCTACCGTAAACCTTATTCCCGCTAATCCCGTACCTGAAAAGGGCTTTGAACGTCCCTCTAAAAATGCTATTGAACGTTTTGTAAAGGTACTGCAAAAGAACAAGGTGAACGCTACCGTCCGTAAGGAAATGGGCAAGGATATTGACGCTGCCTGCGGACAGCTGCGTGCTAAATTTGCCAAGGAGCAAGGAAAAAACTAAGATGAAAGTTATCAGCAAGACCCATGTGGGCATGGTAAGAAATAATAATGAAGATAGTTTGTTAGTGCGTGAGCCTTACCTTTTTGCCGTTGCTGACGGTATGGGAGGTTATAGCGCAGGCGAGGTGGCAAGCCGTGAAACCTTGAAGGCTTTTGAAGCAGGAACCTACGAGTTGCGCCACGGCAAGGTTGCTGCTCCGGAAGAAGTGTTACTGGAAGCATTTACCAAGGCGAATAAGCATACCTACCTAATGGCGCAAAAGAATGATGCCTACAAGGGTATGGGTACTACCTTAACCGCACTGTATCTGCCGGGGGACAACACCGCCTACGCCGCTCATGTTGGCGATAGCCGTTTGTACCTATACCGCAATAACACCCTTAGCCAGATTACCAAGGATCATTCCTATGTGGCAGATTTATTGGCGCAGGGTAAGATTACTTCTAGCGAAGCCTTTAACCATCCCAAGAAGAATATGCTTTTGCAGGCACTTGGTGTGGAAGAAGAAATCAGAACTGATATTTTCCACTTTGCTTTGGAAAAAGGCGACATCCTGCTTTTGTGCAGTGATGGACTTTCTGACATGCTTCGGGATTTGGAAATTGCCAACATCTTAGAAGCAAGTGATTTTGAAAATGCTGCTACCGCTTTACTGGAGCAATCTCTAGATAATGGTGGCAAGGATAATATAAGCTTTATTATGATTGCTGTAGAGGAGGATGCATAGAATGGAAGAAAAGACCATATTGAATAGACGCTATGAAATCCTCCGTACTATCGGACAAGGTGGCATGGCTGAAGTTTTTTTGGCACATGATATTTTGCTTGACCGCGAAGTTGCCATTAAGGTGTTGCGTGACCAGTTCGTTGCAGATAAAGCGCTTGTGGAACAGTTCCGCAGGGAAGCAAAATCTGCGGCGAAGTTAAAGCACCCTTATATCATTAATGTGTATGACGTAGTTTCCGAGGGTGATAAAGAATACATTGTTATGGAATATGTGGAAGGCATTACCTTGAAGGATTATCTACAAGACAATAAGCTTTCCGTAAGCGCAGTTCTGGAAATTGGCGTACGCTTGGCAGATGCACTGCAGCACGCTCATAGCAAGAACATTATTCACTGCGATATTAAACCCCAAAATATTTTGGTTGATAAAAATTTGAATCCCAGAATTGCAGATTTTGGCATTGCCAAGATGGTAAGCAATCAAACCATAGTCTATACCTCTACCGTAATGGGTTCTGTTCATTATCTTTCTCCGGAGCAAGCAACCGGTAGACAGGTTACTGCTTCCAGTGACGTGTATTCCTTGGGCGTAGTGCTTTTTGAAATGCTTACTGGCAAAGTTCCCTTTGATGGCGAAACTGCTGTTGCCGTTGCTATGATGCATGCGGAAAAACAAGTACCGCCTTTGAGCGATTACTTGGCTGATGTTCCCGAAGGCTTGCAAGCAATTTTGGATAAGGCTTTGGCGAAGAACCCTGCGGATAGATATATGAACGCAGGCTCTCTGCGTAGGGATTTGCTGGATTTGAAAATGCGCTTGTTCCCCTTCAGCAGCAACGATTACATGAAGGAAATGACCATCGCCATTCCTCAAAATAAAAATCTGTCCGAAACTGAAGCTGATGGTGCTACTGTAATCATGGCACCTGTACGCACTAAAGTTGAAGAAATTAATGAAGAACCCATAGGTGAAGACGAAATGGCGAGAAGAAGGAAGAAAAAGAAATTCAAATTAGGCTTTAACAATTTTATGATTTTGGCAACCATCGTGGTGGTGCTTATTTCTGTAGCAGCAAACTTTATCTTTGGCAGCAGTCGTGCCGTAGTTGTTGTGCCTAATGTTGTAAAGATGACCGTTGTAGAAGCCCAAAACCTTTTGGAAGAGAAGAAGTTTATTGTTGACTTGGAAGAAGGCTTTGGTGAAGACGTACAACCTGGTACTGTTATGAAGCAAACTCCTGCTGCCGGTGAAGAACGTAAAGAAGGCAGTAAGATTCTTTTGATTGTAAGCAAGGGCGCAGAACTGAAGAGCGTTCCCGAAGTTCGCACCATGAGCCTAGAAAAAGCAACCCGCTTCATTGAACACGCAGGCTTTGAGGTTGGCGAAGTTAGCAGAAAATACGTGCGTACTGAAATCATTGGTACCGTACTTAGCCAACAGCCTAAAGGTGCAAGCAAGCTTCCTAAAGGCAGCAAAATTAACTTGGTAATCAACGAAGGCGACAAACCCGTTCCCAATCTTGTAGGCAAAAAGGTTAAAGAAGCAGAAAAGCTTTTGAAGGCTGCAGGCTTGCGTTTGGGCGAAGTTCGCTACGTTGAAGATAAACCTGCCAAAGACACCGTTGTTAGCACAAGTCCTATGGCTGGTCAAAAAATTGTTGAGTTTGAAAAAGTTGACTTAACCGTATCTGACGGCGAAGCAAGCAAGCCTAAAGATGTTTACGTTGACTTTAACCTTACCGTTGATAAATTGGTAGGCTATATTGATACCTACGATAAAGACAAGAAAAAAGAAGCCGAAAATATTAAAAAACGCAACGAACTTTACGGCAACTATCTGAAAAAGAACAAGGATAGAAAATATGCTTTGCAAATTTACGTTGTAGATGATAAGGGCAGAGACCTTGTCTTTAGCGGTAAAAAGAAAATTGGCGAAAATGTTCGCAAGAAAACTAGCATCGTTGGCAACGCACGTATTAAAGTGTATGCTGACGGCAGCTTGATTGAGGATAAATCTCTGTGAGTGAATTACAAGGACGAGTTTTAAAAAATTATAACGGTTACTACTACGTAAGCGTGGAAGATAAAATCTACACCTGCAAGGTCAAAGGCAAGATGAAGCAAAACCGCTTCTCTTTGGCTACGGGTGATATGGTTAGCTTCCAAATGGGTGAGAAGGACGAAGGCATGATTAAAAAGGTTTTGCCTCGCAAGAACTTTTTGCTGCGTCCTACCATTGCCAACCTTGACCTTTTGGTTGTAACCTTTGCCTGTGCTTCTCCTGATTTCAGCTACATTTTGGCAGATAAACTTTTTGCCTTGGCAGAACTGGCGAAGATTCCGGCAATCCTGGTGCTGAACAAAAAAGACCTTGCTCCCGCTGGCTTGATTGATGAAGTAAAGGCAACCTACGAGAAGATTGGCTACGAGGTATTTGCCATTTCTGCAGATAATGACGAGGGCATTGAACCCTTGCGTGAAAAACTGCGTGGCAAGATTTGCGCCTTTGGCGGACCTTCGGGCGTAGGCAAGTCATCTACCATCAACGCCATCGATAGTAGCGTAGACCTTAGAACTGGCGAAGTAAGCGAAAAGATTGGACGTGGCAAGCACACCACCCGCTATGCACAGCTTTTGCCCTTTGCCGAAGGTTACATTGCTGATACCCCGGGTTTTGGCAATTTGCTCTTTGAAGATTTTGACGAAAAGAACTTGGTAGATTGCTTTAGAGAGTTTGCTGAATACGAGGACGGTTGTAAATTTTGTCCCTGCACTCATACTCACGAGCCTGTGTGTGGTGTAAAAGCGGCAGTAGCAAATGACGAGATTGCCGCCAGCCGTTACCAATCATATTTAGACATTCTTCAGGAAATAAAAGAAATTAAAGAGAAAGAGGGAAAACGTTTATGGTAAAAATTGCTCCTTCCATTTTGTCTGCGAACTTTGCATTTTTGGCAGACGAGATTAAAAAAATTGAAGTTGCCGGTGCTGACTGGGTGCATATTGACGTAATGGACGGTCAATTTGTACCGAACTTGACCTTTGGCGCTCCCGTAGTTAAATGCATTCGCAAAACTACTGATATGTTCTTTGACTGCCATCTGATGGTAGAACAACCTGAAAAATACATTGCTGATTTCAAGGCTGCAGGCGCTGACCAAATCGTAGTGCACGTGGAAACCACTAAGCATTTGCACCGCTGCATCCAACAAATTAAAGCAGAAGGTATGAAAGCTGGCGTGTCCTTGAACCCTGCAACTCCCCTCTGTACTGTGGAAGAAATCCTGCCCTACGTTGACATGGTTCTCTTGATGAGCGTTAACCCCGGCTTTGGCGGTCAAAGCTTTATCGAAAGCACCGTTCCTAAAATTGCACGCTTGCGTAAAATGATTGATGATGCTGGTCTTAATGTTGACATTCAAGTTGACGGTGGCATCAACGATAAAACTGCTGTACTGGTAAAAGAAGCTGGCGCTACTGTTTTGGTAGCAGGCTCCTATGTTTATGGTGCGCAGGATGTTAAAGCTGCAATTGAAAGCTTAAGATAAAAGCACGATAAGCCCTGCTCGTAATGATATGTACCCTCTTTTCTGGACAATCAGTAAAGAGGGTATTTTTGTTTGGTGCACTGTGTTTTCTCCTTTCACTCTTATAGTGGGGTAAAAAATGGTAAATCGGCAAAAACGACTCAAAAAAATTTTTTTTTTTGTAAAATTTGCCGATTTGGCAAAAATCGACCCACTATATTAGTGAGATTCTTTTTTCCTTCTCCTTCTTTTATAAAATTTTCTTGCTCTTCCTTATTTTCTTGCCCTGTATCAAGAAAAGCGTAGCTTTTCCTCATTGTTCCCTATTCTTACTATAAGCTTGTAGTATATATAAATTAAAAACGCTATACTCAAAACTGAAAAATAGTGTACTTCTGACTTGACCAAATGCTTTTTTTTTTTAGTACAATATGCATAGAAACAGACCTTGAAGAAATGTAAAAGATGTATTTGTCTTTTTAGCCTGTGGGTAGTGCAGACTATGATATAAAAAGCTTTCAAGGAGGCGTAAACTATGAAAAAGAATTTGGCGAAACGGATAGTATTAGGGCTTTTAACCGGTGCTGTGCTGATGAGCAGTAGTGTTGCTTGGGCGGAGGTAGAATACGGTTATAAAATTGACCTTAATGAAAAATATCTAACAGAGCATATACCTGACGATAGTCTTTCTATAGGTGGGTATATGTCCGAAAGAGTAACTAATGGTGAAGACGTAACAGAACAAGGCTCTGTAAGAAGTGTAGCTATAGGTGTGGGGAGTCAAGTTGGTAGTATTGTGAATAATGTGCGTAATGATTGCCCTGATAGTGTTGCCTTAGGTTATTATGCTGGAGTGGATGGTACTGGTGGCACTGCTATTGGTAGTAAGGCTAAAGCCAATGGAGAAAATAGTGTTGCTTTGGGTTATGGTTCCATTGCAAGTGAAGAGAACGTAGTGAGTGTAGGTTATGGTACTACTCTAAACGGTGTTGGTGTTGCCTATAGAAGAATCGTCAATGTAGCAGAGGGTAATGATACCTATGATGCTGTAAATGTAGGGCAGTTGCAAGAAGTTAAAGACATAGTTGGTACTGGGGAAGTAGTAACAAATGGTTCAGGCATTACTTGCATTACTAATGGTGAAACTTTAACAGACACAGTTAGGAATTTGGCAAATGCAGTACATACAAATTGGGACGGTCTTTATGCTAAAACTGGCAGTGCGGACTTCTCTGGTGGAATTTACAGCGAACGTGTAAGGAATGCATCAGATTTGACTGATGCAGTCAACAAATTGGATACTGCGTTAGGAAAGGTTTATACTAAGACAGAAGCTGATGCAAAGTTTGTAAAAATTGGAGAAAATAATGTTATAAATAATAGCATAACAATTAATGAAAACAGTTCAGAAAATCCTGTTACTATTGGTTCTGAAGGCATCACTGTAGGGACTAACTCTGCTCGCATTGATGGTTCTGGTTTCTATGTTTGGGGACAAGGTGATACTAGTAATCATAATAAAGCACAAGCTATAGCATCTATGACAGAAGAGGGCAAAATTAAAGGTGCTGGCGGTAAGTTTGAAGTTGGTACTGACGGTAGTGTAAAAGCTGCTGATGGTGCGTTTACAGTTGCTGCTAACGGTAATGTAACTGGTGGCACTTATAACGGTGTAGATATTCAAGCATTGGCTAATAGCGTTGCAAGTAATGATGCTGTTGCAGGCATTAACCAACGACTCGAAAAAACCAACGCTAAAATCAACAAGGTAGGCGCAGGCGCAGCTGCTTTGGCAGCTCTCCATCCGCTGGATTATGACCCTGATGACAAGCTTACTTTTAGCGCAGGCATGGGTAATTACGCAGGCGAAAACGCAGCAGCTTTAGGTGCCTTCTATCGTCCTAACGAAAAATTTATGTTAAGCCTTGGTGGCACCATGGGTAACGGCGAAAATATGGTTAACCTTGGCTTGTCCATCGGCTTGGATAAAGCAAGTGGCTTTGCGAAGATGAGCAAACGTGAGCTTATCCAAGAGGTAAATGCTGTTAAAGCAGAAAACGAAGCTATGAAAGACCAGCTGGCAAATGCAGATGAACGTATTGCTAAACTGGAAGCTTTGGTTGCACAATTGGTTGCTAAATAATATAGTCTTTAGGCGGTGAAGTAGATACCAACTGGCAATGGAACTTGGGCGTACGCTATAGTTTCTAATTTCTAAATTCACAATTAGTTCATTTTCTTGCCCTTGTTCTCTCACAGCTATGTTGTATACTAAAGACGTAGCAAGGAAGACTTGCTACAAACCCTTCCCATCAAATTCATCATAAACAGCTTTCCTAGAGGAACCACTCGCGCACATCCCCTGCGAGTGGTTTTCTCTTTGTGTAGAAAAAGTTTTTTGCAATGCAGGGTATTTGCTTTGTAACAGAGTAATATATTATAAAAGACGAAGTGGTTATATCATTGGTTTTAAGATAAATATTTATGGAGGCTTGTTATGAAAATTTTTGATATATCTCAAGAGGTTTTGGGCTGTGAGGTTTACCCTGGCGACCCTGCTCCGCAAAGCCAACTGCTTGCTGATATGAGCAAGGGTGATTTATACAACTTAACTGCTTTTAGTATGTGCGTCCATAATGGTACTCACATTGACGCACCCTTTCATTTTTTCCAAGAGGGGAAAGCTGTAGATGAAATGCTGCTGGAAACTTTTGTTGGACCAGCTTACGTAGTTGAGCATCGTGGAATTGTTACTGCAGATGATGCAGAGATGATTTTGGAAAAGGCAGAACAGGCGCACTGGGAGGCACGAGAAAGAATTTTGATCAAGGGCGAGGCGATAGTTTCTTTAGAAGCAGCAGAGGTATTTGCTTCGGAGGGTATATTGCTTTTGGGTAACGAAGCTCAAACTGTTGGACCGGAAGATGCTCCTATGGAAGTTCATCAAGCGTTGCTTGGCGCAGAAATTGTTTTGTTAGAGGGTGTTCGTTTGCAAAATGTTCCTGAAGGAGCATATCTTTTGAACGCAGCACCCCTTAATTTATCAGGAGCTGACGGCGCGCCCTGCAGGGCAATTCTTTTGGAGCTGCCTTGTTGGTAAAAATGCGTAACGGAAAATAATTTTCAATTTCGACACAAAAGCATATTGCACAAGTGGGAATACTCTGTTATAATTAAGACAAGAAGAAAACTAACCGTAAGGTTAGAATAAACTCGAAGGAGTTGAAAATTATGAAAAAAATGATGTTAGGATTACTCGCTGCAATGGTAATGAGCGTAGCAATTGAAGCTCCCGTTTCCGCGCATGAATATAACCCCTTTAAAGACGCTTATAAAGTAGCATCCCACCGTGAACAAGTTCCCGGCAAAGTGCAATTCGTATATGTTCTCGTAGATGAAAAAGAAGCACCGCTCGCTGGTGCAACCTTGGAATATGTTGACCATGACGGTGTGGTTGAAAGTGTAAAAGCTGATGCTGACGGCAAGGTTCGTCTCTCTTACACCAAGGGTTTGCCCTTCGTACAACTTAGAGGCGTAAAACTTGACGGCAAGCTGCTTCCGGCAATCGGTGAAGATATCACCGCTGATGCTGACCGTGAAGATATCCGCAAAGGCGACGTTGAATACTTCGTACTGCAAAAAGATTCTCGTAAAAACGTAGTGTACGTTTTTGACGCAGACTGAGTTAGATAATCTCCCTCCAAATCAAAAGAAGTACCGAGTGAAAACTCGGTGCTTCTTTTTTAATATGTTTAAAGGTTTTTTTATGATGTTTATTGAATTAGTAATAGATGAATTGTGCGTAGTATAAAGTAAGGAGGTGCAAAGATGCTATTAGGTATTGACGTGGGCGGTACTTTTACTGACGCTGTTGTGATTGCTGATAAGGAAATTTTGGCGCAGGCAAAGGTTCCTACGAACCACGAGGATGTTTTGCAAAGCATTTTGGCGGCGCTGGACAAGGTGCTGTTGGACGGAGTTGCCCAAAAATTACAGCGGGTAGTTATTTCCAGCACCATTGTTACCAACGCTTTAACAGAAAATAAAATTGACCCTGTGTTCCTGGCAGTTATGACTGGTCCCGGTATGAACGTGAAGGGTAAGTTCCCGGTGACTCCTTATTACGTAAGTGGTTACGTAGACCACCGTGGTAAGATTACGGCGCAGATTGATTGGACTAAGCATCGTGATTTGCTGAATACAAAGGGTAGTGGCGTGTGTGCAGTAAGCGGTAAGTTTGCAGTGCGCCAACCTCAAAACGAATATTTGCTGGAACACGAGCTGAGGAAGTGCGGTTATAAAAAAGTTTTCTTAGGCAGTGAGCTTAGTGGTGAGCTGAACTTTGTGCGTCGTACTAACTCTGCTTATTTTGCTGCTGCTGTGTATAAGGTTTTTGATAAGTTCTGCCAAAAGGTGCAGCTTGCTTTGGGTAACAGGGGCATTACTGCTCCCGTACATGTTTTGAAGGCTGACGGTGGTACGTTGCCCTTAAGTGTTGCCTTGGAGCAACCTGTTGAAGCAGTGTTTACTGGCCCTGCGGCTTCTGTTCTTGGTATTGAAGCCCTTGCTGCTCCCGAAGTGAACAGCATTTCTTTAGACGTTGGTGGCACTACAACTGACATTGCCTTTTGGGAAAATGGTTTGCCCTTAATGGCGAAGCGTGGTGCCAGCATTAATGGTTATCCTACTGCGGTGCGTGCCTTCCATATGCGTAGCATTGGTATTGGTGGCGATAGCAGGATTACGAAATTGGCAGATGGTAATTACCAAGTTGGTCCTGAACGTGAGGGGCCTGCTGTTGCCATCGGAGGAAGCGTTGCAACTTTAAGTGACGCTCTTATCGTGGCTGGGTATGTTAGCTTTGGCGAGCCTGCTAAATCTTACGAGGCTATTGCTAAACTTGGAGGCGAGCCTGCAGTCGAAGCTGGCAAGATTGTGGCAAGTGCTGTGGCGCAGATTACTGCGACCATTAAAGATATGCTGGTGGAATGGGCGAAGCAGCCTGTTTACACCGTTGATGACGTTATTCGTGGTACGGAGTTTGAGCCTGACCAATTAATTGGCGTAGGTGGCGGTAGTCTTGGCTTGGTAAAAGCTGTGGGCGAAGCTATGAGCTTGCCTGTAGAAATTCCTCAAGGCGCAATGGTTGCCAACGCAATTGGCGCAGCCTTGGCAAGACCTACCTTATCCGCAGGCTTACGTGCTGATACTACGGATGGCTATTACATTATTCCTGAAAGCGGTAAGCGTGAACGCTTGCCAAGCGGTTTTGGACAAAGAGTTGCAGAAAAAATCTTGGCAGATTGGCTGCACAAGCAAGCAGCAGATTGGCAGCTTCCGGGACAGGAGGTTGAGCTGATTAGCTGCGAACATTTCCGTACAATCCATAGCTATTACGATACGGGGGACATCTTTAATTTAAGGATGCAGCTGAAGCCCGGTATCTTACATAAAATTAGTGGCAGGGAGGTAGAATTATGAAGAACACTCTCGGTTTAGTATTTTTCCCTGCATTTGATTGGATGATTAGCCCCACTCACCCCGAAAGGCAGGAGCGTTTGTTATACACTCGCGACCAGCTGGAGGAAGAGGGTTTGTTTGACTGCGAGGAGATTAAAGAATATCGTCCTCGCTTGGCGCAGATAAATGATTTACAGCGTGCCCACATTGGCGTACCGGGAATCGCCCGTCTGATTACGCCTGCTCACCTTGCTTCTGCTGGCGGTTGCCTTACTGCCGCTGATGCAGTTATGCGTGGGGAGGTTAAGCGTGCTTTCGCACTTGTGCGCCCGCCCGGACATCATGCCATGCGCGTTGTCCACGGTATTCGTGGATTTTGTACTGTCAATATTGAAGCAATAATGGTAGAATATTTAAGGAGCCGTTATGGCGTGAAGCGTATTGCCGTAATTGATACGGACGTGCATCACGGCGATGGTTCGCAGGATGTGTTCTATCACGACCCGAATACTTTGTATATTTCCTTCCATCAGGATGGACGTACCTTGTATCCGGGAACAGGTTTCCCCGAAGAAGCAGGCAGCCCCGGTGCTTGGGGTACCAATATTAATTTGCCCTTGCTTCCGGGAACAGGCGACGAAGGCTTACACCGCTTGTATGATGGCTTGATTAGCCATATTTTGGAAGATTTCAAACCGGAGCTGATTATTAACTCCGCTGGTCAGGATAACCATTTTTCTGACCCCTTGGCTTCCATGGCGGTTACAGCCCAAGGCTACGCCCGCTTAGCAGATAAATTGCAGGCGGATATTGCAGTGCTGGAAGGCGGTTACTCCGTTGAAAGTGCTTTGCCCTATGTCAATACAGGCATTATTCTTGCTATGGCAGGTATGGATTATAGCAAAGTGCTGGAGCCTGACATGAGCGAATTGCGTAAGCAGGACCCACGTTGTAACAAACGTGTTGACCAGCTTATTGAGCAAGTAGGCAACCTGTACTTTAATCGTGAGAGTACCAAAAAAGAACTGCTGCAAAAATGCAATGGCGTTTGGCAGCGCAAGAAGCACATTTATTATGATGAAGAAGGAATTCGCGAACAGCAGGTAGAGACCATTCGTTACTGCAATAGCTGTAGCGGTTACTTTACCATCCAGACTGCGGCAGAGGATACCCGCTTTGGTGACCAAAGTGCGTTTATCGTTTGCCTGCCGCGAGATATTTGCCCCTCTTGCAGGCAAAAAGCTTATGACGAAGCACTGCGAGAGAAAAAAACGAAGCGTTGGCAATACGTTTTCGTTCAGCAAATTGTGGATGGGTTCATCGAAACAATTTAGTGAGGTTTAAAAGGTGATTAAAGAATTAGTAATTGCTACCCGTAATTTGGGTAAGCTGGAAGAATTTAAGGTATTGATGAAAGATTTGCCCATTGAAATTAAATGCTTGGCAGATTTTGACGCAATCGAGGAGCCTGCGGAAACAGGTCGCACCTTTGCGGCTAATGCTCGCATGAAGGCGCAGTACTATGCTAAAAAAACTGGTGTACCCTGCATTGCAGATGATAGCGGTTTGGAAGTACAAGCCTTGGACGGTGCACCCGGTGTACGTAGCGCTCGTTATGCCGGTGAAAAGGCTACTGACGCAGAAAACAACGAAAAGCTTTTGCACATCATGAAGTTCCAAGTAAAACGTACCTGTCGTTTCCGTTGCGCTTTGGCGGTGGCTTTGCCTAATGGCAAGGTGCTTCACGAGGTTGACGGCATCTGCGAAGGTATGCTGCTTCACGCTCCCTTGGGCGAAGGCGGCTTTGGTTATGACCCGCTGTTCTGGTCCACAGAACTGCATAAGGGTATGGCAGAAGCAAGCATGCAAGAAAAAAATAAGATTAGCCATCGTGGCAAAGCAATCCGTAAATTGGTAGCTTTGTGGGAAAAGAAAAAATGAAGATAGGTATTATTGGTGATACTCACGGTAGCCAACAGGCGATACGCAAAGCAGTACAGCTGTTGCCTCCTGTAGAATTACTTTTACATACTGGTGATTACGCTCCTGACGCAAATGTACTGGAAACTTTGACAGGCTTACCTGTGATAAAGGTTAGTGGCAATTGTGATAGGGATGGCTTGGCAAACCCTGATGAAATTTTTGAACGTGAAGGCTTTAATATTTGGCTGACCCACGGTCATAAATATTTTCATCACGGAGATGTAGGTGAGCTTGCCTGGTGGGCACATCGTTTGGAAACAAGCATTGTAGTTTATGGACACACCCACGTTCCCATGGCGAAGTGGTACGGTGACGTACTGCTCATCAACCCGGGAAGCCCTGCCCGCCCTCGTGGTGGCAGTAAGCCAAGCTTTGCGGTGCTTACCTTAAACGCAGGTGAGAAGCCACAAGTAGAGCTTATTGAACTGCCCATGGAGGAGCCTAAAATCTATTCTGCCTTTGCAAAATAGCAGTGAAGTTTTGCGAGGACAGCGCTTTAATTGTACGACTATTTTATAATTTGTTAAAAAGTATTTGCATATTTTTAAATTTGTGTAGACTAAAAACTTGCAAATGTACACTATTTATTTTACAATGGAAGTGTCACTAATATCATAAACTTAGGAGGATTTATATTATGACCTTACGTGATGAAGCTATCAAATTACATTTGGATAACAACGGTAAAATTAAAGTTGTTAGCAAAGTACCCATTGAAAACCGCCATGACCTTTCCTTGGCATATACTCCTGGTGTTGCAGAACCCTGCAAAGACATTAAAGAAGATAAAAACCTTTCCTTTGAATATACTTGCCGTGGCAATATGATTGCTGTAGTTTCTGACGGTACCCGCGTACTTGGCTTGGGCGACATTGGTCCTGAAGCTGGTATTCCCGTTATGGAAGGCAAAGCAGCTCTCTTCAAAACCTTTGCTGATGTTGATGCTGTTCCAGTTTGCTTGGGCACTAAAGACCCGGACGAAATCGTTAAAACCGTTAAATATTTGGAACCCAACTATGCAGGCATCAACCTGGAAGACATCTCTTCCCCGAAATGCTATGACATTGAAGACCGCCTGAAAGAAATCTGCGATATCCCCGTATTCCATGATGACCAACACGGTACTGCAATTGCTTGTCTTTCTGCTGTAATGGGCGCACTGCGTTTCGTTAAAAAAGACTTCCAAACTGCTAAATTCGTAGTTAATGGCTGTGGTGCTGCTGGTAGTGCTATTGGTCGCTTGCTGGTAAACATGGGCGCACAAAACGTAATCATGGTTGACCGTTGGGGCGCTCTCTATGAAGGCATTGACGTACAACTTGACCGCATCCAAACTTATCTTGCAACCGTAACCAACAAAGATAAAGTACAAGGCGTTTTGGCTGACGTTGCTAAAGGCGCTGACGTTTTGATTGGTGTATCTGCTCCTAACGTATTCACCAAAGAAATTATGCAAAGCATGGCTAAAGACGCTGTTGTTTTCGCATTGGCTAACCCTGTTCCCGAAACCACTTACGATTTGGCTAAAGAAGCTGGCGTAGCAGTTGCTGGTACCGGCCGCAGTGACAGACCGAACCAAGTTAACAACGTAACCGTATTCCCGGGCGTATTCCGCGGCGCTATCGACGTTCGTGCTCGCGCTATTACCGAAGATATGAAAGTTGCTGCTGTTTGGGCAATCGTTGATTTGATTGACGAAAAAGACCTGCGCGAAGACTATGTTGTTCCCGATGCATTTGACCCGCGCGTAGCTCCGGCTGTAGCTGCTGCTGTAGCTAAAGTTGCTATTGAAAAAGGCTTGGCTCGTAAAATCGTTGACCCTGAAGAAGTAAAAGCTAATACCTTGAAACGTGTTGGCCGCTAAGGAGGCAACTATGAGAGAGATTAATGTTAGTGAAGTAACTAAAGTTGTAAGTCAACTGTGCAAAGATTCCTGCTACTATCTGCCGGAAGAACTGCTTGCAAAACTGAAAGCATCCATTGACACCGAAGAATCTCCCCTTGGTAAAGAAATCTTAACCACCATCGTAGAAAACGCTGAACTGGCAAGACGTAAAGACGTACCTATCTGCCAAGACACCGGTTTGACCGTAGTGTTCATGGATATTGGTCAAGACGTACACTTTGTTGGTGGCGATTTATACACTGCAATTCACGCTGGTGTAGCTGATGGTTATGTAAATGGCTATCTGCGTAAATCTTCTGTTGATGATCCTCTGTTCATCCGCAAAAACACCAACGACAATACTCCGGCAATCATTCACACCACCATCGTACCTGGCGATAAAGTAAAAATTACTGTATCTCCCAAAGGTTGTGGTAGTGAAAACATGGGCGCACTGAAAATGCTGAAACCTGCTGACGGCGTTGAAGGCGTTATCAAATTTGTTGTTGACACCGTGCGTAGTGCTGGTCCTAACCCCTGCCCGCCTGTAACTGTAGGCGTAGGCATTGGCGGTAACATGGAAAAAGCAGCTCTCTTGGCAAAATATTCCTTGAGCCGTAAGGTTGGCGAGCACAATCCCAATCCTCAATACGCTGAACTGGAAAAAACTTTGCTTGAACTTGTTAACAAAACTGGCGTAGGTCCTTCCGGTTTGGGCGGCAGCACCACTGCTGTTGCAGTAAACATTGAATATGCACCTACTCACATTGGCGGTATGCCCGTTGCTGTAAACTTAAACTGCCACGCTGCACGTCGTGCAGAAGCTGAAATATAAGGAGGGTATTATGAGCGAAGCTACTATTAAATACATTAAAGCTCCTCTGAGTGCAGAAACTGTTAAAGAACTGCGCGCAGGTGATGTGGTTCGCATTAGCGGCTACATTTATACCGCTCGTGACGCTGCTCACAAACGTTTGACTGAAGCGTTGGCACGTGGCGAAGAATTACCCTTGGATTTGAAAGATAACGTAATTTACTATGTTGGTCCTTCTCCCACCAAACCGGGCGAAGTAGTTGGCAGTGCTGGCCCCACCACCAGTGGTCGTATGGATAAATACACTCCGACCATGATTCAACAAGGTATGCGTGGCATGATTGGCAAAGGCTTGCGTAGCCAAGAAGTTATTGACGCGTGCAAAGAATACGGCGCAGTTTACTTTGCTGCTGTTGGCGGCGCTGCAGCTGTAATCGCTCAATCCATCAAAGGCGAAGAAATGATTGCTTACGAAGACCTTGGTCCTGAAGCAATCCGTCGCTACGAAGTAGAAGACTTCCCTGCAATCGTAGTTATCGACGCAGAAGGCAACGACTTCTACAAAGTTGGTATCGCTAAATATAGCAAAGAGTAATAAATGTTACACAAAGAGGAACAGATTTGGTCTGTTCCTCTTTTTTTGAAAATTTTGTTGACAAATTATATTACATAAGTTAGTATTATCTCAATTACAGACACACTCTTATCAAGAGTGACCGAGGGAACAGGCCCTATGACGTCCGGCAACCAAGCTTAGGCTATGGTGCTACATCCTGCAAGATTATCTTGAAAGATGAGAGGAAGGCACGACGCTCTTTCCTCGGAAAGAGTTTTTTTGTTGCAGTATACTCTGAGAGTTGTGTTAAAGAAAAGGAGTGAAAGTATATGAAAAAATTATTTATCGCAGCATTGGCATTGTTGGCAATCGCTATGGTAGCAGTTGGTTGTGGCGGCGACAAAAAAGCTGAAAAAGCTGCAGCTCTGAAAGTTGGCGCAACTCCGGTTCCCCACGCAGAAATTTTGAACTTCATTAAACCCAACCTTGAAAAACAAGGCGTTAAAATGGAAGTTATCGAATTTAGCGACTACGTAAAACCCAATCTGTCCTTGAATGACAAAGAAATCGACGCTAACTTCTTCCAACATGATCCGTATCTGGCAATCTTCGTAAACGACCGCAAATTACCGTTGGCTTCCGCTGGTAAAGTTCACATTGAACCTATGGGCGTTTACTCCAAAACCATTAAAGATATCAAAGCTGTTCCCGATGGCGCAAAAATCGCTATCCCCAATGACCCCTCCAATGGTGGCCGTGCATTGGCAATTCTCGAAAGCGCAAAACTCTTCACCCTTAAACAAGGCGTAGGCGTTAACGCAACTGTTGCTGATATCGTTGACAACCCGAAAAAATTGCAAGTTATCGAAATCGAAGCTGCATTGCTCCCGCGTTCCATGGATGATACCGACCTTTCCGTTATCAACTCCAACTTCGCTATGGAAGCTAAACTGAACCCGACTAAAGACGCTATCTTCCAAGAACCCAAAGAATCTCCGTATGCTAACATCGTTGCTATCCGTAAAGGCGACGAAAAACGTCCGGAAATTCAAAAGCTTATGAAAGCTTTGCAATCTCCCGAAGTTAAAAAATTCATCGAAGACAAATATCAAGGTGCTGTAGTTCCTGCTTTCTGATTTAATTGGACATTCTGAAATTATAAGACTCCGACTGGTGACGGTCGGAGTCTTTTGTGTGTAATGCATTTTTCCTGTACAGCTTAAAGCTACTGTGATAAACTATATTCATCTTAAAACGAAAGAGGTTTAAGCTATGCGCAACTACGCAAGATTTTTTGTAACTCCCAAAGGAGAAAAGGCTGCTCGCACTGGTCATCCTTGGGTGTTTGGCGAAGAAGTAACCAAAGTGGAAGGCGAATACCAAAATGGTGACTTGGTAGACGTCGTAACTCACAAGGGTAAATATATAGGCATCGGTTTTGTAAACGATATTTCCAAAATCAGAGTGCGCATTATTTCTACTAATACTAATGATAAATTTGACGAAGCCTTTTGGGAACGCCGCCTGCGTTACGCTTTGGACTATCGTCTGACCGTAATGGGGGAGAAGGATTTTAATTGCTGCCGTCTGATTTTTGGTGAAGCAGATACTTTCCCCGGTCTTACTGTTGACCGCTTCAACGATATTCTTGTAACTCAAACCTTGTCCTTGGGCATTGAAGTACGTAAGGAAATGCTCTTTAACTTGCTGATAAAGATTATGCGTGAGATGGGACAAGAAATTCGTGGTTTGTACGAGCGTAATGATGTGAAGATTCGTCGTTTGGAGGGTATGGAAGAAAATAAAGGCTTCTTTAAATCTGACTTGCTTGATCCTGCTTGCCCCACTACTACTGAAATCAACGAGAACGGTATTCGTTACACCGTTGATGTAGAAAACGGACAAAAGACAGGCTTCTTCCTTGATCAGAAGTATAATCGACAAGCTATTGCTAAAATTGCTAAGGGCAAGAAGATTTTGGACTGCTTTACTCATACTGGAAGCTTTGCCCTCAATGCTGCTCAAGGTGGTGCGGCGAAGGTTACTGCCGTTGACATCAGTGCAGAAGCAGTGCGTATGACAGACCACAATGCTAAAATTAATGGTTACGATAAAATTGTGAAAGGTTTGCAGGCAAATGTTTTCGATTTGCTCAGCGAGCTGGCAGATAAAAAATCTCGTGAATATGACTTTATCATTCTTGACCCGCCTGCCTTTACTAAATCTGGCAGCACTGTTAAGAACGCTATTCGTGGCTACAAGGAGATTAACTTAAAAGCAATGAAGCTTCTGCCTCGTGGTGGTTACCTTGCAACTTGCTCCTGCTCCCACTTTATGAAGGAAGAGTTCTTCGTGCAAATGCTTCACGATGCGGCGAAGGATGCTAATGTTAGCCTGCGCCAAATTGAAGCACGCCAACAATCTCCTGACCATCCCATCTTGTGGAACGTACCTGAAACCTACTACTTAAAATTTTATATTTTCCAAGTTGTATAATGAAAATAAAAAGGATGCACGCAATTTGCGTACATCCTTTTTTCGTTGAAGTTAAGCTGTTTCTTTTTTACCTTTAGGTACGGTTGCAATGATGGAGGCTATTGCAACTAAGGTCATAAATACGTTAAAGAGCAGAGCAACTGCTGCTGCGTAACGGATATCAATGTTATCTGTGCGTCCTAAGAAAAGATGTGCGAACATAACAGTATCGCTATTGCTAAGGGCAGTAAAGATTGCCGCGGAGATTGCTACACCAAAGGCAGCTCCGAGAGAGGACGCCATTTTGTAAATGCCTGCTGCTGCACCGGCTTGTTCTTGGGGAACGTTGGACAGCGCTGCGTCAGTAGAAGGAGTTGCGTAGCAGCCCAAGCCAATGCCAAAGAGGGTAAAGCCGACGAGGGAAGCGATAACATATTGCCAAGTGTATAAGAAGCTTAAAGAGTTAAGCAAAATACCCAAGGCGGTAATGGAACAACCTAAAATCATCGGTTTGCGAGGACCCCATTTTTGCAGGAGTTTTTCGCCCACACGAATGGTTGCCAAGATTGCGATAAGGTAGCCCAAGGTAAGCATACCAGCTTGCAGTGAAGTCATACCAGCAGCTTGTTGTACGAGGGCAAGGGTGACCATAATGGTACCAGCAGCACCGTTCAGCAAAAAGTTGGACAGGGTTGCACCTGTATAGGTTTTGTTGCGGAACAGTTTGAAATCAACGAAAGCATTTGCCTTGGTATCTTCAATTTTGAAGAAGATGGCAAAGGAAACGATGAAGAGTGCTGCCAAGGACAGAATGATGGTGCTTGTCCAGCCAAGCTTGGAGCCTTGACCGATTACCAGATTAATGGAAACCATTGCTACCATAAAAGCGATCAAACCACTCCAGTCAAAATCTTCTTTTTCGTTGGTTACGATTTTGCTTTCGGGAGTTCCACGAATAAGGAAGTAGCTGATGATGGACACGATAATGGAGAACCAAAAAATCCAGCGCCAGCCAATGGTAGAAGCTACAAAGCCACCAAAGAGGGAGCAAAGCCCACTACCACCCCAAGAACCGATGGACCAAAAGCTTACTGCACGTTGACGAGCGGGACCGTCGTAGTAGGCTTTGATAAGCGCCAAAGTACAGGGCATAATGCAGGCGGCGGAAAGACCTTGGATAATTCTGCCTGCCAGCAGATAGTTGACGGTACCAGCAGGAGTCATGGCAATCAAGAGAGAGCCGATGATACTGAGGAAGGTACCTAAGATTGTAATTTTAACGCGACCAATTCTATCGCCCAAGCCACCCATAACTACAATGAAGATGCCGGAAAACAGAGCAGTGATGCTAACTGCGATGTTGCTCCAGTTTTCTGTAATACCAAGCTCTGCTTGCATGGTGGGAGCGATGTTTAAGGTTGTTTGGGCGAACAACCAGAAGGTGATTACGCCCAAAACGATACCCAAAAGTAATTTATCGTTGCCTTGGTAGGGAACGACTTGAGTATTTTTGTTCATATAATACTCATCTACCTTTCTAAATTATTTTGCCAGCCAAGCGCCTGCTGCTACAAGCATTGTTTCAATACCAGTGCGCAAAGTGGGGTGCAGTGCAGGAGCCCAGAAGGGAGAGTGGGGACCGGGCAGGGCTGCCACAGTATTGTTCTTAACTGCTTCGTCGTATTTTGCTTGGTCAGTACCACCTACGAACCAATAAACGTAGGGACTTTCAAAGGCAATACCAAAGCGGCCAAAGTCTTCGCTGGCGCCAACAGGCGGACATTCAAAAGCGTCATCACCAAAGTGTTCTTTAAAAGCTTTGGCGATTGTAGCAGTGGCAGTCGGGTCGTTGACAGTAAGGGGATAATTGTTGATGGGTTCAAAGTCAGGATCCTTAGGTGCGTTGGAAGCGTGAGCTTCAGCAATGCAGATGCGTTTAATGGCATCGAGGACGTGGTCGCGAACCTTAGCATCGGTGTTGCGTACATTAAGCTTGATTTCAGCAGTTTCTGCAATAATGTTTTCTGCAGTGCCTGCATGGAACTCGCCAACGGTTACTGCAACCTGTGCTTGAGGAGCGACTTCACGGGAAACGATGGTTTGCAACCGCAAAACTGCGGCACTTGCCATAACGATGGGGTCAATACCATTTTGGGGCATGCCACCATGAGCACCTCTACCGTAGAAACGAACCAGCATGCTGTCGCCAGCAGTTAAGATTTGACCGGGACGATAGCCAACTTTGCCTGCACGGTATTGCAAAAGATGTTGTCCTAAAATTACATCCGGTTTGGGGAATTTGGTAACCATACCATCTTCAATCATTTTGGCGGAGCCTTCGCCTGTTTCTTCTGCAGGCTGAAACACTACCATCAAAGTGCCTTGCCACAATTCACGGTGCTTGGACAAAATAGTTGCTGCACTCAAAAGCCAGGTAATGTGCAGGTCGTGCCCACAGGTGTGAGCCACGGGAACGGTCTCACCCTTGGCATTGACTGCTTCACATTTGCTGGCATAAGGAACACCGCTCTCATCTTTCATGGGAAGTGCGTCCATATCAGAGCGCAGCATTATAGTAGGGCCTTCTCCGTTTTTCATTAAGCCTACTACACCGGTAATACCAATGTTTTCCGTAACTTCAAAGCCTGCGTCCTTCAAATGGGAAGCCACAATCTTAGATGTGCGGTGTTCTTGCAGGGAAAGTTCCGGGTGTTGGTGTAAATCTTTATAGACTTCTTCGGCGTAAGGCAAAATCTTTGCAACGGAATCAGCCACTTGGTCGATAAATTTACTCATGTTTTTCATCTCCTTTGCGTGAGAAAGTTTACAAGTTGGACAATAAGATATAACTAGTGCAAGGGTAAGTGTTACCTGATTGCGCCTTCATTATAGACGGCAAAATTTACTAATTCAATAGAGTTTACCTATTGTTAACCAGTTTCACAGTATTACTACAGTGCGTGTGCTGACGGTGAAGTCAGTGTGTGAAAAGGGTGAAGCTGTGAAAAAGAAAAGACCTCAAAAATTAGCGTGATGCTAATCTTTGAGGTCATAATTTTTTGTTGTTAGAAGCCTAATTTGCTCATGCCCATGTAAACGGAAGCAATAATGCCGATGAACAGGGCAGTAAGCAGGGCGTACTCTTTACTTGTAAAAGTTTGTCCGTATCTGATGGCGCGGTACAATCCTTTAATACAGATGGCGCTCATCAAACCAAATAAGAAAAATGCGAAGTAGATGTTAAGCATGGTGGTGGATCCTTTGTGTTGTAGAATATTTTGTTGACGTCAAGAAAATGATAGAGTTTGTTGCTAAATTTATTATATGGGGTTGAATGGTGGAATGTCAAATGAAGTGAAATTTTAATCAACAAAATGAGATAATGTAGTATAATGGTATTAACTACTTGTTGAGAGGTGAAGATGATGAAAAAAATTGTGTTACTAGTTTTGGGGTTGTTAATGTGGAGTTGTAATTGCTTAGCTGCAGGAACTACTGTTAGCGTTATTGCAGATATACCAATGATGTTAAAAAATGATAAGGCTACTATAAATGAAATAGATAATAATGTTAGAAAAATTTTTAAATCATACAAGTTTGAAGTTACGCCCAATATTGAAGAAGCTTTATTGCTAGTACGTCAATATAGACAGGATAATGGATTACTTGCTAAAAATGGTGGTGGAGATTTCCTTAAAACTAAAGATGTACAAAATTTAGGAAAAATGTTTAAAACAGATTATGTGTTTCACATAGAAGCTTTTCCGCAAGCACTTAGAGGTAAGGCAAGCCTTTTTTCAGCTAGAGTTAAATATAATGCTATTTGTAATTTAAAAGTTATGAATGTTAGAACAGGTGAATTTGTTATAGTTAAACAATTTACCGAGGAAGGAGATACTGGCACAAGTTATGGGAAAATGGTTAAACATTTTTCTGAGTTTATACCCAATAGTCTCAATAACGCTAAGTTAGACGTGTCTGCTTTATAAATATTTTAAGAAAGGTAGTCAAGGACTAATCCCTGACTACTTTTTTAGTATATATGAAATTTTAAATTTTAAAACTTTTCAGCTATAGAAATAGCAAGGTGTAATTTAAATAATGTTATAATTAATATAATAGGGGGATAAATATGGATATTGAAGGATTGGCAGTTGCTGAAGTAGGTAGATATTTGTCTAGAAGTGATAGATTGCAAAAAAGTATTAACGAGAAAGATAAAATACCTTGTTGGGATGGTACGATTTATTTTAAGTATTATAACAAAGTAAATGAAGCGTTTAAAAAGTATAGTCATAATTTCGATAAAAAGGGTATTGTATGTGTTCCTGTTCAAGTTAAAGGTTCGACAAGTAACAATTATGACAGTAAAGAAACAATAAAATATCCAGTAGATGTTATTGATTTAGAAAACTATTTCAATAACTATGGTACAATTTATTTTGTTGTCTATATAGATGTTGTAAATAAGGAAGCAAAAGCAATATATTATGTTTCGTTGCTTCCTAAAATGATTTCGAAAATAATAAAAAATAAAAATGAGCAAAATACTATAAATATAACATTAAGAAGATTTCCATATGCTATTAAGGATATGGAAAGTATCATTGAGAATTTTATTAGTCATCGAGAGAAACAATTAATTTTGGTAACAAACAAGGATTTAAATACGAGAAGGTTATTGGAAGAAAATAGGTTATCTGAAATTACATTACCTTTAACTGGAGTGAAAAATGATTTGTCTAATTTAGAAGATGTAATTAGAAATCAAGATTTGTACTTATATGGTAGATTTGACAATCCAATACCACTGACTGTGCCTTTGGAATGTATTGATACTACTGATAAAATAATTATAGAAGCTACTGGACCAGCGATGGTTAATATAGATAGAGAAATATATTATGACCAAGCAGGAGTTGTTTTTGGGGAGAATGGTAGAATTGTAAAAATTGGAAAAAGCATACAATTGTCATTAAAAGACGAGAAGTTTAATTTTGAATTAAAAGGAACGTTAAAAGAGCGATTAAATGATTTACGATTCTTATTAAAGATTATAGAAACGCATACATTTGAGTATAATGGCGTAAAATTCAATGTAAGAAATTTTGAAGAGTCTCAAGTTTTAGCAATAAGTAGGACTTTTAATTATTATAATAAAGCACTTTTGTTATTGGAAAAGTTAAATGTAAGTGAAGATTTAGAATTAGATAATTTTACTGAGCAAGATGGAAAAACAATTGATGGACTAATAAAAGGTATTATTGACGGGGAAAGTTTTAATGACCTGGGATTTGACACGGAACAGAAATTGGTTGTAGCAAAAGTTGCTAATTTAGTTTTATTAGTTGTTCTAAAGAAGGTGTCTGAAGATACCTATATAATGATGAGAGTTGAAGATTTTGGGTTGGGGGCGTACAAAATTGATGGGCGTACTTTTTTTGCACCAATATTGTTTGCTGCTAATACTGATGTGATTTTACAATCTAATAATTTTAATTATGAATATTTAGAAAGTCAAATTAGTGAACTATCGTATTCAAAATTGATTGATGAAAATAGCGTTGTTTTCTTGTTGGAAATGTTGGCAGCATACGATAAGCGTCCAAATGTTAAATTGTTGAATGTAATAAAAACATTTTCGAAATGGCTCGTGGATTGTGACGAAAGTGATATACATCTGTTAAATGATTTACAAATAGTAAAAAGGGAACGCGAATTAAATTTAAAAGAAAAAACAATATTGTTCAATATGTATTGCAATGCTAGAAATGAAATGAATATACCAGTTTTATTTGCTTGTTCGGTTTTACTTGATTCTCAAGAAGATGCGCGTAACTATTATACTCAATTAAATGATGAACAAAAAAAGATTGTTAATGGTAGACCCATTATGATTTTTTATGAAGACATTGAACAAACTTAAGAATAATTTTCGTAATATGTTTTAAACAACAAAACTCCGTCTAAACTAAATTAACACTTTAGCTTAGACGGAGCTTCTTTTATAATTTACTTGCTCTTATTGGACACCAATGCTATCATTTAATTGGAACTATTCGTGACGAATATATTTTATGTATGAAGTTGTTTGATTCTATCGAAAGGAGATGTGCTTATGGGTAATGAAGCTATTTTAAGTAGTGATAAAAAGTTTACTACATTTTCTTTTAATGGTCATAACATAAGATTTCGTACATCTCCTAGATTAGAGAAATATACCAAAATTAAAGAATGGGATAATGGATATATTGTTGTTATGGCTAAATATGAAGGACACGATGAGGAAGAAGAATATATTGACTTGATTCCTATTCTCGAAAATTTATGTTTTGATGTAGAGAAATTTTTGAAGCCAATTGAGAAAGTGAGGATTGTTTATGAATAAGCTTGAAGCTATTGCTGATTCCGCGGAGATGATTATAAACGGATATGCTTTCATCAAAGCTGGAAACAATGTTAAGGTTATAAATCTTAATAATCCTAATAAGGCTTTATTAATGGATAATACTGGAGATGTATTGGAAACCAGTATGGATGATATTGAGATTGATATTGTTTTAGATTATTATCATCGTAACAAGAAATATATGGAGGTAGCATATGCCTAAGTACTACGAATATAAAGTGTATGGGTATTACCTCTACTATACTTCTCACTGTGTAATCGAAGCTATGCACGTTCATGCAAGTGATAGAAAATTAACTGAAGCTGGTTCGGCAAAATTTTTTGTACAGAGTAATGGTGAGACTGTAGTTGCAAATAAAGGCGTTCTAACAGAAAGAGAGTTAAAAGTTCTTAGAGAATTTATTAAAGATAACTATCGTGAGATGTATTTAAAATGGGCTGAAAAAAGTGAAAAGGGATTTTTCGGCGAATAAAAACTAAAACTCCGTCCATTAAATTTGGACGGAGTTCTCTTTTTAATGATAGAAAATTTTAAAATGTTTTTTCACCAAATTCCCGTTACATATTGCACGATGAGTGCTGTGATGGTAATTCCCATCCAGCAGCTAAAGCCTAAAAGGATGGGTTTGGTTCCTGATTTTACAAGCTTGACTACATCTGTATTCAAACCAATGGCTGTCATAGCCATAATGATGAAAAATTTACTAAGGTTTTTCATTGGTGCAAAAGTTTCAGCAGTTGCGCCGAAGCTCATGCAAATTGTGGTGAACACAGAAGCTAAAACGAAATACAGAATAAAGGTGGGGAAGGCATTTTTAAAACTAAAGGTGCTTTGTCCGCCGTTATTCTTTTTAGCGTAGAGCAAAGATAAAACTAAAGTGATGGGGATGATTGCCAAAGTTCTTGTCAATTTTACCATTACTGCTTTATCGAGAGTTGCAGTTCCTAAATTGTGCATTGCATCCCAAGTGGAAGCGGTAGCTGTAACTGCGGATGTGTCGTTAACCGCGGTACCGGCAAAAATGCCAAAGGCTTCGCCACTGGTGGTGTCAAATCCCAAAGCATTACCAAGCATAGGGAAGGTAAGTGCTGCAACTACATTAAAAAGGAAGATTACAGAAATGGAAGAAGCCACTTCTTCATCACTTGCCTTTACTACAGGAGCAGTAGCTGCTACGGCGGAACCACCGCAAATGGAAGAACCTACGCCGATTAAGGCAGCAGTTTTATCGGGAATGTTACAAAACTTGTAGGCAAGGTAACCAATTAAAAGAGAGATGCCTATAGTTGAGATGATTATTGGCATGGATTGAATACCTGTATTTACTACAACGTGTAAGTTTAAACCAAAGCCAAGTAAAATTACTGCGTACTGCAAAATCTTTTTAGAAGTAAAGGTGATGCCAGCTTTGAAAGTTTCTTTAAAAGGTAGAAAGCGTGTAATCACCATGCCTGCCAGAATACCAAAGACAGGACCGCCAATGAGGGGAAGTTTATTACCTAAATATTGACAGGGTAATGCTATCAAGAGGCATAAAAGAAAACCTCTAATGTTTTTTTGAATGAAATCCATTTTGTGTCCTTTCTAAAACAAGCTTTCCATTACCGGTTCGCCTTCTGGTTTTTCAGTACATTGTTTTACGCCGCCTCGCCACATTCTGCCAAGTTCTAGGTTGTAATTACCGGCTAGCTGTTCAAAGTCCTGCGCACCACATTGCTGCATAATTTGGGCAACTGCTGTGGCACAAGCA
The DNA here is from genome assembly GCA_017623055.1 of Phascolarctobacterium sp. Taxonomy (GTDB): domain Bacteria; phylum Bacillota; class Negativicutes; order Acidaminococcales; family Acidaminococcaceae; genus JAHHUH01. The sequence goes on from JAGAPX010000024.1 coordinate 43,454, forward strand.
CGAGAATCTTCTAAAGCGTGGTGGTGTTTAAATTTAAAACCAACACTTTCTGCTACAGATTTTAAACCAAAGCTTTCTAAATGGGGCAGTGCTTTTTTAGCAAGCATCCAACTGCAGATGAAGTCAAACTCAGGTAGGGGAAGCTTCCAAGAATTAAGAGAGCTTTTTAAAACGCCCATGTCAAATTTGGCGAAGTGTGCTACAACTTGCTTGCCTTGTAAGCGTGGCAGAACTTCTTGCCAAATTTCGGGGAGAGTGGGTTCATCGGCAACCATTTCTTCGGTAATGCCGTGAATTTTTATATTGTCAGGGTGAAAATACAAATTTTTAGGACGAATGAGCTGGTAGTATTCGTCAACGATAACTCCGTCTTTGACGGTGACTAAGCCAATTGAGCAAGCGCTGTCGCTACTGCGATTGGCTGTTTCAAAATCTATGGCAACAAATTCCATTGCGTACCTCCAAATATATTTACGGGGTGATTTATAAACATTGTAACACAATTAAATGGCGATTGTGAAAAATCTTAGTCATTACGTCTTTTTTGTATGAAACTTGTGGTTTTATGTTATACTTAGTTAATAGAATTTTTCTAAAAGAATTATGCTCCGACGAGGAAGCAAGGCTTACCTGAAAGGAATGAAGAATATGTATAATCCTAAATCTATGAAGGCTGAGGAGTTCATCAGTCACGAGGAGATTTTGCGTACCTTGGAATACGCAGAAGCTAACAAAAATAATTTAGAACTTATCGAAGAAATTTTAGCAAAGGCTGAAAAGCGTGAAGGCTTGGGCTATCGTGAAGCTTCCGTGCTTTTGGCGTGTGAGGACGAAGCAATCCTGCAAAGAGTTTACAAGCTGGCAGAGCAAATTAAGCTGGATTTTTACGGCAACCGCATAGTTATGTTTGCTCCCTTGTATCTTTCCAACTACTGCATCAATGGTTGCACCTACTGTCCTTATCATATGAAGAATAAGCACATTGCTCGCAAGAAGCTTACCCAAGAAGAGGTTGCTGCGGAAGTAATTGCTTTGCAGGATATGGGTCACAAGCGTTTGGCATTGGAATCCGGTGAAGACCCGGTGCACAATCCTATCGAATATATTTTGGAGTGCATCAAGACAATTTACTCCATTAAACATAAGAACGGTGCCATCCGTCGCGTAAACGTAAATATTGCAGCTACTACTGTGGAGAACTACCGCAAGCTGAAAGAAGCAGGCATTGGCACTTACATTTTGTTCCAAGAAACTTACCACAAGGAAAGTTACGAGCAGCTGCACCCCACTGGTCCCAAACATAATTACGCTTACCATACGGAAGCAATGGACAGAGCCATGGAAGGTGGCATTGATGACGTAGGTTTGGGCGTGCTCTTTGGTTTGGAACGCTACAAGTACGAATTTGCAGGACTCTTGATGCACGCAGAACATCTTGAAGCAGTTCACGGTGTTGGACCCCACACCATTAGCGTACCTCGCATTAAACGTGCAGATGATATTGACCCTTCCACCTTTGCCAATGGTATTGACGACGAAATCTTTGCTAAACTTGTTGCCCTGATTCGTATTGCAGTGCCTTACACCGGTATGATTGTTTCTACACGTGAAAGCCAAGCCGTACGTGAAAAGGTTTTGAAGCTGGGCATCTCCCAAATTAGCGGTGGTTCCAGAACTTCCGTTGGTGGTTACACTGAGGAAGAACGCCCCACCGATACGGAACAGTTTGACGTTTCTGACCAACGCACTTTGGACGAAGTGGTGCATTGGTTGATGGATTTAGGTTACATTCCCTCCTTCTGTACTGCTTGCTATCGTGCAGGTCGTACCGGCGACAGATTTATGGAGCTGTGCAAGTCCAAGCAAATTCAAAACTGCTGCCACCCCAATGCGCTGATGACCTTGAAGGAATACCTGATGGATTACGCTTCCGAAGAAACAAGAGCTATTGGTGAAGCGCTTATTCAAGCGGAGCTGAACAATATTCCGAAAGAAAATGTGCGCGTGATTTGTGCAGACCATTTGCAAAAAATTGAAGAAGGTATCCGCGATTTTAGATTTTAAGGAGCATATATGAAGGCTGTTAATGAGAATAGAGTAAATGAATTATTGATGGGCTTGGCTGAATTTGGAAAGACCGACCAAGGCATTACCCGTCTGGCGTATAGCGACGAGGACAGAGCTGCGCAAAACTGGCTCTTAGCTCAAGTTGCAGATTTAGGTTTGGAAATGCGTGAGGATGCAGTTGGTAATGTGTTCCTGCGTCGTAAGGGCGAAGACGACACTCTTCCTGCTGTTGCTACAGGCTCCCATCTTGATACCGTAATTCATGGTGGTATGTACGATGGTATGTGCGGTGTGGTTGGTGCGCTGGAAGCATTGTATATGCTCAAAGACGTTAAGCTGAAACGTAGCGTGGAAGTAATCATCTTCCGTGCGGAAGAAAGCAGTCGCTTTGGTTTTGCTACCATTGGCAGTAAGCTGATGAGTGGTAATGGTAACCCGGAAGGATTTTCCAAGGCTGCGAAAAAAGGCGAGCTGAGCTATGTCGAAGCTTTGGCAAATTGGGGCTGTGACCCTGCTAATTATAAGGAAGCAATTGTTAAACCCGGTACCTATAAAAGCTTTAGCGAAATACACATTGAGCAAGGCAAGGTGCTGGAAGAAACTGGCAAGCAAGTTGGCATTGTTCATAACATTGCGGCACCTACCCGTTTTAAAATTCATATCAAGGGTATGGCAGACCATTCCGGTGCTACCCCTATGGGCTTTCGCAGGGACGCACTTGTTAGCGGTGCCAAGCTTATTTTGGCGGTGGAAGCTGCTGCGACGGAAGAAAAGGACAATGGAACCGTTGGTACTGTTGGCGTTGTAGATGTAGAGCCCAGCTCCATCAACGTTGTTCCCGGTGGCGTAACTCTGTGGGTTGACGTGCGCGGTGTTAATAACGAAAGCATCGCTCGCACTTTGGAAATGATTAAGGAAGCTGCTTACAACGTAGCTCAAGACGACAAGGTGCGCATTGATATTGAAATGCTTACTGCGGATAAGCCTGTTGCGTTAAGCGAAGAGCTGGCGAAAAAGGTAGAGGCAATCTGCGAGGCGGAAGGCATTGACTATTTGCACATGAATAGTGGTGCGGGGCACGACGCTATGCATATGGCAAAGCTTGCTCCTACAACCATGATCTTTATTCCGTGCAAGGAAGGCATTAGCCATAACCCGGCAGAGTTTGCAAAATTGGAAGACATTTGCCGTGCGGTAAATGTTTTAGCAAAATTAATCGAAGCAGAAGCAAATGAGTAATATAATGTAGAAAACAAAAAGGAAGCACGAAAGTGCTTCCTTAATTTTTATACGCCTGTACCGTCGAAACAGGGAATAAACTCAGCGCAAGCTGCCTCTTCTTCTTGGACGAAGCCGTCTTCGATGCCACTATCCATTAAGTATTGTTCAATTTCAGCGTACTCTTCCGCGGTGACCTTGCGGTTGATTTCGGGGAACTCTGCCGCGCGACCGCAGGGCACGTATTGGTGCATCAGACTAAACATAACTTGACCGGGTTTAAAGTTTTGGGCAACCCAGTCGATAACTTTTTTACTGTTTTCCAAATGACCGGGCATAATCAGGTGACGGATGATTACACCACTTTCCATAATACCGTCGTCGTTAATTTTGTAGTCGCCAACTTGGCGGTACATTTCTTTAATGGCATCTGTCGCAATGCGGAAGTAGTAGGGTGCGTTGCTATACTTAATGGCAAGCTTGTCATCAGAATATTTTAAATCGGGCAGGTAAATTTGCACCTTGCCTTTTAAACGGCGCAAGGTATCTTGAGATTCAAAACCGCTGGTGTTGTACACAACGGGAACGCTCAAGGGAGCAGGCAAGCTTTTAATAACAGCTTCTGTAAAATGGGTGGGGGTTACTAAATTTATATTGTGTGCGCCTTGGGCGATAAGCTCTTGGTAAATTTCCTGCAAGCGTTCAATGGAAATCTCCTTGCCAAAGCCCTTGCAGCTAATATCATAGTTTTGGCAGAAAACGCAATGGAGGTTGCAGCCACTGAAGAACACAGTGCCGCTACCTTTGGTTCCGCTAATGCAAGGTTCTTCCCACATATGCAAGCCTGCTCTTGCCACGATGGGGAGTATGCCACAGCCACAGCTTCCAAAGAATCTTTCCGGGTTATCGTCATTCATACATTCAGGTCTATCTACGCCACAACGATGGGGACAAACGTAACAATATGTCAAAGTAATCATCTCCTTGAAAATTATCCTTTATTCATTGTAGCACAAGGCAAAGTTGTTGACAAAAATATCAGCAGATTTTATAATTTTCTATAGTAGGTCATATAACTGACGGAAAGTGGAACACCACATGGGAGTATGACCGGTTAACGCCGACCGTCTGGGCACGAAGCCAGATTAGTGTCGGTTTTTTTAATTTAAGGGAGGTTTATACAGTGAAAGAATTAGCATTGAAATATGGTTGCAACCCAAACCAAGCTAAAGCTCGCATTTATATGAAAAATGACAAAGAACTGCCCATCGAAGTGTTGAACGGTCGTCCCGGCTTTATCAACTTCTTGGATGCTTTCAATAGCTGGCAATTGGTAAAAGAATTGAAAGAAGCTACTGGTCTTCCGGCTGCTGCTTCCTTCAAACACGTTAGCCCTGCTGGTGCTGCTGTTGCTATGCCCATGAGCGATACCCTGAAAAAAATCTACTACGTTGACGATTTGGAATTGTCCCCGTTGGCAACTGCTTACGCTCGTGCTCGTGGCGCTGACCGTATGAGCTCCTATGGTGACTTCGTTGCTCTGTCCGACGTTTGCGACAAAGAAACTGCTACCATGCTGGCTCGCGAAGTATCCGACGGCGTTATCGCTCCTGGCTACACCGAAGAAGCTTTGGCAATTCTCAAAACCAAGCGTAATGGCACTTACAACGTAATTAAAATTGACCCTGACTACGTTCCTGAACTGAGCGAAACCAAAGACGTATTTGGCATTACCTTTGAACAAGACCGTAACGAAGCTAAAATTACCACTGATATGCTGGTAAACCGCCCCACCGTTAACAAAGAAATCCCCGAAGCAGCAGCTCGCGACCTTTTGATTGCTTTGATTACTTTGAAATACACCCAATCCAATTCTGTTTGCTACGTTAAAGACGGTCAAGCAATTGGTATCGGTGCAGGTCAACAATCCCGCGTACACTGCACTCGTCTGGCTGGCAACAAGGCTGACATCTGGTGGTTGCGTCAAAACCCGAAAGTGTTGGCACTGCCTTTCAAAGAAAACATCCGCCGTCCGGATCGCGACAACACCATCGACGTTTACATCTCCGATGACTACGAAGACGTATTGGCAGACGGTATCTGGGAAAACTTCTTCACTGAAAAACCGGAGCCGCTGACCCGCGAAGAAAAGAAAGCTTGGCTGAAAGAATTGAATGGCGTAGCTCTTGGCTCTGACGCATTCTTCCCCTTCGGCGACAATATTGAACGTGCTCATCGTAGCGGCGTAGAGTTCATCGCTCAAGCTGGTGGCTCCATCCGTGACGATAATGTTATTGAAACCTGCGACAAATATAATATCGCTATGGCGTTTACTGGCTTGCGTCTTTTCCACCACTAAAATCAAAGTCCCCGTTCACTATGTGAGCGGGGATTAAATTTTTATTTCTAGGGACAACAAAAAAACCTGCTCTCTTGCGAGAACAGGTCAGCTTGTAAAATGAATAAGTGCACGCGCGTAAACTTATTTCTTAATCAATTAGCCCATAGCGTTGATTTTTTTAGCAAGTCTGGATTTTTTGCGAGCTGCAGCATTTTTGTGGATAATGCCTTTGCGAGCTGCTTTATCGATTAAACCGGAAGCAGTAGCGAAAGTAACTTTTGCGTCTTCTTGAGCGCCAGCTTCAGTCAAAGCAACAACTTTACGAGAAGCGTTACGGAGAGCAGCTTTCATCGGAGCGTTTTTAGCACGACGTTCTGCATCGGTTTTTACACTGCGGATAGAAGATTTAATGTTCGGCAACTGAGTTCACCTCCTGACTTTTTTCTGTACTGGAATATTCTATCACGTACTCTGGCTTTACGCAAGGCTTTTGTAAAAAAACTTTTAACTTTTTTTCAAGAATATTGTGGGGGAAAGCAGGTAAGAACACAAGAGGTAGGGAGTTTAGACGTAGACAGTCCCTGCGTTGAGATGATATAATAATCTGTACTGAAAAAATAATTTAGAAATTTACTATATAAAGGAGCTAACAATGGATCAAAGTAAAATCCGTAATTTTTCCATTATTGCCCATATCGACCATGGCAAATCTACCTTGGCAGACAGATTGATTGAACATACCGGTACTCTTTCCAAGCGTGAGATGGAAGAGCAAATTCTTGACTCCATGGATTTGGAGCGTGAACGTGGCATTACCATCAAAGCGCAAGCAGTGCGTAGTATTTATAAAGCTCGCAATGGCGAAGAGTATATGCTTAATTTTATCGATACCCCCGGTCACGTAGACTTTACCTACGAAGTTTCTCGTGCTTTGGCTGCGTGCGAGGGTGCGCTTCTCGTAATTGACTCCACCCAAGGCATCGAAGCACAAACTTTGGCTAACGTGTACCTTGCGTTGGATAATGATTTGGAAATTATCCCTGTTGTAAATAAAATTGACCTGCCCAGTGCTGACCCTGACCACGTAAAGCGTGAGGTAGAGGACGTTATCGGTATTGATGCTTCTGACGCAGTGCTTTGTAGTGCAAAAACTGGCATTGGCATTGAAGAAGTATTGGAAGCAATTGTGGCGAAAGTTCCTGCCCCTAGTGGAGATGAATCTAAACCCTTGAAAGCGTTGGTGTTTGACTCCAAGTTTGATGCATATAAAGGTGTAGTTTTGTACGTGCGTGTTATCGACGGCGCTATCCGAAAGGGAATGAAAATTCGTATGATGGCTACTGGTGCTGAATTTGAAGTTACCGAAGTTGGTTACTTCAAACCTGGTCTGGTAAATGTAGATTCCTTGGAAGTAGGTCAAGTAGGCTTCTTTGCTGCTTCCATTAAAAATGTAAAGGACGCTCGTGTTGGTGACACTGTAACTGATGCTAACAACCCTGCGCCTGCTCCGTTGCCTGGTTATCGCAAGGCAACTCCCATGGTTTTCTGCGGTCTTTATCCTGTAGAAAACTCCGAATATGACAATTTGCGTGATGCTTTGGAAAAACTTCAGCTTAACGACGCATCTTTGGTGTTCGAGCCGGAAACTTCTACCGCTTTGGGCTTCGGCTTCCGTTGTGGCTTCCTTGGCTTGCTGCATATGGACGTTATCAAGGAACGTTTGGAACGTGAATATGGTTTGACCCTTATCACCACTGCTCCCAACGTAATTTACGAAGTGTTCCGCACTAATGGCGATGTGGAAATGGTAGATAACCCTTCTAACTTCCCTGATCCTACCGTTATTGACCACGTAGAAGAACCTTTCGTAAACGCAACCATCATCGTACCTAAGGATTATGTTGGCGCTGTAATGGAACTGAGCCAAGAAAAACGCGGTGAATACGAAAATATGACTTACCTTGACGAAAGTCGTGTTATGATTCACTATGCGTTGCCTTTGAGCGAAATTATCTACGATTATTTTGATAGATTAAAATCCACAACCCGTGGTTATGCTTCTCTTGACTACGAGCTGTGCGGTTATCGTGATTCCAATTTGGTTAAGGTTGATATTCTTCTTAACGGCGACCCTGTGGACGCACTTTCTGCCATCGTTCATCGCGAAAAAGCGCAAGTGCGTGGTCGTCAGCTGGTAGAAAAACTGCGTAGCCTTATTCCTCGCCAAATGTTTGAAATTCCCGTACAAGCTGCCATCGGCAACAAGGTTATCGCTCGCGAGAACGTGCGCGCTATGCGTAAGGACGTTTTGGCAAAATGCTACGGCGGTGACATCAGCCGTAA
>JAGAPX010000025.1 GCA_017623055.1 Phascolarctobacterium sp.
CTTCCCTGCCATAACACCAGTTCTCAAACTGGCATAGCATTTGAAATTTTGTAGTAATAGTTTAAAAGTGCTATTGCCCTTTTATTAAAAAGAGTATATTATTTTTTCTCGTATTCTTATGTTTTTAGGAATACTTCTCATTAGGATACTGTTATTATAGCACTTTCGACCCCCCCCGCAAGACCTTTTACTACGGAAAATAACTTCCTTCGGTGTTGTCTTGCGCCGCCTTTCTTTTGGGCACTCTTGTTCTTTGCGAGCGACCGTTCCTTTCGGAACGGTAGAAGTTACTGCAACGATTTTCGATTTACGAAAATCTTTTGCTCCTCCCCAGGCTAAGATCAACAAAGTTAATACGCTCACATCCAAGGCAACACATATCCTTAAAACTGTTGCCACGCTTACGTTTGAACCACTTTCTACCTTTTGCAGGTTAGAGCGGTCAAGCTCCGCAATCCTTGCCAAATCCCTTTGGGTCAACTTCTTGCGATTGCGTAAAATACGTACCGCGTCCCCTAATTTTTTTAGCATGATTTCAAAAAATCTTTCATCCATTGGCTTTCTCCCTTTATTTTTAATCGAGTGATTAAATGTTTTTATTATAACACACTTACTGTTTTTCAAGCCAAGATAAAAAATTATCACAATCTTAAAACTCCCATGGCAGTTTATAAACTGCTTTGCTTGCAATCACCTACAACAAGTGGTATTTTGAACTTGTCTAACGTTAGATTCTTTACAGTACGGGCGCTACGTCATAACTTTGTAAAGGATGGATGACGAAATTAAAACTTTCACTAACACTAAAAAATTGACCTCTGATGAATTAAGAGTGCTTATTCCAGAAGCTCAGTCTGGTAACTATGAAGCCATCAATCGCTTATGCGAAGGCTTCTCACGTTTAATCTTTAAGATTAGCCATCGTGACATTACCTTTCGTATTTTAGGCGAAGATGCTGAAAACACAGCTTGGATGTGGTTCTTGGAATTTGTTAATAACTATCAGGGAAATAAGTTTAACAGTTTTCCAGGACTTGTCCGTAAGTATTTGATTTTTAAGTTTGTGCGGTTAATGCAACAACAAGGCACACAATGGGACAAGGAAACTAAGGTGGATACCACCAACCCTTTCGGCTGTGCAGAAGATGACAATCTGCTCAACGTGTTAAACAATTTAGCACTCAAGCAAGAGTTCGAACAGCTTTCACCAAGACAGAAGCTTATTCTTAATTTGTATTATGATGGTCAAATGAATCAACGACAAATCGCTACTTTGTGTGAGTTAAGCGTACGCGGTGTTGGTTACCAAAAGGACTTGGCTGTAAAGCTAATTCGCGATAAGTTTTACAAATAGCCATGAAGCAGTATAAGTGAAAATAGTTTTAAGCAGTGCAAAAGCCCCGCTCATTAGCTTGAGCGGGGCTTGTTGTTTTTGTGTGATGATTAGATAATTCTAAGTTACTACTAACTATAGAATAAGGATGCAAAATTTATCAATTTTGCTAAAAATTGACGGCAGAAGAAAAAAGGAGAGGAAAGGGAAAAAGAAAACCAACAAAAGAAAAAGGGAAAGGAGAGGAAAAAAGAAGATTCACTATATGAGTTTACATCAGAAAGTTAAAACGGCAGTTTTATTCAGAAAAAAATAAAAAAAAAAATTTTTTTACAATTTCTGCCGTTTGGGGTTGCTCATGTAAACTCATATAATGAGAGGTGCAAACAGAGCCGCGCGGAACAACACCTTGAAAAACGAAAGGAGCTGATTAATTATCCTAGTCCCCAAACCCAAAACAATCACTCACAAGGAACTGCACAAGCTTGCTCGTGAAGCAAGAGGCTACGCCAAGAAGATTTATCTTCACTGGACAGCAGGTAACTACAATGACGCCTACGATGATTACCACTTCAACATTGGTAAAGACGGCGAGCTGTACATCACCTGTAAGACTTTGCTTGAGACCAAGTCACACACTTACAACCGCAACAAGGAGAGCGTTTCCATTGCCTTGTGCTGTTGTGCGGAAGGCAGGCTCTACGGTCACGGACGTGTAGATTTTGGCGAACAACCCCCTACTCCGGTGCAACTGGAAAAAATGTCCCAAGTAATTGCAATTTTGGCACATGCTTTGGAAATTGACATTACCTTTTCCAACGTGATGACCCACGCCGAAGCTGCCTTTATGGATGGCTACGGACCAGGCAGTGGCGATAAGGAGATGCGTTGGGATTTATGGTACTTGCCTGACTTGCCCTTCAATAGGGCAATGCGCCCAGGTGGTACTGCCTTACGAGAAAAGGCGCAATGGTATTACGACTACTACTTCAAAAGCGAAATGTTTAAGTAAGAAAGGATTGAAGTGAAATGACTATTAACCAACAACTCATTAAACGCAGTTTAGTAATCAACGTGGAGGACGGTGTGAACGCCGATGGTAGCACTCGCACCAAAAGCCGTACCTATAGCGAAATCAAGGAGGATTCTGCTGTGGAAAGCTTGTACGAAGCAGGTAATGCTTTGGCAGGACTGATGGCGAACAATATGGTGAACATTATGCTCAATGACAGAAGTGAGCTTGTCGAAGAATAAGGTACTTGCCTATGAACATTTGGAATAAGTTTTGGCACGGAGTAGCACGCTTACTCTTAAAGCTCATTATGTGGGAAAGAAAATAACTATAAAATTTTAAAGGAGAAATAACAACTATATGGAACAAGTATTAGAACTCGTATTCAAAACCGCCGAAGGCGACACTAAAGTAATCACCGTAACTGACCCTCGCACCGATATCACTGCTGAAGAAGCACAAGAAGCAATGGAAACCATCCTCGCAGCCAACGTTGTTGAAACCAGTGGCGGTGACCTGGTAGAAATCATTGAAGCGCGCATGCGTGTAACCCAAGTTACCGTTTTGAAATAACCTCTTTCGTTGCATAACCTCTAAAGTGTAGCGCACTTCAAGGAAAACAAAAACGCCCCGTTCTTTCGAACGGGGCGTTTACACACTAATACCAATTTTATTTTACTTCGTCATAGAGCGCTTTCACAGTCGCCTCAACCAACGCCCCAATACTAGACACAGACCTCTCCTGCGGTAAACCGGAAGCATCATAACCAAGAGGAAGCTCGGTGCAAGCAGTCATTACGGGCAAATCACGCTCTGCCCATAATTCTTCTACCAGCTCTTTACACAGAGCACCAGCTTCTGCCATTTGGTTAGCCTTAACAAAGTTAATAACTTGTTGAGATTTATCGCTTTGTTCTTCATTAGGAATGTACAGGGTGAAGTTATACTTCTCTGCTACTTTTTGATAAATGCCAGTAGCACGGGTACCTTTAGTAGAAAGCATCCACGCACCTTCAGGAGAAAGACGTTGAGCCGCCAAAACAGTTTCCTCAACGATATGCACCAAGGGAACAGGCAGTTCATCCTTAAATTGGTCAATAAAGTAGTGAGCAGTATTGCAAGGAACAGCCAAAACATCTGCACCCATTTCGCAGAGCTGTAATAAATTCTTTTTAAGCTTGGGCAAGGGGCTCTCCCCTGCTCCGAAGATAGCGGTACTACGGTCAGGAGTTTCGCAGTCACCGATCATATACACAACGGGATGCTCTTGGTCGATAGTTGCAGGGCACTTCACTGCCAACTGACGAAGGAACTCTGCCGCTGCAGCAGGTCCCATACCACCAAGCACACCTAATTTTTTACCATTCTTAACGTATTTTACTTCGCTCATAATAAACTTCCTTTATTCATTCCATCCCTTGCACAGGTCTACCCAACCTTGGCAGTTGCAGGAATATTTTTCTAATTCTTCTGGAGTAAATTCAATGGCGCTGTTAGAGCTACCACAAGCAGGGAAAAAAGTGGTAAAGCGTTTCAAGGAAATGTCCAAGTAAACCTTTACACCTTCGTTAATACCAAAGGGGCAAACGCCACCAATGGCATGACCAATCATAGGCTCCACTTCTTCCGCACTGAGCATTTTCGCTTTAACTCCAAAGAAGTGTTTAAATTTAGGGTTATCTATTTTGCTATCGCCTGCAGTAACGATAAGCACGCACCCCTCGCCCACTTTAAAGGATAAGGTTTTAGCAATGCGTGCCGGTTCACAGCCTGCGGCTTGAGTAGCCAGCTCTACAGTTGCACTGGAGGTAGCAAATTCTATAACACGGTCTTCCATATCAAATTGTCTAAAATAAGCACGAACTTTTTCTATGGACAAGGGAATGCCTCCGTTCTAAATGTTATTCTTAATTTTGACGAACTC